>JAPOKE010000078.1 GCA_029977805.1 Phenylobacterium parvum | reverse complement strand
CCCGTCGGCGACCACGCGGTCCGCGGGGGTCACCCCTTCAAGGATCTCGACCCAGCCGTCCTGGCGCAGGCCGGCGACCACCGGCTTCTGCTGGACGCTCATCCGGCCGGCTTCCTCGACCACGACGAACACCGAGGCGCCTTCGCCCTGGACCGCCACGGCGGACTCCGGCAGGGCCAGTGCCGTGCGGACGCCCTGGCTGACGCCGACCCTGAGCATCATGCCGGGTTTGAGCTTGCCGCCAGGGCTGGCGAACTCCGAGCGCGCCGTCAGGGCGCGCGTGCGCTCGTCGATCCGCGTGTCGAGGCGGACGATCCGGCCGTCGAACCGGGCGCCCGGCCAGGCGTCCACGGTCGCGGTCAGGGCCTGGCCTTCCTTCACGGCGGAGAGGAAGCGGTCGGGGACCTGGAAGTCCACCCGGACCGCGGACAGGTCATCCAGGGTCACGATGGCGGCGCCCGGGTTGATGACGGCGCCGGGGGCGATGTCCGAGAGGCCGACCACGCCGGCGAAGGGGGCCCGGATGACCCGGTCGCCAAGCCGCGCCTCGGCGGCGCCGACATCGGCGCGGGCGCTCTTCCAGGCGGCCTCGTACTGGTCCACCGCCGCGACGGAGGCATAGCCCTGCTCGCCGAGGGTGCGCCAGCGCTCGTAGGCCCGCCGGGCCTGGACCTCACGGGCCCGGGCCTGGGCCAGGGCGGCGTCCTGCTCGGTGGTCTTGAGCTCGACGAGGACCTGCCCCTTGGCCACGCTCTGGCCCGGGGTGAAAAGGACCCGGCTGACAAGCTGGGTGGTCGCCGCCGACAGGGTCACGGACTGACGGCCCTTGGCGACGCCAAGGAGTTCGAGACGCTCGGTGAAGGTCCGGTTGCCGGGGCTGACGAGGGAAACCTGCGGCACCTCGCCACGCGGGCCGCCCGGCCCGCCCCTGCCCTTGCCAGGTTTGCCGCCCGCGGCCGCGGCCTGGGACGCGCCGTCAGCGCCTCCCTTGCCGCCGGAGAAGACCTTCAGTCCCCCGGCCACCAGCATGAGCAGTACGACGCCGACCGCGAGGGCGAGAAAGAAGTGCCGCCTGAGCACGTGCGCATGAACTCCGGGGCCCCGACGAATCCTGGGCCGTCAGCGAGAATTAAGCCCGCTTCCTAGGCGCAGGCTTCCCCCGCGTCCACCCTGGAGGCGAAGGCGGACGGACGAAACGGGCGTGCGGGCCGGGATCAGGCGTCGTAGCCGGGCATCTCGCGGTCGAGCTTGCGCAGGCAGCCCGGCCAGCCGAGCTTCCCGCCGATGCCCCGACCGACCTGCCGGCGAACCTCCTCCTGAGCCGCCTCGGGGGCGATCAGGACGTTCTCGCGGCCGCAGGACAGGGCCATGACCTGCTGCTTGCAGGCGCGCTCGAGGAAGAACATGCCGTTCCAGCACTCTGCGGCCGTCTCGCCCAGGGCAAGGGTACCGTGGTTCCTGAGCAGCATCAGGGACTTGTCGCCCAGGTCCGCCACCAGACGCTCGCGCTCGTCGAGGTTCAGGGCGATGCCCTCGTAGTCGTGGTAGGCGAGGTGCGGCAGGCAGATCAGCGAATGCTGCGACAGGGGCAGCAGCCCCTCCTTCTGCGACGACACCGCCGCGCCCTGGTCCGAGTGCAGGTGCATCACGAAGTGGGCGTCCTCGCGGTTCATGTGCACCGCCGAGTGGATGGTGAAGCCCGCCGGATTGATGAAGTAGGGCGTCTCCTGGAGGATGTTGCCCTCCACGTCGATGCGCACCAGGGACGAGGCCGTGATCTCGTCGAACAGCATGCCGTAGGGGTTGATCAGGAAGTGGTGTTCCGGCCCGGGGATCCGCGCCGAGATGTGGGTGTAGATCATGTCGTCCCACCCGTGCAGGGCGGCCAGACGGTACAGGGCGGCCAGGTCGACCCGGGCCTGCCACTCCTCCTCGCTCACCTTGCCCTTGAGCGAGACAATGCCCGCAAGCGAACCGTCAGCCATGGCGGCCTCCCTGAGACTTCTTCGGGTCAAGCGTCGCCCCGGCGACCGCAAAGGTCAAGGCCGGGCCGCGCCGCTAGGTGTCTGACCGGATGCGCGAGACCGAGCGCAGCCAGCCGGCATAGGCGGCGTCAGCGGCCTCCGCACCGCCGTCGGGGGCCATCCGGGTCGTCGCCGGACGCGCCGCCGCCGCAGCGGCGGGGCTGTCATAGAGCCCGCAGCCCAGGCCGGCGAAGAGCGCCGCGCCCAGGGCGGTGGTCTCCTCGTAGGCCGCCCGGCCCACAGGCGTGCGGGTCAGGTCGGCGAGCTTCTGGCAGAACCAGGCCGAGCGCGACATGCCGCCGTCCACCCGGAGCTCCGCCTCGGGCCCGAAGGCCGCCGGCGCGTCCAGCCGCATGGCCTCGATCAGGTCCCGGGTCTGGAAGGCCGCGGCCTCGAAGGCGGCGTCGGCGATCTCGGCCAGGCCGGTGTCGCGGGTCATGCCCAGCAGGGCGCCGCGGGCGTCCGGGTCCCACCAGGGCGCGCCGAGGCCGGTGAAGGCCGGCACCAGGGTCACGCCATGTCCGGGCCGCGCGCGCTGGGCAAGGGCCTCGACCGCCGCCCCGCCGCCCGGCACGCCGAGCCCCTCGTTGATCCACTGCAGGGCGGCGCCGGCGACGAAGATCGAGCCCTCGAGGGCGTAGGTCGCCCGCCCGCCCAGCCGGGCCGCCACCGTCGTCAGCAGCCGGGCCGAGGACCGCGGCGCCGTCTCCCCGGTGTTCAGGAGCAGGAAGCAGCCCGTCCCGTAGGTGGCCTTCATCTCGCCGGGGCGGATGCAGCCCTGGCCCATCAGCGCCGCCTGCTGGTCGCCGGCGACCCCGCGGATCGCCACCGGCCCGCCCAGCAGCTCCGGCAGGGTGGTCCCGTAGTCGGCCGCGCAGTCCAGGACCCGGGGCAGGAGCGCCCGGGGCACGCCGAACAGGTCGAGCAGCTCGTCCGACCAGTCCTGGGCGTGGATGTCGAAGAGGAGGGTCCGCGAGGCGTTGGTCGCGTCCGTGGCGTGCACGGCCCCGCCGGTCAGCTTCCAGATCACCCAGCAGTCCATGGTGCCCGCCAGCAGGTCGCCGGCCTCCGCCCGCGCCCTCAGCCCCGGCTGGCTGTCGAGGATCCAGGCCAGCTTGGTCGCCGAGAAGTAGGGGTCCAGCAGGAGTCCGGTCAGGGCGGTCACCCTCGGCTCCACGCCCCGCGCCCTCAGCGCCTCGCAGGCCGGCGCGGTGCGGCGGTCCTGCCACACCAGGGCCCGGCCCACGGGCTCGCCCGTCCGGCGGTCCCAGACCACCACCGTCTCGCGCTGGTTGGTGACGCCGATGGCCGCGACGTCCGCCGCCGACCGCCCGGCCCTCTCGAGCACCCCGCGCATCACCTTCACGGAGGCGGCGAAGATCTCGGCGGCGTCGTGCTCCACCTCGCCGTCGCCGGGATAATGCTGAGCCAGGGGCTCGGCGAGGCTGGCCACCTCCGCGCCGGCGCGGTCGAAGAGGATGGCCCGGGTGGAGGTCGTGCCCTGGTCGAGGCTCAGGATGAAGTCGGAAGACATGACATGCCTCAACATTCCGCTCAGGTTGTTCTATAGCTTCGCCACCGGCGATTGCGCTGGCGGAGGGTCGCGGCCGGAAAGGCCTGCGTCACCCGTCAAACGGGCCACCTGCGGAGACGAGGCATTGGGCGACAGGGTGGACGAGATCATGTCCCTCGCCAAGAGCCGCGAAATGGCGGATCGCGAGCGGCTGCTCATTCGCCTGGTCGACCTCTGCGACGGGAATTCCGAGGAACTGCGCCTGCCCCGGGTCCAGGCCCTCCTGTCCCAGGTCTTCTTCGACCTCGTGTTCCAGGCCGAGTACGACATCCGCCTGAGGCTGGCCGAGAAGATCGCCTCGGCGGACTGGGCGCCCTCCGCCCTGATCAACATCCTGTCCTTCGACGACATCGAGATCGCCCGGCCGATCATCGCCCGGAGCCCGATCCTCAAGGATCCCGACCTGGTCCGGATCCTGGTGGAGGCGACCCTCGAGCACCAGGTCGAGGTCGCGCGGCGTCCCCAGATCAGCCCGACCGTCGTCGAGGCCATCATCAAGGCGGCCAAGCCCGAGGTCATGACCGCCCTGGTCGAGAACGAGACCGCCTCGGTCTCCCAGGACCACCTGTTCGACCTCGTGCACAAGGCCGAGGCCGTCGCGGCCCTCCACCAGCCGCTCTCGGAGCATCCCGGGCTCAACGACGAGCTCGCCGGCTATCTCTACGCCTGGGTGGGCGACACCCTTCGCAAGTCCCTCGCGGCCAAGTTCGACCTCGACACCCGGGCGCTCGACCGGGCTCTGGCCCAGTCGGTCGACGAGGCGAAGGCCGGCAAGGCGACGGGGCCCCGCCTGCAGGCCATGGGCCCGTCCGAGACCGACGAGGAGCGCAGCGACCGCCAGCTCGTCACCAAGCTCGACATGTCCGGCCAGCTGCGGCCGGGCTTCCTGGTCAAGGCCCTCAAGGACCGCCGGCTGTCGCTCTTCACCGCCGCCCTCGCCACCCTGGGCCGGTTCGAGGCGCGCGACGTCCGCAAGGCGCTCGACAGCAACCGGCCGGAGATCCTCGCCCTCGCCTGCGCCGCGGTCGGGGTGGACAGGACCGTCTTCCCCAGCCTCCTCGCCCAGGTCCGCAACCTCAACAACGGCCTGCCCGGCGGCGGCGTCGAGGGCGACAAGCGCGCCATGGCCATCTTCACCCGGGCCAGCCCGTCGGCCGCGACCGCCTCCTTCCGCCGCGCGATCGCCGAGATCTGAAGGGACCGGACGTGACCTCCCCGCCCCCGCAGGCCCGCCCCAGGCTGGCCTTCCTCAGCAGCGACCGGCCGGAGGCCGTGGAGGCGCGCGATCGCCTGGCCGAGCGCTACGGGGACGTCCCGCCGGGGGACGCGGACGTGATCGTCGCCCTGGGCGGCGATGGATTCATGCTCGAGGTCCTGCACCTGCCCCTGGCCCGGCGCACGCCGATCTACGGCATGAACCGCGGCTCGGTCGGCTTCCTGATGAACGACTTCGAGGAGGAAGACCTGCCGGCCCGGATCGCCGCGGCCGAGCACGCCGAAATCCACCCCCTGGTCATGACCGCGATCGACTCCGGCGGCCGGCGCTTCACGGCCATGGCCGTGAACGAGGTCTCCCTCCTGCGCCAGACCCGCCAGACCGCCAAGCTGCGGATCCTCATCGACGACACCGAGAGGCTGGCCGAGTTGTCCTGCGACGGCGCCCTTGTCGCCACCCCGGCCGGTTCGACGGCCTACAACCTCTCCGCCCATGGCCCGATCATTCCCCTCGAGGCCCGGGTGCTCGCCCTCACGCCGATCAGCGCCTTCCGTCCCCGGCGCTGGCGGGGAGCCCTCCTGCCCCACGCGGCGCGGGTCTGCTTCCAGGTGCTGGAGCCGGCCAAGCGGCCGGTCAGCGCCGTGGCCGACAACTTCGAGGTCCGCGACGTCGTCGAGGTGCATGTCTCGGAAGACCGGGAGGCGTCGATGACCATGCTCTTCGACGCCGGGCGCAGCCTCAAGGAACGCGTGCTTGCCGAGCAGTTTTCCGTCTGACCCCTGCACGGGTCGTTAACCGCCCCTGGCGTAGGACAGCAACGTCACGTCATCTTCGGAAACAGGACTTCACATGTCGTCCGCCAGCAACAGGCGCCTCCGGATAGACCCCGACGCCGTGGCCCGCGCCGAGGCCGCCCTGGCGGCCATGTCGGTGAACTTCGAGGAATGGCTGAAGGTCGAGATCACCAAGCTGGACAGCGCCATGTCGCTGGTCCAGTCCAAGGGTCGCTCGGACCTGAGCATGGAGGCCCTGTACCACCGGGCCCACGACCTCAAGGGATTGGGGACGACCTACGGCTATCCCATCATCTCGCAGATCGCCGGCACGCTCTGCCGGCTGATCGATGGACCGGAAAAGCGCCTCGCCTCCCCCCTGCCCCTCATCGAGGTCCACGTGGAGGCCATCAAGGCCGCCGCGCGCAACCAGATCCGGTCGGATGACGACCCTGTCGGGCGGGTCCTGGTGAAGGAGCTCGAGGCCCAGGTCGCAACCTTCGACCCCGGCGCCTGAAAACGGCTACATCACCCGGTCGAGGGGCTCGGCGACGTCGCCATAGCCGGCGTCCGGCGGCAGGGTGAGCACCTTGCCCCCATCGCGATCCTCGATCTTCGGAAGCACCGTGACCAGCGTGCGCCCCTGGGCGCGGGCGATGCAGTCCTCGGCGCTTGAGGCCTCGGCCAGCAACTGCACGTTCATGCGGGTGGGGAAGATCACCTTGCGGGCGCCGCTGTCCGCGAGGTTGAGCACCTCGCGCGGGGCGATCCACTCCGCGTCGACCGTCTCCCGGCCGTCGCAGGCGGCGAGCTGGTCCTCGGGCGCCCGGACCGCATAGAACCAGGTGTCAAACCGCTTGGGCGTCAGCGGCGGCGTGATCCACCGGGCGAAGACCGTCAGCGAGCTGAGGTCCAGCCGGACCCCGAGGTCCCGGACGACGTCCAGGAAGGACAGGTCCCCGGCGTCCACGGCCTTGCGGATGTCCATCGGCGCCGCCTCGCCGCGGAACATCTCGCCGTCCGGGGTCCGGGCCAGCAGGATCCCGGCTTCCTCGAAGACCTCCCGGATGGCGGCGATCCGCAGGGGCCGCTGCACCTCGTCGAAGTCCCCGAAGCCGAGGGCGTACTGCGACCAGGCCTCGGCGTGGTCCCGCTCGTGGCTCTTGCCGCCCGGGAAGACCAGGGCGCCGGAGGCGAAGTCGATCTGGTGGTGCCGCTTGACCATCAGCACCTCGAACTCCGGCGCGTCGCGGAGCAGGAGGATGGTGGCGGCGGGCTTGATGGCGCTGTCGGGGGCGATCCGGGGGGCTGTGTCGGTCATGCGCCGATGATGGGACGCCTTGCCGCGGGCTGGCAAGCCCGCAGGACCTTGCTCAGGCCGAGCGCGCCGCCTCGGGACCGTCCTGCGAGAGCTGGCGGTCCAGGCGTTCCAGCAGGTAGGCGAGATCTTCCTGCAGCACGTTGAACTCCACCGCATCGCTGCTGAGGAAACGCTCGAGCATCAGGGTCTGGAGGCGCTCCCTGTCGAGCGGGCCGCCCTCGGACTCCAGCGCCCGCCAGGCGTCGACCCCCGCCCGGAAGGCCGGATAGAGGCGCATCGGCATGTGGGCCTTCTCGTAGACGGCCCTCAGGCCCAGCGGGCCGGCGTCGTGGATCATGAGCCGGGCGCGGCGGTGCGGGACCTCGGCGAGCTCGGAAAGGCCATGCTCGAGGAAGGCCATGTGGCCGTTCGCCAGGGCGCGCAGGAGCAGGGAGGGCGTCAGCCGGTCATGGCGGCGCAGGTGCGAGACAAAGCGGGCCGGATCGCCGGTCAGGCCCGCCTGGTCGACGAGGTCGATGGTCGCCCGCTCGTAGGCCCCAAGCGCGATCGCGACGGCGATGTCCGGCGGGATCTCGTGATGGCTGACCAGGTGGTCGAGGACCGCATCGCTGACCAGCTTGACCAGCTTCTCGGTGACCGAGAGCGGAAGGGTGCGGCGATAGGCCACCGCGCTCAACACGGACTCCGACCGGGCGAAGCGCTCGACGACCCTCTGGAGGCAGCGCTCGGGGATCTCGGCGTTGTCGTTGGCGCAGACCGCCTCGATGGCGCGCTGGACGCCGTGGTCGACGATGGATTCTGACACCGTCGAGGAGACCTTGGGGCGCTTCGCGATCACCACCTGCCGGGCGGGCCCGCCCAGGCGGACGATCTCGGCCAGGTCCTCGTCGGTGAAGGCCGGCGAAGCCGACAGGATCGGCAGGGCGACGCTGTCCACGTCGCGGGCGAGCTTCAGGGCGATGTGCCGGGGGATGGCGGGAGAGGCCTTAAGGGTGACGGCGAGGGCGCGGCGCACCAGCTCGCAGGCGTCATCGGCCAGGATGGGCAGGATTTCCTCGGCCGCGAGGCGACCCTCTTCGGTCAGGCGCGAGCGGTCGAGAGTCAGGCACACCTGCTCCGCGGCCTTGGCACGCTCTTCCGGCGTGGCGCCTTTGAGAATGGTGCGGATGACCGCCTCCCGCCAACACTGCAGCGCCCCGCGTTCGACGGGCCGCCGACACTTCCATGCGCGGTCATTAATGCCGTATCAGGTTTAACGAAAATTTACCGCGGCCCGCGCCCGGATTCGTGGGAAAAGGCCTTCGCAACCGGCGCCGGAGGGATGAGGAAATGCTGCTCAAGGGTTTGAAAGTCGTGGAGTTCGCCTCCTACATCGCAGCCCCCGGGGCGGCGGGTATCCTTGGGGACTGGGGCGCAGACGTCATCAAGGTGGAGCGCCCCGAGGGCGATCCCATGCGTCACGTCTTCAACGACACCAAGAACGCGGTGGCCGGCAATCCGACCTTCGCGGTCGACAACCGGGGCAAGCGGGCCGTCGTCCTGGACATCTCCCGCCCGGAAGGCCGGGACGCCCTCGCACGCCTCGCCGCCACGGCGGACGTCTTCCTGACGAACGTGCGCCCGGCGGCCCTGAAGCGGGCCGGACTGGACGAGGCGACCCTCCGAAAGGACAACCCGCGGCTCGTCTACGCCATGGTCACGGGCTACGGCCTGGAGGGGCCGGACGCCCACCTGCCCGGCTTCGACGTCACCGCCTTCTGGGCCCGCTCCGGCGTCGCCCGGATGCACGCCCCGAAGGGCACGGATCCCTTCATCCTGCGCACCGGGGTTGGCGACCACACCACCTCCATGGCGACGGTCTCGGCCATCCTCGCGGCCCTCTACGAACGCAGCCAGACGGGGGTGGGCCGGCTGGTCCAGACCTCCCTCCTGGCGACGGGGGTCTACACCGTCTCCTCCGACATGGCCGTCCAGCTCGCCTTCGGGCGCCTGGCGTCCAACCGACCCCGCACCGATCCCTTCGATCCCCTGGCCAATTTCTACCGCAGCTCCGACGACCACTGGTTCGTGCTCAATCCCCGCGGGGGCGGCGCAGACTGGAAGGCCCTCACCCGGGCCTGCGGCCGGCCGGAACTGGCGGAGGACGAGCGCTTCGCCAACGGGCGTTCCCGTCGCATCAACAGCGCCGCCCTGGTCCAGGAACTCGAAGCCGCCTTCGCCGCCTTCACCTTCGACGAGGTCCGGGCCCGCCTGGACGGAGAAGACCTGGTCTGGGCGCCCGTCCAGACGCCTGCCGAGGTGGTCGCCGATCCCCAGGTCGCGGCGGCCGGGGGATGGGTCGATGTCGAGGATGGCCAGGGCGGCCACTTCCGCTCGCCGGCGGCCCCCGCCCGCTTCCCCGGCGCCGACCAGCCCGTCCGCCCCGCGCCCCCCGGCCTTGGGGAGCACACCCGCGAGGTGCTCGCCGAACTGGGCTACTCCCAGGCCGAGATCGAAGCCCTCTTCGCCGCCGGCGCCGCCGCCTGACGGGCTCCGCCTTCCTCGTTTGGGGAGGAATAAAGAGGGAATTGCTCCCCATCA
>JAPOKE010000077.1 GCA_029977805.1 Phenylobacterium parvum | reverse complement strand
GCAAGGACGGGCAGGGCGGGGAAGGCGGCGGCGGTCAGGCCCGCCAGGGCGGTTCGGCGTGTCGGCATGGAAGTCCTCTGGCCGCCGACATGGTCCCGGCGGGCGATGCGGTCAATGCCGGAGGAATGCGGCCCTCGCGCGGCGGTCGGCTCAGGGCGGCGGCGGGGCGAGGATCTCGCGCTTGCCGGCGTGGTTGGCGGGACTGACCACGCCTTCCCGCTCCATGCGCTCGATCAGCGAGGCGGCGCGGTTGTAGCCGATCTGCAGGCGGCGCTGGACATAGGAGGTGGAGGCCTTGCCGTCCCGCGTCACCACGGCCACCGCGCGGTCGTAGAGGTCATCCCCCGAGCCGCCTTCACCCCCACCGAAGTCGCCGTCGCCGTCCTCGTCGTCGCCGCCGGCCGTCACCTCCTCGAGGTACTGGGGCTGGCCCTGCTCGCGCAGGAAACGGGCCACGGCCTCCACCTCGCCATCAGAGACGAAGGGCCCGTGCAGGCGGGTGATGCGTCCGCCGCCGGCCATGTAGAGCATGTCGCCCTGGCCCAGCAGTTGCTCGGCGCCCTGCTCGCCCAGGATGGTGCGGGAGTCGATCCGCGAGGTGACCTGGAAGGAGATCCGGGTGGGGAAGTTGGCCTTGATCGTCCCGGTGATGACATCCACGGACGGTCTCTGGGTGGCCATGACCAGGTGGATGCCGGCCGCCCGCGCCATCTGGGCGAGCCGCTGCACCGCGCCCTCCACGTCCTTGCCCGCGACCATCATCAGGTCGGCGACCTCGTCGATCACCACGACCAGGTAGGGCATGGGCCGCGGGTCGATCCGCTCGCTCTCGTAGACGGGCCGGCCCTGGTCGTCGAAGCCGGTCTGGACGGTCCGCTCGAAGTGCTCGCCCCGGGCCGCCGCCTCCCTGGCCCGTTCGTTGTAGGAGGCCACGTTGCGCACGCCGATCTTGGACATCAGCCGGTAGCGGTCCTCCATCTCGCGCACGGTCCACTTGAGGGCGACGATGGCCTTCTTCGGGTCGGTGACCACGGGGGCCAGCAGGTGGGGGATGCCGTCGTAGACGCTGAGCTCCAGCATCTTCGGGTCGATCATGATGAACCGGCAGGCCTCGGGCGGCAGGCGGTAGAGGATCGACAGGATCATGGCGTTGACCCCCACCGACTTGCCCGAGCCGGTGGTGCCGGCGATCAGCAGGTGGGGCATGCGGGCGAGGTCGGCGATGTAGGGCTCGCCGCCGATGTTCTCGCCCAGGGCCATGGGCAGGGCGTGTCCGGTCTTCTCGTATTCCGGGCTCGACAGGAGGTCGCGAAGGTAGACGGTTTCCCGGCGGGCGTTGGGCAGCTCGATGCCGATCGCGTTCCGGCCGGGCACCACGGCCACGCGGCAGGCGGCGACCGACATCGACCGGGCGATGTCGTCCGCCAGGGCCACCACGCGGGCCGACTTCACACCGGGGGCCGGGACGAGCTCGTAGAGAGTGACCACAGGCCCGGGGCGAATCTGGTCGATCTGGCCGCGCACACCGAACTCCGAAAGCACCCCCTCCAGGAGCTGGGCGTTCTGGCGCAGGGCCGCCTCGTCGAACTGGGCCGCCCGGGGACCGGAGCGGGCCAGCATGGAGAGCTCCGGCAGTGTGAAGCCTTCGTCCTTGGCGAACTCCAGGACCCCCTGGGCCTCCCGGGTCTCGCGGCCCGACTCCCGCGCCGCCTTGGGCGGGCGGATGGCCACCGGCGCCGCGTCTTCCGGCGCGGCGGCCGCTGCGACCATGGCCTCGTCGTCCCCGTCCGCCGGATCGGCCTCGAGGACCGTCGCCGCCGGCGCGGTTCTGCGGGTCCTGGCGGGCTTGACCGACGGCGCGGGTTCCGGATCCGGCTGGAAGGGCGAGCGCACGGCGGAGGCGAGGCTCCGGTTCCGCAACCAGGCCGCAAGGCCCGCACCCGCCGCCGCAAGGTCCAGCCGCGGAAGGGCCAGGGCGTAGATCATGCCCCAGGCGCCCAGCGCCCCGAGGAGCACGGCGGTGATCCCCCGCCCGTAGGGGACGTTGAACTCCGCCAGGGCCCCGCCGCCGAGGTTCAGGAGACCGTCCCCCGCAAGGCCGCCAAGGCCGCGGGCGAGGGGCCAGGCCGCCGGCGTCGGGGCCCAGGCCAGGAGCGCCGCCAGCCCCGCCATGGCGAGCACGCCCGCCAGGGCCCTTAGGCGCAGGGCGGTGCGCCCGGCTTCGGGCGCCGGCCCGGCCAGTCGCGAAAGACCGAGGACCAGCAGGAGAAGCGCCGTCAGGACGCCGGCGAGGCCGAGCCCCTGCAGGAGGAGATCGGCGAGGGTCGCGCCGGCGGCGCCGAGGAGGTTGCGGGGCGCTGCGGCGGCCGAGGCGTTGAAGCTCGGATCGCTGACGTTCCAGGTGGCGAGGGCGACGGCCAGGGCGACGCCCGCCGCCGCCGCGAGGCCGCCCCGCGCCCGCGCCGCGACAGAATGACCCCAAGCCGCGCCTGCGATCTCAAGCCCCCTGTCCAGTCCCCGTTTCCGCGCCGCCCGCGCCATGTCGGTCCGCCCCTCAGATGATCCGCCCCGAGTTTGCCGCGGGAGGGTTAAGAGGCGTTTACTTCGATGGCCGCCCCGTCCCTGCGGACCGGTGGCGTGCAAAACCGGGTTTCCCTCCCGCGGAACGCGCTCTAGGAGTGGAGACATGTGGTCCGCGCCGCGCAGTCTCAGGAAGATCGCGATCCTCGTGATCGCTCTGATGGCCCTGGCCGGATTCGTCTCCGGCATCCTGGGCGCGCGGGACGTCGCCTACCTGCCCGGAGAGGCCCCGTCTTCCCCGGCCTCCCCCTCGACGCCCGCCGTCGCGGCCCCGGAGGTCACGCCGCTGCCCACCGACCTTCCGCCGCCGCCGGAGCCCGAGCCGGAGGAAGAGAAGAAGCCCGAGGCCGAGCCGCCGAAGCCCGAGGACAAGCCCAAGCCGGCGGCCGAGACCCCGGCTCCCGCCCCCTCGGCCAAGACCCCTGCGGGACAGGACGCGGTCGGCGACCTGATCCAGGGCGCCGACGCCGCCGCCAGCCAGCCCCCGCCCTACTGATCTTCCGGCCGGCGGAAGGCGTCGCCCCAGCCAAGGCGGCGCGCGCGGGCGAAGGTGGCCCGGTCGCGGCGCGTGACCTCGACATCCTCGACCCGGCCATCCGGCTGGCAGAGCCGCAGACGCACCCCGGCCTTGCCGGCGCGGGGCGGGGCGATGATCCGCGCGGGGCCGGGTCCCGCCTGCGCGCCCGGGCGTTCGGCGGCGATCCAGAAGAACTTCTCGTCCTCGAAGGGGGCCTCCGCGCCCTTGGCCAGGCGGTGCCCGCGGCTCCGTGGCAGGCGCTGGGCGAAGTGGCACCAGTCGGGCGCCGACAGGCCGCAGGGCCCGGCGTGCGGGCACGGACCGACGATCCGCCCGCCGCCCGCCGCCAGGAGGGCGCGCACCTGGAGCCCCCGCCGCCAGCCTTCGGGCGTGCCGGGTTCGATCACCAGGAAGATCCCGCGCGTGGCGCTCCAGAGCCGACCGACCACTTCGTCCAGGCGTCCCGGCCCGACCTCGGTCAGGGCGTAGGCGGCGAGGACGAGGTCGGCCTCCGGCGGCGCCAGGCCCGGGTCCGCCAGGTCGGCCTGCAGGCGCGAGGCCCCCGAGAGCACGGCCGGGCCATGGGCGGACAGGGTCTCGGCCAGGGCGAGGAAGGCGGGGCTGTGGTCCAGCCGGGTGCAGGCGGAAAGGGAGGCGAAGGCGTCGACCGCCGCCCAGCCTCCGCCGCCGGGACCCGCGCCGGCGTCCAGAAGGCTGAGGGGCGCAAAGCCGGGGCGCAGGACCCGGAGCTCCTCCAGCGCCCGGCGGGTTGCGGCGTAGGTGGCGGGCGTCCGCGTCAGGGCG
Organism: Phenylobacterium parvum; assembly: GCA_029977805.1. GTDB lineage: Bacteria > Pseudomonadota > Alphaproteobacteria > Caulobacterales > Caulobacteraceae > Phenylobacterium > Phenylobacterium parvum_A. The sequence goes on along the minus strand of JAPOKE010000077.1, from coordinate 5,682 downwards.
TAGGCGAGGGCGTCGGACCCGTCCCTGACCAGGACAGAGGACGCGCGCCCCTGCCGGTAGCCTTCAGAGATCCTGCCCGCCCTCTGGGCCAGGCCGCCGCCGCCCTGGCCTTCGAGGGCCAGGTCGATCGCCGCCCTGAGGGCTGCGGGGAGGGCCGGGTCCAAGCCGGCCTCAGCCCTGGCGGTTCTTCACCAGGTCGTCGACCACGGCGGGGTCCGCCAGGGTCGTGGTGTCGCCAAGGTTCGACAGGTCGTTCTCGGCGATCTTGCGCAGGATGCGGCGCATGATCTTGCCGGACCGCGTCTTCGGCAGGCCGGGGGCGAACTGGACGATGTCCGGCGCGGCGAAGGCGCCGATCTCCCGCCGGACCCAGCCCTTCAGGTCGGCCTGCAGGACGTCGGTGGGCGTGACGTCGGCGTTGAGGGTCACGAAGCAGTAGACGCCCTGGCCCTTGACGTCGTGCGGGTAGCCCACGACCGCCGCCTCGGCCACGTCGGGGTGGGCGACCAGGGCGCTCTCGATCTCCGCCGTCCCCAGCCGGTGGCCCGAGACGTTGAGGACGTCGTCCACCCGGCCGGTGATCCAGTAGTAGCCGTCTTCGTCCCGCCGGCAGCCGTCGCCGGTGAAGTACTTGCCCGGATAGGTCGAGAAATAGGTGTCGATGAACCTCTGGTGGTCGCCATAGACGGTCCGCATCTGGCCGGGCCAGGAGTCGGTGATGCAGAGGTTGCCGCTGACCGCGCCGTCCAGGACCCTGCCCTCGGCGTCGACGATCTGGAACTTCACGCCGGGCAGGGGGCGGGCGCAGGACCCCGGCTTCAGGTCCGTGGCGCCGGGCAGGGGAGAGGCCAGGCAGGCGCCCGTCTCGGTCTGCCAGTAGGTGTCGACGATCGGGCAGCGGCCCTCGCCCACCACCCGGTGGTACCAGAGCCAGGCCTCGGGATTGATCGGCTCGCCCACCGTGCCGATCAGGCGCAGCGAGGCGCGGGAGGTGGACTTCACCGGCCCTTCGCCGTCGCGCATCAGGGCGCGGATGGCCGTGGGGGCCGTGTAGAAGATCTCGACCTTGTGCTTGTCCACCACCTGCCAGAACCGGGAGTTGTCCGGCCAGCTGGGCACGCCCTCGAAGATCAGGCTGGTCGCCCCGTTCGCCAGGGGCCCGTAGACGACGTAGGAATGGCCCGTCACCCAGCCGACGTCGGCCGTGCACCAGAACACTTCGCCGGGCCGGTAGTCGAAGACCAGCTCATGGGTGTGGGAGGCCCAGACCAGGTAGCCGCCCGTGGTGTGCAGGACGCCCTTGGGCTTTCCCGTCGACCCGGAGGTGTAGAGGATGAACAGCGGGTCCTCGGCGTTCATCGGCTCGGGATCGCACTGGTCCGACACCGTCCCCTTGACGTCGGAATAGAAGACGTCGCGCCCGGCGGTCATGGGCACGTCGGCCCGGGTCCGGCGGATGACGATGACGTCGCCGACCTGCGGGCAGTCCTTCAGGGCCTCGTCCACATTGCGCTTCAGGGGGATGACCTTGCCGCCCCGAAGGCCCTCGTCCGCGGTGATGACGATCCGGCTGTCGCAGTCCTGGATCCGCCCGGCGATGCTGTCCGGCGAGAAGCCGCCGAAGATCACCGAATGCACGGCGCCGATCCGGGCGCAGGCCAGCATGGCCACCGCCGCCTGGGGGATCATGGGCAGGTAGATCGTGACGCGGTCGCCCTTCTTCACGCCCTTCGCCTTCAGGACGTTGGCCATCCGGCAGACTTCGGCCAGCAGCTGGCGATAGGTCAGGGTGGTCCCGTTCTCGCCGTCGTCCGGCTCCCAGATGATCGCGACCTGGTCGCCCCGCTCGGCGATGTGGCGGTCCAGGCAGTTGACCGAGACGTTCAGCACCCCGTCCTCGTACCAGCGGACGTGGAAGTCCTCGCGGTTGAAGGACACGTCCTTGGTCCGGGCAGGCTTGCGGATCCAGTCGAGGCGGCCGGCCAGCTCCATCCAGTAGGCGTCGGGGTCGCTCTCGACCCGCGCCAGCGCGGCGGCGTAGCCTTCGGCCGTCATCAGCGTCTTCTTCGCCCAGGCCTCGGGAACCGGGAAAACTTCACCTTCGCTCACGCCATGCCTCCCTCGCGGTCATCGCCTGAAAGCTAGTAGTGCGGCGGCGCGGCGGGGGGAAGCGGGGGCGGCGGATTTTCAGCCCGCTTGCGCCCGCCGCCCGGGCCGCTAGCCTCGGCGGGCGTTCCCCGGAGATCCCCATGCTGCTGCACCTGTCGACCTGGCCCGAGATCGAGGCCCAGCTCAAGCGCTCAAAGGCCATCGTCGTCCCCATCGGATCGAACGAGCAGCACGGGCCCACCGGTCTCCTCGGCACGGACTGGCTCTGCCCGGAGATCATCGCCCACGAGGCGCAGAAGGGGGCCGACCTGCTGGTGGCGCCCACCTTCAACATCGGCATGGCCCAGCATCACCTGGGCTTTCCCGGCACCATCTCCCTCAGGCCCAGCACCTTCATCGCGGCGATCGGCGACTGGTGCCGCAGCCTCGCCGTCCACGGCTTCACGCGGATCTATTTCCTGAACGGGCACGGGGGGAATGTCGCCACCATCGAGGCCGCCTTCTCGGAGCTCTACGCCGAGGCCAGCTTCGCCCAGCGGCCCCGGGGCTTTTCCCTGAAGCTGAGGAACTGGTGGGACCTGCCGGGGGTCAACGCCCTGGCCAACCGCCAGTTCCCGACCGGCCATGGCAGCCACGCCACCCCCTCGGAGATCGCGGTGACCCAGTGGGCCTATCCCGGATCCATCAAGACCGCCGACTACGCCCCGCCGGTCGCCCCCACCGGCCCGATCCGCGAGGCGGCGGACTTCCGCGCCCGCTATCCGGACGGCCGGATGGGGTCCGACCCCGCCCAGGCCACGCCCGAGAAGGGCGGGGAGCTCGTGAAGCTGGCGGCCGAGGGGCTGGTGAAGGAGGTCGCCGCCTTCGCCGCCGAGGTCTCTCCGGCCGGCTGAGCCTCAGGCCGTCTCGACCCAGCCTGCGCGCACGGTCACCGGCCAGGGCGTCAGGGCCTCCCCCGCGCAGGGCCCGGCCGTGCAGACCCCGTCGCCCAGGCGGAAGACGGCGCCGTGCGCCGCGCAGAGGATCCGGTCCCCGGTGCGGGTCAGGTAGCGGTCGTCCATCACGGCCAGGGGCCAGCCGTTGTGGGGGCAGGAGTCGACCCAGCCCCTGACCTCCTGGCCCTCGCGCACCAGGAAGGCGGCGAACAGGGCCTCGCCCGCCCTGAACCGGAAGCCCCGGGCGCCGGGGTCGGCCAGCTCGCTCACGGCGCAGAGGCGCGTGCCGGGCGGGGGCGCGGCCGGATTGTCTGCCTGCGGACGACGCATCAGATCGCGCCGATGGTCGCCTTGAAGGCCGTCACCTGGACCGAGCCGAAGAGGCCGGCCTTCTGGTAGGGGTCGCCGAGGTTGAAGGCCCGGGCGTCCTCCAGGCTGTCCGCCTCGAGGATCAGCAGGGAGCCGGCCATGTTCCCGGCCTCGTCCAGCAGCGGGCCGGCCACCTTCAGCCGCCCGGCGAAGCCCCGGGCGTAGGCGAGGTGGGCCTCGCGGTTGGCGAGGCGCAGGTCGAGGCTGTTTGGCTTGTCGTTGCAGACCAGGACGTAGAGGCCCATGGGCGCAGCTCCTTTCAGGGTTCAGCGTTCGGACTTGAGGGGGCGGGACAGGAGGCCGGTGATGGCCGCCTCGACCCCGACCTCCCCGGCGAGGATGGCGGCGACGGCCTCGCAGATCGGCGCCTCGACGCCGATGCGGGCCGCGAGTTCGCGCATGGCGGGGGCGGAGGCCACGCCCTCGGCCACCGAGACCTTGCCGGCCAGGGCCTCCTCCAGGGACTTCCCCTGGCCCAGGGCGAGGCCGACGCTCATGTTCCGGGACTGGGGCGAGGAGCAGGTCAGGACCAGGTCGCCCAGGCCGCAGAGGCCGGCGACCGTCTCGGCCCGCCCGCCCAGGGCGACCGCCATGCGGGTCAGCTCGGCGAAGCCCCGGGTGATGAGGGCGGCGTGGGCCGAGCGACCCAGGCCGCGCCCCTCGGAGACGCCGCAGGCGATGGCCAGGACGTTCTTGACCGCCCCGCCGACCTCCGCCCCCACCATGTCGGCGGCGGCGTAGGGCCGGAAGGCGGGACCCGCCACGGCCTTCGCCAGGGCGGCGCCCAGGGCCTCGTCCGGACAGGCGAGGGTGACGGCGGTGGGCAGGCCCCGGGCCACCTCGGCGGCGAAGGAGGGTCCCGACAGCACGGCTGGCCGGGCGTCCGGCAGGGTCTCGGCGAGGACCTCGGTCATCAGCTTGAGCGAGCCCTGTTCGATGCCCTTGGCGCACAGGACCATGGGCGCGCCCGGCGCGATCACCGGGGCGAAGGCCCTGAGGCTCGAGCGCAGGTGCTGGGCGGGGGTGACGTTCAGGTAGAGGTCCCGGCCGGCGAGGTCCGCAGGGCTGGACACCGCCCGGACCGCGGGATCGAGGGCGACGCCGGGCAGGAAGGTCCGGTTCTCGTGGAGGGCGTTGACGTCCTGCGCCACCTCCGGCTCCCGGGCGTAGAGGGTGACGTCCAGCCCCGCCCGGGCGCAGACCAGGGCCAGGGCCGTGCCCCAGGCGCCCGCGCCGATGACGCCCGCCGTCCGGAAGGTCTCGCTCATGCCTTGGCTCCCTTGCGGCCGGGGGTGTGGGTCGGCCGGGCGGCGGCGGCGGCCGGGTCGAGGGGCCAGCGCGGGCGCGCCTCGGCGGAGAGGGGGTCGGTGAGGCCCAGGGCCAGCCGCTCGGCGCCGGCCAGGGCGATCATCGCCGCATTGTCCGTGCAGTAGGCGAGGGGCGGGGCGTCGAAGCTCCAGCCCAGCTCCGCCGCCAGATCCTGCAGGGCCCGGCGCACGGCGCCGTTGGCGGCCACCCCGCCGGCGACCACGAACCGACGCCCGCCGGGGGGCAGGTCCCCGGCGCAGGCCAGCATGGCCCGGCGCGTGCGCTCGGCGAGCTGGCGGGCGATGGCGGACTGGACGGCGGCGGCGAGGTCGGCCCGCCGGGCCTCCGGGACCTCGGCGGCCAGCCGCGCGGCGGCGGTCTTGAGGCCGGAGAAGGAAAAGTCGCAGCCCGGCCGGCCCAGAAGGGCCCGGGGCAGGTCGAAGCCCTCCGGGTTCCCCGCGGCGGCCAGCCGCTCGAGGGCCGGGCCGCCGGGATAGGGCAGGCCGAGGGACTTGGCGATCTTGTCGAAGGCCTCGCCGGCGGCGTCGTCTATGGTCGAGCCCAGGCGGGTGCAGGCGCCGATCCCGTCCACCCGGAGCAGCTGGCAGTGCCCCCCGGAGACGAGCAGCAGCAGGAAGGGATAGTCGATCCGCGCCGCCAGCCGCGCCGAGACCGCATGGCCTTCCAGGTGGTTCACCGCCATGAGGGGCAGGTCCCGGGCCAGGGCGACGGCCTTGCCGAAGGACAGGCCCACCATCACCCCGCCGATCAGGCCCGGCCCCGCCGTGGCGGCGACCCCCGAAAGGCCGTCCCAGCCCGTCCCGGCCCGGTCCATGGCCTCGGCGGCGACCGCGTCGATGGTCTCGACATGCGCCCGCGCCGCAATCTCGGGGACCACGCCGCCAAAGGGGGCGTGCCGCTCGGTCTGCAGGCCGACCACGGAGGACAGGACGGTCACGGC
>JAPOKE010000076.1 GCA_029977805.1 Phenylobacterium parvum | reverse complement strand
CGGGGTTGCGGCCCGTGGCGAAGGCGTTCGGCTGGTCCTGGTCGATGATGTAGATCTTCGGCAGGGGCATCTGGGCCCTCTGGGCCAGCTCGACCACGTCAGAGGCGTAGTTCCGCACCAGCGGGTCCGGGTGGGAGGCGTCCACCGGCTGGGCCCGGTACATCTTCAGGACGATCTTGTCCGAGTTCCAGTAGCTGAAGGCGTTCATCGCCACGGCCAGGCCGAAGGCGACCAGCATGCCGGTCGGGCCGCCCATGGAGTAGCCGATCCCCACGAAGATGGCCGTCAGGGCGGCCAGCAGGGTGAAGGTGCGAAGGGTGTTGCGCATCGGGTTCCGCCGAAAGTTGTGGTTCCAGAGATATAGGCGGGTGGGCGCCGCGGCGGAAGTCCGCCGTCAGGCCGGCTTCGCCTCCGCCTCGTCGGGCTCCGGGTCGCTGATCTGGTTCTCCCACTTGGCGACCACCGCGCTGGCCACCGAGTTGCCGACCACGTTGGTCGCCGAGCGGCCCATGTCGAGCAGCTGGTCGACGGCCAGGATGATGCCGATCCCCGCCTCGGGCAGGCCGAAATAGGCGAGGGTGGCCGCGATCACGACGATGGAGGCCTTGGGCACGCCCGCCATCCCCTTCGACGTGACCATCAGCAGGCCCAGCATGGTGATCTGCTGCATCAGGGTCAGCTCGATCCCGTAGATCTGGGCGATGAACAGGGTGGCGAAGGTGCAGTACATCATCGACCCGTCCAGGTTGAACGAGTAGCCCAGCGGCAGGACGAAGCTGGCCACCTTCCGCGACACGCCGAACTTCTGCAGGGCGGCCAGGGTGCCCGGATAGGCCGCCTCCGATGAGGCGGTGGAGAAGGCCAGCAGCATGGGCTCGCGGATGCCGGCGATCAGCTTCAGGCCCTTCAGGCCGACCGTCAGGATCAGGGCCGCCAGCAGCAGGGTCCAGAGCACCCCCAGCGACAGGTAGAAACCGCCGACGAACTTCGCGTAGGCCCCCAGGATATCCAGCCCCTTGGTGGCGATCACCGAGGCGAGGGAGGCGAAGATCGCCGCCGGGGAGACCATCATCACATAGCCGGTGACCTTCAGCATGATGGTCGAGACCTGCTCGACCAGGTTCAGGACCGCCGGGGCCCTGTCGTCGATGGAGGCCACCGCCGTGCCGATGAAGACCGAGAACACCACGATGGGCAGGATCTCGTTGTTGGCCATGGCCTTGATGATCGAGTCCGGCACCAGGTGGGTGGTCAGGAACTCCTTGAGGGTCAGCTTGGCGGCGGGCGCGGCGCTGCGGTCCGCAAGGGCGGAGGGGTCGAGGGCCATGCCGGCGCCCGGCTGGATCAGGTGAACCATCAGCAGGCCGACGGTCAGGGAGACGATCGAGGCCAGCAGGAACCAGGCGATCGACTTGACCCCCACCCGGCCTACGGCCGCGGCGTCCTCCATGTGGGCGATGCCGGCCACCAGGGTGGCGAAGACCAGGGGGGCGATGATCATCTTGATCATGCGCAGGAAGATGGTGGTGATCACCGACAGGCCGTCGGCGAAGGCCGCCGCCTGCTCCACGCTCAGGAAGGAATGCGCGGCCCAGCCGGCCAGCACGCCGGCGACCATCGAGGCGATGACGAAGATGTTGAACAGGCGCATGGCGCTCCCCCGGGATCCGGTCTCCCCCGTCTTGTGGCCAAGAACACCGTCGCCGTCCACCCGGCGCGGCCTCCCTCTCGGAATCCGCCGCCCGGCGCGCTATCATGCGGCATGAAGGATCAAGCTGAAGCCGCGCGCATCTGCGACGCCCTGGAGGCCGAGTACGAAGCCTCCGTCACCGCCCTCCGGACCGCCCTGAGGGACTTCCTCGCCACCGGGACCCCGCCGGACCCCGCCCTCCGCGCCTCCGGCGCCTTCGCCTATCCCAGCCTCAGGCTCGAATGGCCGGCCGGCCAGGACTACCCGCGCCTCGCCCGCGCCTACGCCCGGCTCGGGGCTCCCGGGGCCTACGAGACCACCATCACCCGTCCCCGCCACTTCCGCGACTTCCTGGTCGAGCAGCTGTCCCTGCTGATGGCCGACTTCGACGTCCGGGTCAGCGTCGGCCGGTCGACCCAGGAAATCCCCTTCGCCTACGTCCTCGACGCCTCGGTGGACCTCGCCCGCGCGGATGTCGGCGCCGCGGGCATCGCCCGGCATTTCCCCACCACGGAACTGGCCCACATCGGCGACGAGGTGGCTGACGGCCTCTGGGTCTCGCCCCCCGAGACGGCCCGGCCCCTGGCCCTGTTCGACGGGCTGAGGACCGATTTCTCCCTCGCCCGGCTCACCCACTACACCGGGACCCCGGCGGAGCACGTCCAGTCCTACGTCCTCTTCACCAACTACCACCGCTATGTGGACGAGTTCGTCCGCTGGGCCTGCGAGCGCCTACGGGCCGACGAAGGCTACACCGCCCTGTCCACCGCCGGGGGCGTGCTCGTCACCCGCGACACCCCCGATCCCGAGCAGGTCGTGGCCGACGCGCCCTGGCGCAAGCACCAGATGCCAGCCTACCACCTCATGGCGCCGGGCCGCCGGGGCATCACCCTGGTCAACATCGGCGTCGGTCCCTCCAACGCCAAGACCATCACCGACCACCTCGCCGTCCTGCGTCCCCAGGCCTGGCTGATGATCGGCCACTGCGGCGGCCTGCGGGGCTCCCAGACCATCGGCGACTATGTCCTGGCCCACGCCTACCTGCGCGACGACCACGTCCTGGACGATGTCCTGCCCCCCGAGATCCCGATCCCGCCCATCGCCGAGGTGCAGGTGGCCCTCGGCCGGGCGGCGGAGACCGTCACCGGCGAGAGCGGCGAGGCCCTCAAGCGCCGCCTGCGCACCGGCACCGTCGTCACCACCGACGACCGCAACTGGGAGCTGCGCTATTCCTCCAGCGCCCTGAGGTTCAACCAGTCCCGGGCCGTGGCCATCGACATGGAAAGCGCCACCATCGCCGCCCAGGGCTACCGCTTCCGGGTGCCCTACGGCACCCTGCTGTGCGTCTCCGACAAGCCCCTGCACGGCGAGATCAAGCTGCCGGGACAGGCCAACGCCTTCTACGACCGGGCCATCGGCCAGCACCTGCAGATCGGCCTCGCCACGGTCGACCTGCTGCGTCGCGAGGGGGCCGGCCTGCACTCGCGCAAGCTGCGCAGCTTCGACGAGCCGCCCTTCCGCTGATCGCGGGTGCTGACACGCGCCCCGGCTTCCCCTAATCGTCTGCCGCCGAACAGGGAGGGCGACATGCAGAGCTTCCAGCCGCCGAGGCGCATCCTGATGGGGCCCGGCCCCTCCGACGTCAGCCCGCGGGTGCTGTCGGCCCTGGCCCGGCCGACGGTCGGGCACCTGGATCCCGCCTTCCAGGACCTGATGGAAGAGATCAAGGCCGCCCTGGCCCGCCTCTTCAATGCCCCCGACCACGCCTGCGTGCCCCTTCCCGCCCCCGGGACGGCGGGCATGGAGGGCGCCCTGATGAACCTGCTGGAGCCGGGCGACCGGGCGGTGATCGCCGTCAACGGCGTCTTCGGGGGCCGCATGGTCGACATGGCCGGCCGGGCCGGCGCCGAGGTCGTCCGGGTCGACGCCGCCTGGGGCGAGCCCGTCGACGTCGCCGCCGTCGAGGCGGCCCTGGCCCAGGGGCCCGCCAAGGTCCTGGCCTTCGTCCACGCCGAGACCTCCACCGGCGTGCGCTCCGACGCCGCCGCCCTCTGCGCCCTGGCCCGCCGCCACGGCGCCCTGTCCATCGTCGACTGCGTCACCTCCCTGGGGGGCGTCCCCGTCGACGCCGCGGCCTGGGACGCCGACGTCCTCTATTCCGGGACCCAGAAGTGCCTCTCGGCGCCCCCGGGCCTGTCCCCCGTGGCCTTCTCGCCCCGCGCCCTCGAGGCGATCGCCGCCCGCAAGACCCCCGTCCGCAACTGGCTCCTCGATGTCAGCCTGCTGATGAGCTACTGGGGCGACGAAGGCGGCCGGACCTATCACCACACCGCGCCGATCAACGCCCTCTACGGCCTTCACGAATCCCTCGTCGCCCTGTTCGAGGAGGGCCAGCAGGCCGTCTACGTCCGCCACGCCCGGATGCACGAGGCCCTGGTCGCCGGCCTGGAGGCCCTCGGGCTGCAGATGCTGGTCGCCCCCGAACATCGCCTGCCGCAGCTGAACACCGTCCGGGTCCCGGAGGGCGTCGACGAGGCGGCCGTGCGGGCGCACATGCTCGAGCGCTGGGACCTGGAGATCGGCGCGGGCCTCGGGCCACTCAAGGGCCAGGTCTGGCGGATCGGCCTCATGGGCGCCTCGGCGACCCCCTGGCATGTCCGGCTCTGCCTCACCGCCCTGGCGGACGCCCTCGCGGCCCAGGGCCGGAAGGTCGACGCCGCCGTCGCCCTGGCCGCAGCCGGCGCGCGCCTGGGCTGACAGGCGGCCCGGGCGCGGGCATAGTCTCCTTCCCGCATCGGGGCCCGCATCGGGTCAGGAGCCTCCCATGTCCGAAGACAAGACTTCCCAGGAACCCGCCCGTGGGGCGACCGACTCCGCCGGGCTGTCCCGCCGCGACCTCGGCGTCCTGGCCGCCGGCGCCGCCGTGGCCGCCTCTGCGCCGGCCGTCGCCGCGCCCCTGAAGGTCATGGAGATGGATGTCGAGGTGCAGACGCCGGACGGCGTCTGCGATGCGGTCTTCGTCCATCCCATGGGCAAGGCGCCGGCGGGCGGCTGGCCCGCCGTCCTGGTCTGGACCGACATCATGGGGCTGCGCCCCGTCTTCCGGCAGATGGCCAGCCGCATGTCCGCCGAGGGCTACGCCGTCCTGGCCCCCAACCCCTTCTACCGCAAGGGCCGGGCCCCCATTCCCGCCGGCCCCGTCAACTGGGCCGATCCCGCCGACCGGGCGAAGCTGATGGAACTCCGGTCCGCCCTGACCCCCGAGGCGACCGCCCGGGACGCCATCGCCTGCTTCGCCTGGCTGGACGGCCAGTCCCTGGTCGACCCCGGCAAGGGCGCCGGCGTCCAGGGCTACTGCATGGGCGGCCCCATGGCCTTCCAGGCCGCTGCGGCCCTGCCGGACCGCATCGCCGCCGTCGGGTCCTTCCATGGCGGCGGGCTCGTCACCCCCGCCCCGGACAGCCCCCACCGCCTCGTCGCCCGCACCCGGGCCGAGTACCTGGTCGCCATCGCCGAGAATGACGACCAGAAGGAGCCCGAGGCCAAGGACGCCCTGCGCGCCGCATTCAAGGCCGCGGGCCGGCCCGCCGAGGTCGAGGTCTACGCCGGGGCCCAGCACGGCTGGTGCGTGCCCGGGTCGGCCGTCTACAACGCGGAGGCCGCCGAGCGGGCCTGGTCAGCCCTTCTCGCCCTCTACCGCCGCCGCCTCACCTGACCGGCGGCCGCGCCGGGCGCGGAAGAAACCCTTCAGCAGGTCCGAGGCCTCAGGCGCCAGGACCCCGCCCTTGACCTCCGGCCGCCAGTGGCAGGTCGGCTGGTCGAAGACGCGTGCGCCATGCACCACGCCGCCGCCCTTGGGATCGTCCGCGCCGAACACCACCCGCCCGATCCGGGCGTGGCTGATCGCCCCGGCGCACATCGGGCAGGGCTCCAGGGTCACGTAGAGGGTCAGGCCGGTCAGCCGGTAGTTTCCCAGCGCCCGGGCCGCCGCCCTCAGGGCGCGGATCTCGGCGTGGGCCGTGGGATCGGACTCCCCGATCGGGGCGTTGCCCGCGGCGGCGACGACCTCGCCGGTCGCAGGATCGACCACGACGGCGCCGACGGGGGTCTCCCCCCGGTCCGCTGCGGCTTGCGCCTCGGCCAGCGCAGTGCGCATGTAGTCCGGATCATGGTCCACGATCCGTTACGAACCCCTGGCGGCGACGAAGGTCAATCCCCGGAGGGCGGAGGCGAGCGAATCGCCAAGGCCCTGGCCCGGGCCGGGGTCGCCTCGCGGCGCGAGGTCGAGCGCCTGATCGCCGAGGGCCGGGTGGCCATCAACGGCCGGACCCTGACGACGCCCGCCGTCCGGATCGACGCCGGCGACATCCTGACCGTCGACGGCGAGGTGGTGGGCGATCCCGAGCCCGTCCGCCTCTTCCGCTACCACAAGCCCTCGGGCCTGGTGACATCGCACAGGGATCCCCAGGGCCGGCCCACCGTCTTCCAGGCCCTGCCCCAGGGTCTCCCCCGCCTCATCTCGGTCGGCCGCCTTGACCTGACCACCGAGGGCCTTCTCCTCCTGACCAACGACGGGGGGCTGGCGCGGGCGCTGGAGCTTCCCTCCACGGGCCTGGTCCGGCGCTACCGGGCCCGGGCCTTCGGTCGCATCACCCAGGACCGGCTCGACGCCCTCAAGGTCGGGGTCACGGTGGACGGCGTCCGCTATGGTCCCGTCGAGGCGGTGATCGACAAGGCCCGCGACGCCGCCTCCGGCGCCAACCTGTGGATCAGCGTCACCCTCTCCGAGGGCAAGAACCGCGAGGTCCGCAAGGTGCTGGAATCGGTGGGCCTGAAGGTCAACCGGCTGATCCGCCTGGCCTACGGTCCCTTCGCCCTCTCGACCCTGCCGCCGGGCGAGATCGAGGAGGTCGGGCCCCGGGTCATCCGCGAACTCTTCGGCGAGCTCATTCCGCCCGAGGACCTGCCCCGGGGCGACCGGCCCCAGTGGAGCCGCCGTGCGCCCGTCTCCGAGAAGCGCCGGGAAGCGGCGGCGGCGGAGCCGGTCGCCGCTGCAGGGGCGTCCGAGGCCCGCGCCCGGCCCGCCTACAAGCCTGGCTGGGCCCGGCCCAAGGCCAAGGCGGCCGGCCCCCGGCCGCCCCGCAAGGGGCCAGCGCGCAAGTCCGACGCCCCCCGGGCCGGCATGACCGACCTGGGCGGACCCGGCGGCGCGCCGAAGGCCCGCGCGGTCAGACCTTCTGGATCTCCACCGGCTGGCGGGCGCCCTCCAGGGCCGCGCGGGCCGAAGCGGTCCGCATCACCTCCAGGAAGGAGCGGCGCTCCTCGGAAAGGCCCTCCGAAAGGGGGCGGTCGAGGGCCGCGCGGGTAAGCCGCTTGGCGGCGGCGATGCCCTCGGCGCCGCGGCCCTCCCACTCGCGGGCCATCTCCAGCGCCCGGGCCAGGGGGTCGGCGGACAGCTCGTGCACCAGGCCGATGGCGTGGGCCTCCGCGCCTGTGAAGGTCAGGCCGCGCAGGATGATCTCCAGGGCCTTGGCCTCGCCCACGACCCGCGGCAGGCGCTGGGTGCCGCCGCCGCCGGGGAAGATTCCGATACGCGTCTCCGGCAGGCCGATCGAGGCCGCCTCCGGCGTCGCGATCCGGATGTCGCAGGCCAGGGCCAGCTCGAAGCCGCCGCCCTGGCAGAGGCCGTTGATGGCCGCCACCACGGGCTTGTCCGCCGCGAAGATGATGTCGGTCAGCTCCAGGAAGCCGGGCGGGGGCGGCGGGGCGTCGGCGCGCGGCGGGGCCGGCGGCGGGCCGTCCTGCAGGCGGGCGCTCATGTCGGCCAGCTCGTCCACGTCGTAGTGCCGGATGAAGATGCCGGGCACGCCCCCGGTCAGGACCAGGCAGCGCACCTCGGGGTCGTCCAGGGCGGCCCTGGCCTCGGCGTACATCTCCCGGGCGCCGGCGGCGGTCATCGTGCCCCAGGGCGGATTGGCGTAGGTCAGCACCACCGCCGCCCCCTTGCGTTCGCGGGTCACCAGGCTCATCAGATCCTCCCCTGACGTTTTCCTCTCCCGATACCCTAGACCCGACCGGCAGGACCCCGCCATGCGCATTGTTTCCGGCGCCCTCAAGGGCCGCAGCCTCGCCGCGCCGCCGGGCCAGGGGACCCGGCCCACCTCCGACCGCGCCCGCCAGGCCGTGTTCAACATCCTGGAGCACGCCGCCTGGGCCCCGCCGCTGGCGGACGCACGGGTCATCGACCTCTTCGCCGGCTCGGGCGCCCTGGGCTTCGAGGCCCTGTCCCGGGGCGCGGCCTTCTGCCTCTTCGTGGAGACCGACGCCGCCGCCCGGGGGGCGATCCGCGACAATGCCGAGGCCTTCGCCCTGTTCGGCCGCACCCGCATCCACCGCCGAGACGCCACGGACCTGGGCGTCCGCCCCGGCGCCGACGGCCCGGCCTTCACCCTGGCCTTCCTCGACCCGCCCTATGGACGGGGCCTGGGGGAGGTCGCCCTGGCCCGCCTGCGCGAGGGCGGCTGGCTGGCCCCCGGGGCCCTCGCGGTGCTGGAGACCGGCGCCGGCGAACCCGCCCCGCAGACCCCCGGCTACACCCTCCTCGACGCCCGCACCTGGGGCGCGGCGAAGGTCTGGTTCCTGCAGCTGGACGGAGACTAGGGAGTGTTCCCGGGGATGCGGAGCCGGAGCAGCGGCCCCTCAGGAGACCCCCTCCGTCCCGGGGCTGCGCCCCGGTCCACCTCCCCCTGATGGGGAGGAATTAGGGCGGCAATTGCTCCCCCAAGGGGGAGCTCCGGGCGAAGCCGGGTGAGGGGGTCAACGGCGGTTCGGACTAGCCTCGCCCCAGCCGCGCCGCCGCCTCGCGGGCCTCGGCCTCCCGGCGGGGCATCATGGGCGCCATGCGGGTCTTGTAGGCTTCAAGAATGGCGGCCGGCGCCGTCTCGGGGCGGCCGGAGTCGAAGGGCGGGGCGGGGGCGTATTCCAGGCCCAGCTGCAGAGTCTTCGCCAGGTCCTCGCCGCCGACCTCCGCCAGCACGGTGAGGGCGAAATCGATCCCCGCCGTGACGCCGCCGCCGGTGATGACGTTGCCGTCGCGCACCACCCGGCCGGGATCGGGGGTGGCCCCGAACAGGGGCAGGAGATGGCGCCAGGCCCAGTGGCAGGCGGCGCGCCGGCCCTCCAGCAGGCCCGCCGCCCCCAGGATCAGGGATCCGGTGCAGACCGAGGTGACATAGCGCGCCGACAGGCCCAGCCGCCGCACCTCGGCGACATAGGGCGCGACCAGGGCCGCCGCGGTGGCGTCAACCCCGCCCGGTACGCACAGGAGGTCGCAGGCGGGGATGTCCGCCAGCCGCTCCGTTCGCCCGAAGACCAGGCCCCCCTCGGCCTCCAGCTCGCCGCCCTCCAGGCTAGCGACATGGACCTGCGCGCCCGGGATCCGCGAGAGGAAGGCGTGCGGCCCGGTGAAGTCCAGGTGGGTCAGCCCCGGGAAGAGGGCGAAGACGATGTGGAAGGGCGGCGGGCTCATGGGATCTCCTTCCTATCGGCGCCCGAACAGGCTCTCGATGTCGGCCAACTTCAGCTCCACCCAGGTGGGTCGGCCGTGGTTGCACTGTCCGGAGTTGGGGGTGGCCTCCATCTCGCGCAACAGGGCGTTCATCTCCGGGGCGGTGAGGCGGCGGCCGGCGCGGACCGAGCCATGGCAGGCCAGGGTCGAGCAGACCTCCTGAAGGCGTTCGCGCAGGGAGAGGGCCTGTCCCGTCTCGGCCAGGTCGTCGGCGATGTCCCGCACCAGGCCCGCCGCATCCGTCTCGCCCAGCAGGGCCGGGATCTCGCGCACCAGGATGGCGCCCGGGCCGAAGGACTCCACGACGAGACCCAGGGCCTCCAGTTCGTCGGCCCTCGCCGCGACGCGCTCGGCCTCGGCCGGGTCCAGCTCGACCACCTCGGGCAGGAGCAGGGCCTGGCGGGCGACGCCGCCGGCCTCCAGCTGCGCCTTCATCCGCTCGTAGACGAGGCGCTCGTGGGCGGCGTGCTGGTCCACCACCACCAGGCCGTCGCGGGTCTGGGCGATGATGTAGGTGGCGTGGACCTGGGCCCGGGCCGCGCCGAGCGGCTGGTCGATCGCCTCCGCCGCGACGGGGACCTCCGCATAATCGAACGGCGTCCCCGGAT
>JAPOKE010000075.1 GCA_029977805.1 Phenylobacterium parvum | reverse complement strand
GGGGGGGGGGTCAATCCCCGCCTCAGGTCACCCCCTCCGGCCCGCATTCGCGGTCCACCTCCCCCTTGGGGGAGGAATGAAAATGATGATTGCTCCCCCAAGGGGGAGCTCCGGGCGAAGCCGGCTGAGGGGGGCATCCGCTCCGCCGGGGCCCCTCCGCCTCAGGCGTTCGCCGGGGGGCCTTCCAGCCAGGCCTTGAGGATGGCGATCACCTGGTCGCCGGGGTTGTAGCCGCGGGTGACGACGCCGTAGGTCCCTTCGGGGCCGGGGCCCGCCACCAGGGTGGGAAAGCCGGTCACGCCGGCGCGCTGGGAGACGCCGTAGTCGGCCCAGGTCTCATGCTTCAGCGCGTCGGTCTCGAAATCGGCCAGGAAGGCGTCCGGAGCCACGCCGTAGTCGGCGGCCAGCTCGGCCAGCACCTCCGGGCGCGTGATGTTGCGGTCCTCGGCGTAGAAGGCCCTCTGCAGGCGGCCGAGGTAGGCGATGGCCCCCTCCGGATTGTCGCGCCGCACCCGCACCACCGCCCGGGCGGCCGGATCGGTATCGTAGAGGAAGCCGGGCTCGTCCAGCACGGCGCCGCCGAAGGGCAGGCCCGTGGCCTCGGTGATGTGGGTCCAGTGGCCGCGCAGGCTGTCGCGGGCCTCCGGGGTCATCGGGGTCTCGGTGCCGGGGCGAAGTCCGCCCATGATCAGGCGCACCGGCAGGGCCCGGCCGAAGGCCCTGCGGATGTCCTCCATCACCGGCGAAAAGCCGTAGCACCAGGAGCACATGGGGTCGGCGAAGTAGATCAGGTGCGGCGCGGTCATGGCGGGCCTCCGGGAGGGTCAGGGCCAGCCTACACCCGGCCCGGCCCGGCGGCTATTGCGCGCCCGGCGACTCCCGCAGGGGCGGTGCGCCCTCCGGCGGCGGCGGCGCGAGCGGGGCCTCGGGAACCGGCTCCGGGGTTGGTTCCTGGGCGGCCGCCGGCTCGAAGGCGGCCCCCATCAGGGCGGCGTTGGCCGTCAGGCGCTCGGCGGCTGCAGGGCAGGCCTGGGGCAGGGTCCAGCCCATCCACTGCTGGGCCACGGTCCGGGTGGGCAGGTTCGCGGCGGGCGCCCAGACGGCGCGGCCCTTGGCGATGGCCGCCTCGCCCCGCGGGCGGAGGGAGGACAGGCTGGCCTTCTCGGCGGCCTGGAGGGCGGCGGTGAAGCTCTTCAGGTGGGCCCGGGCCTGGACCTGCTGGTCCGCATAGACCTTCAGGTCGTCCTCGAGGGACGAGCCGGGCCGGCGGTAGGTCTTCTCGATCCGGGTCACGTCCGGCATGACCCGGTCGTGCTGGGCGAGGTAGCCCTCGAGCACGCCGAAGCACCAGCCCACCAGGCCATAGTCGTCCTTCGGCGCGCCCGTGGGCCATGGGGTTTCCGGCGGAGGCGCCGGCGCCTCCGCCGCAGCCGGGGTCGCCGGGGCGGCGGCCTCGGGCGCCGTCGCCTGCGGGGCGTCGGCCGCGACGGCCGGCGGAGGTTCCTGTGCGGCGAGGACCAGGGCGAGGAGAAGGGCGATCATGGGGCGGGACTAGCCTTGGAATCCGGCGCAGGTGTGGCGGGAGGCGGGCCGAAGCCGCCGCCGCCCGGGGTCTCGACCTCTATGGCCTCGCCGGCCGCAACAGTCACCGAGAAACAGCCGTCGAGGGGCGAGACGGTCCCGTCCTTCCGGATAAGCCGCTGGGCGCCCGGCAGGGCCGGGCCGCCCCCGGCCAGGCCCTGGGGAGCGTGCCCGCGCCGGGTGGACAGGAGGGCCGCCTCCATCGGGGCGAGGAAGCGCAGCCGCCGGCGCACGCCGTCGCCGCCCGGGAAGGCGCCCGCCCCGCCGGACCCCCGGCGGATCTCGAAGGCCTCCAGCCGGACGGGGAAGCGGCGTTCCAGGATCTCCGGGTCGGTCAGGCGCGAGTTGGTCATGTGGGTGTGGACGCCGCTGGCCCCGCCGGCGTCCGCCGTCGCCCCTGCGCCGCCGCAGAGGGTCTCGTAGTACTGCCGGTCGGCGTCGCCGAAGGTCAGGTTGTTCATGCTGCCCTGGGCGTTGGCCATGACGCCCAGGGCCGCGTAGAGGGCGTCGACCACATGCTGGCTGGTCTCGACATTGCCGGCGACGACGGCGGCAGGCGGGGCCGGAGCCAGCAGGGAGCCGGGGCGGGTGCGCACCCGCAGGGGCTCCAGGCAGCCGGCGTTCAGCGGGATGTCATCGTCCACCAGGGTGCGGAAGACATAGAGGACGGCGGCGTCGACGATGGCCGACGGCGCATTGAAGTTCGACGGCAACTGGTTGGATGAACTGGTGAAATCGAGCTCCGCTCCCTGCCGGTCCTGGTCCAGGGTGATGCGGACCGCGATCTCGCCGCCGCCGTCCATCGGAACCCTCGCCTCGCCGTCCGACAGGCGCCCCAGGGCCCGCCGCACGGCGCTGGCGGCGTTGGCCTGGACGAAGGTCATGTATCGGGCGACGACCTCGGCGCCGTTGTCGCGGATCATGGCCGCAAGGCTGTCCGCCCCCGCCCGGCACGCCGCCAGCTGGGCCTTCAGGTCCGCGAGGTTCCGGTCCGGCGCCCGGCAGGGCCAGGGTCCCGCCAGGAGGGCCTCGCGGACCTCGGCCTCCAGGAAGACCCCGTTCCTCATGATGGGCAGGGCGTCCAGCAGGACCCCTTCCTCGTCCAGGGTCCGGGAGAAGGGCGGCATGGAGCCGGGCTGGACGCCGCCGATGTCGGCGTGATGCCCCCGGGCCGCGACGTAGAGGTCGGGCGGGCCCTCCTGCGCCGGGCGGGTGAAGACCGGCATGACCACGGTGACGTCCGGCAGGTGGGTGCCCCCGGCGTAGGGGTTGTTCAGGGCGAAGGCCTCGCCGGGGCTGAGGGTCCCGCGCCGCTCGCGCACGGCCCGCACGGAGGCCCCCATCGAGCCCAGGTGCACGGGCATGTGCGGGGCGTTGGCCACCAGGCCGCCATCGGCGTCGAAGAGGGCGCAGGAAAAATCCAGTCTTTCCTTGATGTTGACCGAGTGGGCGGTGCGCTCCAGCGCCGCCCCCATGGCCTCCGCCACGCCCATGAAGCGGCGGTTGAAGAGTTCCAGGGTCACCGGGTCGGGCCGGTCGAGGCTGACCTCCCGCCGGGCCGCGCCGGCGGTCCGGACCAGGCGGATCAGGCCGTCCCCGCCGGCCTTGGCCCGCCATCCCGGCAGGACGGCGATCTGGGTGTCGTCGCGGACGACGAGGGCGGGGCCGTCGATCGCCTCCAGGCCGTCGGCGTCCGCCACGGGGACGTCGCGGGTCACCGACCGGCAGGTCATCCGCACCACGGAGGGCGTCGCCCGGGAGGTGGGCGGATGCAGGGGGGCGCCGTCGTCCCTCCCCGGGGGGGCGCCAACGGGGGTCCGTGGGGGCGCCGTCTCGCTCGCCTCGGCCTCGACCCTGGCGACCAGGATGGCGCGTTGCGGCTCGGTGAAGCCGAACAGGCGCCGGTGGGCCGCCTCGAAGGCCGCCCGAACCACGTCCACGGGTCCCGGCGCTGCGGGCAGGACGGCGTCGGCCCCGTCATAGCGAAGGCCCAGGCGGACCTCGACCCCGCCGCCCGCGACCCCCTGGGCGAGGAGGCCGTCGAGGGCCTCCCGGGACAGCCGCCCGGCGAGGTCGCCGGCTGCGGCGAGGCCTGTGGCGTCGAGGGGCGCCTCCAGCCCCGCCTGGCGCAGGACGGCCGGCCGGGCCTGGCCCATGCCCCAGGCCGAGAGCACGCTGCCGCGCCCGGGGCAGAGCACTTCGGAGATGCCAAGGGCCTCGGCGACATCACAGGCCGCCTGGCCCGCCGCGCCGCCAAAGGCCACCAGGGCGTGGTCGCGGGGATCGAAGCCCCTCTCCGTGGAGATGCGACGGACGGCCTGCGCGGTCTGCTCGACGGCGACCGCGAGGAAGCCCTCGGCGGCGGCCTCGGGGCCTGGCAGTCCCATGCGAGCGGCGAGGTCGGACAGGGCGGCCCGCGAGGCGGCCGGGTCCAGGGGCGCATCTCCCGCCAGGCCGAAGACGGCCGGGAAGCGCGCTGGGTCCAGCCGGCCGAGGACGAGGTTGGCGTCGGTGACGGTGGGCGGGCCGCCGCGGCCATAAGCGGCGGGCCCCGGGTCCGCCCCCGCGCTGGCCGGCCCGGCCCGCGCCCGGTCGCCGTCGAAATGCAGGATGGAGCCGCCGCCCGCCGCCACGGTCTCGACATCCACCATGGGCGCCCGAAGCCGGACCCCGGCGACCTCGGCGGTCTCCCGGCGTTCAAGGGTCCCGGCGAACCGGCAGACGTCGGTGGAGGTGCCGCCCATGTCGAAGCCCAGCACCGCCCTCGCACCCGCTGCGCGAGCCACGGCGGCGACGCCGGAGACGCCGCCGGCGGGGCCGGAGAGGACGGCGTCGCGGCCCCGGAAGGCCTCCGCCCGCACGAGGCCGCCGGCCGAGGTCATGAACCAGAGCGGCGCGCCGGCCACGGCGGCCTGCACCCGGTCGACATAGGCCCGCAGCACCGGCGTCAGGCAGGCGTCGGCCACCGTCGTGCCGGCGCGCGGCAGGAAGCGGGGCAGGGGCGAGACCTCGTGCGACAGGGCGACGAACCCGATCCCCGCCTCGGCCGCCAGCCGGCCGGCGACCGCCTCGTGCACTGGATTGAGGTCGGCGTGGAGGAAGGCCACGGCCGCCGCCTCGTAGCCGCCGGCGACCTCCGCCAGCCTGGCCGCCAGGATATCGGCGTCCAGGGCCGTGACGATGGCGCCATCGGCCGCTAGGCGCTCGTCCACCTCCAGCACGCCGGAGAAGAGGGGTTCCGGCCGGCGGATCTGCAGGGCGAACAGCTCGGGCCGGGCCTGGTCGCCGATCCGCAGGGCGTCGGCGAAGCCCCGGGTGGTGATGAGGAGGGTGCGGGGCAGGCGCCGCTCGAGCAGGGCGTTGGTGGCCACGGTCGTACCCATCCGGATCGCCTCGACCCGGTCGGCGGGAAACGGCTCGCCGGCGCCGACCCCCATCAGCCGACGCATGCCCTCGACGGCGGAGTCGGTCCAGGCGGGTGAGGCCGACGGCAGCTTTGCGACGTGCTCGCGGCCGTCGTCGGTCCGGCCCACCACGTCGGTGAAGGTCCCGCCCCGGTCGATCCAGAAGGTCCAGCGCCTGTCCAAGGGGTCTCCGCCCGCCGCTTCGTCCGGGGTTTAAGACCACACCGGGGAAAGCGGCGTCCAGTGGCGCCGGGGCCTCAGGGGGGGCGTCTGTCGAAAACGTAACGATCCCGGCGCCGGGTATGGGTGTATGGACCGCGGCGGGTGAAGGGGCGCGCGTGTCGCGGTATGCGGCGGCGTGAGGCTTGGGAAGACGCCATGGGGTTCTGGAACAGGATTGCGGCCCTGGCCGTCCGCCGACCGGATGCGGGCGACTGCGACTGCCCGCCGGGCCCGCCCGGCGAGGATCCGGCCTTTTCCACGGCGGTGACCGCCCTGGGCGCCAAGCTCGCCAAGGCCGACGGCCGGGCGCGGGTGTCCGAGTTCGACGCCTTCGCCGAGGTCTTCTCTCCGGAGGCGGCCTCCGAGGGCAACATCCAGCGCCTCTACGACCTCGCCCGGCAGACCACCCATGGCTACGAGGGCTATGCCCGCCAGCTGGCCCGGCGCTACCGCAACTGTCCCGGCCTGCTCGAGGACGTGCTGGACGGCCTGTTCCACATCGCCCGGGCCGATGGCGCGGTCTCCGAGGAAGAGGAAGCCTACCTGGAGCGGGTGGCCGAGCTGTTCGGCTTCGGGCCCCTGTCCTTCCGGCGCATCCGCGCGGCGCATCTCGGAACCCCCGAGGACGATCCCTACACGGTGCTGGACGCCCCGCACGACGCCTCCGACGAAGACCTCAGGGCCCTCTGGCGCCGCCGCATCGCCGACGCGCACCCGGACCGGGTCCGCGCCCTCGGCCTGCCCGAGGAATACATCGACATCGCCCACGCTAAGGCCGCCGCCCTCAACGCCGCCTACGACGCCATCCGCCGCGAACGGGCGGAAATGGCCGGGGTGCAGGGATAGGGCCGGGGCCCTCCGGTCCGCCCTTACGACTCTCCGCGACCGCACATCGAGGGCGGCAGTCCCCTGAGGCGGCAGCTCATGGCCCGGCCGCGCCGCTCGCCGTAGGCGGCGACCAGGCGGGCCTCGAACCTTTTCCAGAATCGGTCGGTCTCGCCCACGGCGGCCTCGAAGGCCCGGGGGAAGTTCCCGCCGGCGGCGTTTCGCGGCGGCGGAGCCGTCCCCGATTCCTTCGGTGAGGGGCGGTGGTCCTTGTTGAGGTCCGCATGCCGCGTGCGCCCGTGGCAGAAGAAGCGTTCCGGGATGAAGACGAAGCAGCCGGAGATCAGGCCGGGCGGCGGCTCGCTTCTGTCCGAGGCAAGCCAGGGTATGGGGCCGGCCCCCCCGAGGCCTTGCGGATTTTCCAGCGAGACCTCCGAAGCCGGAACCGGCGCGTCGATCCAGTTGGTGTGGGAATAGAAGTCCTGGGCGGCGTGCAGGGCGCGGCCGAGGTGGAAGTCCACCTCGCAGAGGGCGGTGCGGGGGCGAAGGACCCGCCAGGCGCACCCGCGCGCATCGCCGACCGGACGGCCCGTCGCGTCAACAAGCCCATCGGCCGCCTTCACCGCCAGCTCCAGGCTGTCGAACATCCAGGCCTTGCACGCCGCGAGCGCCGCGGCGCCTTCCCCGGGAAGGTCGCCGCCGTCGCAGTGGGCGGCTTCCTTGAGGGTGATCCAGGTGATGTCCGGTCGCCGGATGGCGACCTCCAGGCGATCAAGTGCGTCCACCGACCAGCATGACCTCGCAGGGCCCGCCGCGCAGCCCAGGGCGGCTTCGGAGATCCTGCGGTGCTCGCTGGCGCCCTGTTCCACGGGGAAGGGCGTGAAGGCCTTCGCCGGAATTGCGGCCAAGGCCAGGATAAGGCTGGCCCCGACCCCCAGGACGGCGCGACGCCATGCCTTCCGCTGCGTGTCGGCGATCTCCCCGCCCTTCCTGATTGAGCCCATCCCGCCGTCTCCACTTCCCCGGACTGTTGCAGGAAGCGACTGTTCGTCCGGTGCGTCCAGCGTCCTGGCCCTTCTGTCGGCATGGGACGTTTTTCACGCACTTTCACGCTTTTTTCCCGCTGGCTCGTGCAGGCCAAGGGGCGAGAGTCACAACCTTGCGTGGAGTCGCGGCATGTCGAGGAAGATCGGTGCAAGAATGCCGGCGCGCGGCCCGGTCGTCCCGTCCATCCCCGGGTCGCCTGATGAGGCGCTCGCCCTGGCCGTCAGGATCTCCCGCTTCTCCCGCGATCCTGACGCCCTGATGTTCGACGAGGCCTTCTCGGAGCTGGCGGCCCGGGAGGGAGGCCGGCTCCGCGACCCCCGGGCGGCGACAGGGGAGCTGACCTTCGGCGACCTGTCCTTCGCGGCTGCGCGCCTGTCCCCGGACGAGGCCAGGGAACTCTACCGCCAGGCCTACTGGACGCCGACCCTGTGCGACCACCTCCCCCGGGCGGTCGCCCTCGAGGTCTTCGACATGGCGGTGAGCAGCGGGGTCGACGCCGCCCTCCGCGCCCTCAAGGCGGCCCTTCGCCTGGCCGGCCAGGACCTGCCGGACGAGGAGCTGGTGAAGGAGGTGCGGGACGCCGACCCCGTCCGCCTGCGCGCCCGGTTCCTGGTGGCGCGCCTGTCGGACATCGCGGGCCGGATGCACGATCCCTAGGCGACCCCGTCTCCGCGGCGGCCTTCCTGCGGAATCCCGTTGACGCGTCCGCATGGGCGCACAACATGTGAGGGACGGCGGGCCGGGGGGTCCGGCGCCGCCCCTGCAGAGGACGACGATGATCCGCATCGCCTACCGTTCCGGGTCTTCCACACTTCGCGGCCCCAAGGCCGTGCTGGCGGTCCTTGCGGCTGTCGCGGGGCTGCTGCTGGCCGCAGTCGCGGCCCTGTTCGCCGCGGCGACGGTGGTCGTGGCCGCCCTGGTCGGAACGGCGCTCCTGGGCCTCGCCGCCGTGACCGGTCGCCTGCGCCGGCAGCCGGTCGCCGCCGCCCGCAGCGGGATGGGCGAGGACGGGGTGATCGAGGCCCGCCGGATCGGCGGCCATGAATGGGTCGCCTACGGCTGGAACGACCGCGATCCCGCCGACCGCTGAATCCTCCGAATTCCGGCCTGCTTGACCCTGCGGCGGGGCTTGCCGCCCGCCGGGCCCGCCTCTACCGTTCGCCCCTCAATCCAATGGAGGAAACGGAATGATCGGCGTCATCGCGACCCTGACCGTGGCGGAAGGCAAGAACGCGGAGTTCGAGGCCATCTTCACCGAACTGGCCAAGCAGGTGCGGGCGAATGAGCCCGGCTGCCATGCCTACCAGCTGACCCGCAGCCGCTCGAACCCGCAGGTCTACAAGGTGCTGGAGCTCTACGCCGACGAGGCGGCCCTGAAGCACCATGGCGGCACGGAATACTTCAAGGCGGCGGGCCCGAAGATGGGCCCCTGCATGGGCGGCCGGCCCGAGATCGAGTACCTCGACGGCGTCTGATCAGGAGACGGAACCATGGATCTGGCTTTCAGCAAGGAAGACCTCGCCTTCAGGGACGAGGTCCGCGCCTTCATCGAAGAGGCCTTTGACGACGACATGCGCGCGCGCATGGCCCAGTCGAAGAACGCCCACATCGACAAGGCCGGCCAGGTCCGATGGCTCAAGCGGCTGCATGACAAGGGCTGGATCGCCCCGGACTGGCCGGAGGAGTACGGCGGCACGGGCTGGAGCCACAGCCGGAAGTACATCTTCGAGATGGAGATGGCCCTGGCCGGCGCGCCCTCGACCTCGAACATGGGCCTGACCATGTGCGCGCCGGTGGTGATGGCCTTCGGCACGCCGGAGCAGAAGGCCGAGCACCTGCCCAAGATCCTCTCCACCGACGTCTGGTGGTGCCAGGGCTATTCCGAGCCGGGCTCGGGCTCGGACCTTGCGTCCCTGTCGCTCAAGGCCGAGCGGGACGGGGACCACTACGTCCTCAACGGCTCCAAGATCTGGACGACCTACGCCCAGTGGGCGGACTGGATGTTCTGCCTCGTGCGGACCTCGAACGAGGCCATCCGCCAGATGGGCATCAGCTTCCTGCTGCTGGACATGAAGACGCCGGGCATCTCCATCGTCCCCCTGCCGACCCTGGACGGCCCCGCGGAGGGCGAGCAGGAGATCAACCAGGTCTTCTTCGAGAACGTCCGGGTGCCGGTGGCCAACCGGATCGGCGAGGAGGGCCAGGGCTGGACCTACGCCAAGTACCTGCTGCAGTTCGAGCGCGGCAATCCCTACGCCCCGGGCCTGACCCACCAGCTGGAGAAGGTGAAGCGCATCGCCACCCTGCAGGCCTCGGACGGCGGCGGACGGCTGGTGGATGACCCCGCCTTCCGGCGCAAGCTGGCCGAGATGCAGATCAAGGTCGACACCCTGAACGCCACCGAGCTGCGGGTCTTCGGCGCGCGGGTGACGGGCGAGACCCTGGGGGCGGTGTCCTCCATGTTCAAGCTGGAGGGCAGCCAGGCCCAGCAGGCCATCACCGAGCTGGCCCTCGAGGCGGCGGGCGTCTACGCCGCGCCCTTCGTGCGCGACACCTGGGCCGAGATCCGGGGCGAGCGGAACGAGCCCCGCGCCGGCCCGGACTACGCCGCGACGCTGGCGCCGCACTACTTCAACTACCGCAAGACCTCGATCTACGCCGGGTCGAACGAGATCCAGCACAACATCATGGCCAAGATGGTGCTTGGCCT
This sequence comes from Phenylobacterium parvum, assembly GCA_029977805.1. GTDB lineage: Bacteria > Pseudomonadota > Alphaproteobacteria > Caulobacterales > Caulobacteraceae > Phenylobacterium > Phenylobacterium parvum_A. The sequence continues at coordinate 287 of JAPOKE010000075.1, read as the reverse complement.
CTGACCTTGGAGGCGGGCGTGTACGCAGGCTTCGAGAAGGCGCTGGAGGCGGCGGTCGCCTCCGGCCGCATCGCGGGCGCGGTGGCCGCCGTGGCCGACCGGGACGGGGTGACCTACACCCGCCAGGCCGGGGTGCGGCAGGCGGGCGAGCCCGCAGCCATGACGCAGGACACGATCTTCTGGCTGGCCAGCATGACCAAGGCCGTGGTCTCGGTCGCGGCGCTGCGCGAGGTCGAGGCCGGGCGTCTCAGCCTGGATGGCGACCTGTCGGGCCTCCTGCCCGAATT
>JAPOKE010000074.1 GCA_029977805.1 Phenylobacterium parvum | reverse complement strand
CCCCCATTCGTCGCGAGGGCGGCGAGTTGCAGCGAGGAAACCTGATCACAACGGCGGCCAAAGAAAAAGGGCGGCGACCGAAGTCGCCGCCCTCCCTTTCCCCGAGTGGGGAGAGGATCAGAAGTCGGCCTTGAGGCCGATGAACATGTAACGACCCACGGCGTCGTACACCTGCGGATAGGTGTTGCCGTTGCAGGAGCCGGTCGGGCAGGCGCTGGCGCCCACGAGCGGCGGCTCTTCGTCGAGGACGTTGTTGACGCCCAGACGGATCGTGTAGTTGTCCTTCACCTTGAAGCTGGCCTGCAGGTCGAAGTAGCTCTGAGCGGCCATTTCCTTGTCGGTCGGGTACTGCAGGTCGACGTTGTTGAGCTGCGGGTCCGAGTCGAAGGCGTCGAGGGTGACCTTCGAGAAGTAGCGCCACTGCATGCCGACCTGGAGGTCGCCCCAGAAGGGGGTCGCCCAGTTGACGCGGAACTTGTGGCGCCATTCCGGGTTCGGGGTGCCGCAGACCGTGCCGTAGAGCTTGACGCAGTCGTACTCGGGGTCGCCCGGCAGGGGCTCGGTCTTCAGGTAGTCGAGCCAGGTTCCGACGAAGTCGACGCTCAGGCTGCCGTTGTCACCCAGGCCGAGGTCGGCCAGGTCGCGACGGTAACCCAGGTTCACGTCAACGCCGGCGGTCGAGGTCGAACCGGTGTTGAGGGTCGTGTTGATGATGTAGCCCTGGTTGGAGAGCCACAGCGAACCCTGGGCGTCACGCTTGACCAGTCCACAGAAGAACGGATCCAGCGTGGACAGGCAGCGGGTGATGGCGAGGTCGGCGCCCACGCCGCCGATCGCGTCTTCAACCTTGATGTTGAAGTAGTCGACCGAGGCGTTGAAGCCGGGCAGGAAGCTCGGCTGGTAGACGAAGCCGGCCGTGTAGGAGTCGGCGGTCTCGGGCTTCAGGTTGGGGTTACCACCCGTGAGGCCGTTGTACTGGGGCGCCGGGTTCTTCTCGATCGCCAGGACCTGGGCCGTGGTGAGGTTGAAGGCCTGGGCGCACTTGGCGACCAGCGGGTTGGAGGCGGTCAGGCCGGCGCAGGGGTCGGTCGTCCCGTCCAGCACCACGTTCTGGGGCGCGAAGAGGTTGTTGACGTTCGGGGCCCGCACGGCGCGGTTGTAGCCACCGCGGACGCGGAGGCCGTCCATCACTTCCCAGTCACCCGCGATCTTGTAGGTGTTGGTGTTCTGGGCCGCGTAGTCCGAGAAGCGGTAGCCCAGCTCGAGGGAGAGCTTCTGCACGAAGGGCAGGTTCTCCACGAGGGGGATGCGGGCTTCGCCGAACAGTTCGTAGACGTCGAAGCCGCCGCTGACGGGCGGGGACGCGCCGCCGGTGCCGGACAGGAGGCCTTGGGCAGCCACGTAGTCAGACTTCGAAGCAGAATACTCTTCACGGTACTCGGCGCCGAAGGCGACGCCGATGCCCTCTTCAGCGAAGGGGCTCTTGACGCCGTAGTCGCCGAGCTGGCCGGTGACCGCGGCGCTGGCCACGCGCTGCTGGAGCTCGCCGGTGCCGCCGCTGTCCACCTGCAGGTAGTCCAGCGCCGCCTGGGTGACGCCGTTCAGCTGGTAGATGTTGTAGGGCACGCAGGCCGGGTCCGTCCCGTCGATGACCGACTGGCAGACGATCTGGCCGGCCGCGTTGCGGCGGGCGATCAGGGCGTTGCGGATGTTCGGCAGCAGGAAGTAGCCGGTCCGGGTCTCGCTGGACTGCAGGGAGCTGTACTGCAGGTAGGCGTCGTAGGACCAGTTCTCGTTCAGGTCGCCCTTAACGCCGGTCACGATCCGGTAGGAGGTATGACGGATGTCCGACTGGCGCGGACCGCCCTCGACGTTCCGATTGGCGACGGTCAGGCTCTTGAGCGTGGCCGTGCCGGCGGTGGCGCCGCAGAGCTGGGTCTGCTGGGTCAGGGTCATCAGCGGGTTGTCGCAGTTGACGCTGAAGGTGCCGGCGAACACGCCGCCGGGAGCGATCTGGGCGACGCTGCGATCGTCCATGAACATCACGTCCATGTAGGCCTTGGCCCAGTCAGCGATGTCGTAGTGCGCGAAGGCGCCCAGGTTATAGCGCTCGTCGGGACGCTGGTAGTAGTTGGCCGGGCCGTAGTTGTAGACGTCGGCCGCGGTCCGGGCGCGGAAGGTGTTGCCCGGGCCGGCGGGGTCGACGACGAAGCTGCCGAAGCGGGCGGGACTGGCCGTGCCGGAGCCGCCGCAGGTGAAGGCGCTGCCCGAGAAGAAGGTGCAGGTCGAGTAGTCGCGGTTGCCCTGCAGGATCGGGTTGTTGTGGCGCCAGGAGGCGTAGGCGGTGATGTTGCCGCGGTCGTCCGAGGTGTTGGCGCCGAAGGCCAGGGACACGGCCACGCCGTCGCCGTCCCAGACGTTCGAGGACGGGACAACGAACTGCGACTTGTCGGCGGCGGAGGCCTGCTTGGCCTTGATGATCGACTGGATGCCGTCGTTGTCGTTCTTGTGCTGGTAGGTCGAGTACTGAACGTCGAAACGAACGCCCTCGAAGTTCCGCTGCATGATGAAGTTCACGACGCCGGCCACGGCGTCGGCGCCGTAGGTCGACGAGGCGCCGCCCGTCAGCACTTCGACGCGCTCGACCAGCGAGGCCGGGACGAAGTTCAGGTCGGCGGCGGAGGTGCCGGGATCGCCGGGCATCAGGCGGCGGCCGTCAACCAGGACGAGGGTCCGGCTCGAGCCGAGGCCGCGGAGGTTGACCGTCGCGGTGCCGGAGGCGCCGTTGGAGATCATCGAGCCCTGCGAGGCGAAGGCCTGCGGCAGGCTGTTGATCATGTCCTCGACGCGGGTCACGCCCTGCGCCTTGATGTCCGAGGCGTTGATCGCGGTGATCGGGCTGACGCTCGTCAGGTTCGGCTGCGGGATGCGCGAACCGGTGACGACGATTTCCGAGACTTCCGAGGCGTTCTGGGCCTGGGCCTGGGACGCCAGCAGGGCGGCGCCGCAGATCATCGACGTGGCCAGAAGGCGCTGCCGCATGGATTTGGATTGCAAGGTCTTGATCCTCCGACGGAAGGCCAGCCTATCAGCGGCCCCGTGAATCGATAAACGCAAGGGTCCCGCGCCCGCTTTGCGGATACGGTTACCTAGCTTCTAGGTTCGGCGCCTCAAAAGGGTCAATGTTGAACCTTCCGCCGGGGGCGGGTCGGCATCGCAGTGTCGCAAAATGGCCACATTGCGGCGAGGGCCCCGGCGGGCACCCTGATTGAGCGGGGCCGGTTGCCGGGCTAGGCTCCCGGCCAAGGTGAATGGAGGGCGGCGGGATGGAAGACCGGTTTCAGTTCGGTGTTGCGGGACGGGCCCTGGCGGGAGCCCTCGCACTGGCCGCCCTCGCCGCGCCTGCAGGTTCCGCCCCGGCGCCGGCCCTGACCGAGGGCCGGGCGGCGGCGCTTGAGGCGCTGAGCGCCTGCCGGTCGCGGTCCGACCCGATGGACAGGCTGGCCTGCTTCGACGCCGCCGCGGCGCGCCTCGACGAGGCGGAGAAGAAGGGCGACATCGTGGTGGTCGACCGGCGCCAGGCCCAGGAGGTGCGCCGCCAGGCCTTCGGCTTCACCCTGCCCTCCCTCACCCTCTTCGACCGCGCCGAGGGCGAGGTGCGCCTGGACCGGGTGGAGTCGGTCGTGGCCGAGGCCCGGCGCGGCGCTGACGGCAAGTGGGTGATCCGGCTCGAGAACGGGGCGGTCTGGCGCCAGACGGACGCGGAAGGTCCCGCCCGGACGCCCCGCACGGGCATGAGGGCGGTGGTCCGGTCGGCGAGCCTGGGCAGCTACCTCCTGTCCATCGACGGACAGGCGGGCTTCCGGGCCAAGCTAGAGGAGTAGGTCGCCTCAGCGGTCCTTGGGATCAAGGGCGTCGCGCAGGCCGTCGCCGATGAAGTTGAAGGCGGCGAGGGTGGCGGCCATCGCCAGGGCCGGGAAGACCAGCAGCCACCAGGCCAGCTCCATGTCCTGGGCGCCCGCCGAGATGAGGGTGCCGAGCGAGGCCATGGGCGGCTGCACGCCGAGGCCCAGGAAGGACAGGAAGCTCTCGGCCAGGATCACGGCCGGGATGGTCAGGGTGACGTAGACCGCCACGGGGCCCAGCAGGTTGGGGATGATGTGCCGGGCCACGATGGAAAGGCGCCCGAGGCCGGCGGCGCGCGCGGCCTCGATGAATTCCTTCTGCTTCAGCGACAGGGTCTGGCCTCGGACGATCCGGCTCATGGTCAGCCATTCCACCGCGCCGATCGCCACGAAGATCAGCAGGATGTTCGAGCCGAAGGCGACCATCAGCAGGATGACGAAGAAGATGAACGGCAGGGCGTAGAGCACGTCGACGATGCGCATCATGGCCTCGTCCACCGCCCCGCCGAGATAGCCCGCCGTCGCCCCCCAGGCGACGCCGATGACCAGGGAGACCAGGGTGGCGACCAGGCCGATGGCCAGCGAGACCCTCAGGCCCATGGCCAGCCGCGCCAGGAGGTCCCGGCCCAGGGCGTCGGTCCCGAGCAGGTGGCCGTCGGTCAGGGGCGGGACCCAGACATGGTCCTTGTTCACCTGGTCGTACGGCCAGGGACTCAGCATCGGTCCGAAAATGGCGAACAGGGTCAGGAGGACCAGGACGCCCAGGCTGATCGTGGCGGCGCGGTTGGCCCTCAGGCGGGCCAGGGCGTCGTCGGTCAGGCTGCGGCCCCGGGCCGCGGGAAGGCGGGCTGCGGCGAGGTCGGTCATGACAGGCGCACCCGGGGATCGACGACGGCCAGCATCAGGTCGCCCAGCAGGTTCAGGAGCAGGACCAGGCCGGCGTAGACCACGATCATGCCCATCACCACCGTGTAGTCCCGCTGCAGGGCGCTGATGACGAAGAACTTCCCCAGGCCCGGCAGGTTGAAGATCTTCTCGACCACCAGGGAGCCGGTCAGGAGGCCGGCGGCGGCCGGGCCGATATAGCTGACCAGGGGGGTCAGGGCCGGCCTCAGGGCGTGGCGCAGGACGACGGCCGACTCCGGCAGGCCGCGGGCCCGGGCGGTGCGCACATGACCCGCCGCCAGGGCCTCGATCATGCCGGCCCGGGTCAGGCGGGAGATGATCGCCGCCTGCGGCAGGGCCAGGACGATGACGGGCAGGACCATGTTGGGCAGGGCCCCGCCGTTCCAGCCGCCGTTCGGCAGCCACTGGAGGGTCGAGCCGAAGAGCAGGATCAGGAGGGGGGCGGTGACGAAGGTCGGCACGCAGACCCCGAGGACGGCCAGGCCCATGGCCCCGACGTCGAGGAAGCCGTTCCGCCGGAGGGCCGCGAGGACGCCGAGGGACACCCCCACCGCCAGGGCCAGGATCATGGAGGCGAGCCCCAGCTTCAGGCTCACCGGCGCATTCTGCTTCAGGATGTCGGCGACGGTCTTGTCCGGGTACTTCAGGGAGGGCCCGAAATCACCCCGAACCACGCCGCCGAGGTAGGCGAGGTACTGCTCGTGCAGGGGCCGGTCGAGGCCGTAGCGCGCCTTCAGGTTCTGCTCGACGGCGGGCGGCAGGCGCCGCTCGGTGTCGAAGGGACCGCCGGGCGCGGCCCGCATCATGAAGAAGGCCAGGGTGATGACCACCAGCAGGGTGGGCCCGGCCACGAGCAGTCGACGGGCGATGAAGCGGAGCATGCGGGGAAAGCCGTGACGCAGTCTTTTTGGAGGCCGGACGATTGCGAAACTTCCATCCCCCCCCGATGATGTCAACGCACCCGCCCGGCTTCTCAACGGCGGGGCGTCTGGAGGATTGGGTCCATGTCTGAGTTCCGCCGCGTCACCGAGCGCCTTTCCGTTTCCCCCCAGCTCGCCCCCGGCGACATGGCCGCCGCGGCGGCCCAGGGCTTCGTGCGCGTGATCTGCAACCGGCCGGACGCCGAGGGCCCCGGCCAGCCCACGGGCGCGGAGATGAAGGCCGCCGCCCAGGCCGCCGGCCTGGACTTCGTGCACATTCCCTTCGCCGGGATGCCGGACGCCGCCACGGCCGACGCCGTCTTCGCCGCCGTCTCCGGGGCGCCGGGCCCGGTCCTCGCCTACTGCCGCTCCGGGACGCGTTCGGTCACCGCCTGGGCCCTGGGCGCGCTGCACGCGGGCGACCATGACCGGGAGTCCCTGGTGGCCCTGGCGGCCGGCGCCGGCTACGACCTCTCGGCCGTCCTGCCCCGGCCGATGTGAGCCCGGCCATGATCCCCTTCGTCAAGGACATGACCTTCGAGTACGGGGCCTGCGACCAGGTCTCGCCCCTGATCCGGCGGGTCGTGGCCAACAATCCCGGCCCGTTCAGCTATCTCGGCACCGCGACCTTCATCATCGGCCGCGGGCAGGTGGCCGTCATCGACCCGGGCCCGGACCTGCCGGAGCACCTCGAGGCCATCCTCGCCGCGACGGCGGGCGAGACCATCACCGACATCCTCATCACCCACCACCATTCGGACCATTCGCCCCTCGCCGCGCCCCTCAAGGCGAGGACGGGCGCGCGCATCCACGGCTGTCCGCCCTCGCGCATCGGCGCTGCGGACGGGATCGTCGTCGAAGCCGACGAGGACGAGGGCTTCAAGCCGGAGATCGTGGTGCGCGGCGGTGAGGTGATCCGCGGGCCGGGCTGGACCCTGGAGGCGGTCGCGACCCCGGGCCACACCCTGAACCACATCTGCTACGCCCTGCACGAGGAGAACGCCCTGTTCTCCGGCGACCACATCATGGGCTGGTCGACCACGGTGGTCTCGCCGCCGGGCGGCGACATGACCGCCTACATGGACAGTCTGCAGAAGGTGGCCGACCGGGACTTCGCCATCCTCTGGCCCACCCACGGGCCGCCCATCACCGAGGTCGCGCCCTTCATCGCGGCCTACGCCGCACACCGGCGGGGCCGGGAGGCCCAGTTCCTGGCCTGCGTGGACAGGGGGGTCGGGCGGATCAACGACATGGTGCCGGAGCTCTACGCCGCCGTGGACAAGCGCCTGCATCCGGCCGCGGCGAACTCGCTGCTGGGCCACGCCATCGACCTCGTCCGCCGCGGGATCCTGGCCTGCGACGGAGAGCCTGGTCCCGGATCCACCTATCGCAGGCCCTGACCTTTCGCTGGCCCCGACCGGGGGACTCAGCCCTTGGCGGACGGATCCTTGCGGCCCAGCATGATCCGGGTCGACACGCTGCCGAGCGCCAGGATGAACACGGCGAAGGCGCAGAGGGCGGTCAGCAGATAGGCCTGCTCGGCGGCGGGAAGATGGGGCATGGGAACCTCCTGTTGAGGCCCCGACGATCCTCCGCCGCGGGGGTCGCCGCCTTGATCGAGGTCAAGACGGCGAGGCCCGGAGCCGGCGTCAGCCCGCGGTCGGCAGGACGTAGTCGGCCATGCGCTGGCGGATCAGCTTCTTGTCGATCTTGCCGGTCGCGCCGAGGGGGATGTCGTCGACGAAGACGACATCGTCCGGCGTCCACCACTTGGCGATCTTCCCCTCGAGGAACTTCAGGAACTCTTCCTTGGTCCCGGTCTCGCCCGGCCGCAGCTTGACCAGGAGAAGGGGCCGCTCGTCCCACTTGGGATGGGCCACGCCGATCACGGCCGCCAGCTCGGCCTTGGGGTGGCCGGCGGCGATGTTCTCGATCTCGATGGAGCTGATCCACTCGCCGCCGGACTTGATGACGTCCTTCGAGCGGTCGGTGATCTGCATGTAGCCGTAGCCGTCGATGGTCGCCACGTCGCCGGTGTCGAAGAAGCCGTCGGAGTCGAGGATCTCGCCCCCGTCGCCCTTGAAGTACTGGCCGACCACGAAGGGGCCCTTGACCATCAGCCGGCCGAAGGTCGAGCCGTCATGCGGCAGGGGCTTGTCGGCGTCGTCCACGAGCTTCAGGTCGATGCAGAGCGGCGGGCGGCCCTGCTTCAGCTTGAACTTCAGCTGGGTCTCGTCATCCATTTCGGCGACCTTGGCCGAGGGGTTGGCGAGGGTGCCCAGGGGCGAGGTCTCGGTCATGCCCCAGGCGTGGGTGACGTCGACGCCGAACTCATCCCGGAAGCCGCGGACGATGGCCTCGGGCACGGCGGAGCCGCCGATCACCACGCGCTTGAGGGTGGAAAGCTTGCCGCCGGTCTGGCGCAGGTGGGTCAGCAGCATCTGCCAGACCGTGGGCACGGCGGCGGAGAAGGTGACCTTCTCGGACTCCAGCAGCTCGTGCACCGAGGCGCCGTCCAGCTTCGGGCCAGGCATGACCAGTTTGGCGCCCACGGCGGGGGCCGAGAAGGCGATGCCCCAGGCGTTGGCGTGGAACATGGGCACGACGGGCAGGACCGTCTCCGTGGCCCCCATGCCCATGACGTCGACGCCCGCCGTGACAAGGGTGTGCAGGAAGTTCGACCGGTGGGAGTAGAGGACGCCCTTCGGGTTGCCGGTGGTGCCGGAGGTGTAGCAGAGGCCGGCCGGGCTGTTCTCGTCGAACCCGCCCCAGGCGCAGTCCTCGGAATGGGTGTCGACCAGGGTCTCGTAGGCCAGGGCGCCCGGCAGCTCGCCGGTCATGTGGGCCTCGTCGGTCAGGACCACGAAATGCTTCACGGTCGGGATCTGGTCGCGGATCTGGGCCAGGATCGGCAGGAAGGTCAGGTCGGTGAAGATGACCCGGTCTTCCGCATGGTTGATGATGTAGACCAGCTGCTCGGAGAACAGGCGCGGGTTCAGGGTGTGGCAGACGGCGCCGATGCCCATGATGCCGTACCAGGCCTCAAGGTGCCGCGCGGTGTTCCAGGCCAGGGTGGCGACCCGGTCGCCCTGCTGGATGCCCATGGCCTTCAGGGCGCTGGAGATGCGCTTGGCCCGGCCGTGCACCTCGGCGTAGGTCGTGCGGACGATGGGCCCCTCGACGGAGCGGGAGACGATCTCGCGGTCGCCATGCCAGGCCTTGGCGTGATCCAGAATCCGGTCAACGGTCAGCGGCCAGTCCTGCATTCTGCCGAGCATGGAAATTCCTCCGGGTGATGTGCCAGGGGCGCGCCGCCGCGCCCGGTCGGGAAAGTAGGGTCTCGTCCGGCCAGAGGCAACGGCGGCCGCCGGCGACTTGGGCTCAGGCGGCCCTCTCGAAGAGGTCCGCAGGCCAGGGCGAGGGGAAGGCCGTGACGCCGAGGGCTTCGCGGACCTCCGGCAGGGGCCGGCTCCACACCGCGGGCCAGTCGACCCCCAGGAGGGGCGGCGTCGTGCGCCCATGCCGCCAGGCCGCGGCGATGACGCCCGAGAGCACCGCGTACCGGGTCGGGTCGGCCGCGGCGGAGGCCAGGGTCACCGCCAGCACGAACCCCGAATAGGCGTGGCCGAACTGGGCCAGCTGGAAGGCCGAGATGGCGATCTCGTGCAGGCCCGTTGTCCTGTAGCCGCCGACCAGGTGCCAGAGGTCATGGACCTGCAGGATCCTGGCGTTCAGGTAGTCCAGGGGCGCGGGCAGGTCGCGCAGGGACAGGGCGTCGCGATCCAGGACCTCGAGGTCGAAGCCGTTCTCGACGATGAGCCGGTGGAAGTCGGAAGCGAGCGAGCCCTCAGGCGCCGCCGCCAGCTGGTCCAGGGTGAAGGGTTCGGGCCAGCCCTGGGCCGACGCCTCGGCCACGCCGGGCCAGTCCCGGCACACCGAGAGCTGGGCCGCCAGGAAGCCGGGATCAAGCTGGGCGCCGAGGCCGGCGGTGGCCTGGGTGAACTCCAGGGCCGAGCGTCCGCCCCCGGCCCCGTCGAGGATCGCCCAGAAGCCGTCGAAGAGGCCGTCCGGAACCGGCAGGGCTGCAGCGGGAGGAGCCGGACCGGGGTCCAGCTCGGCCTCTCCGGGCCCGCGCCGGCGGTTCGCGAAACCGTCCATGACGCTGCGGGTCCGCCAGGGGGCGGCGAAGACGGCGTGGGCGACCTCGGCCGCCTCGCAGTAGGCGGCTGCAAGGCCATCCCGGGGCGGGAGGGCGGAAGGCCCGGACCGGACGCGGGCGGAGAAGGCGCTGCGCAGTTCGTCCATCCTCCGTCCTCCCTGCGACGGGCCCGCCTAGAAGCTCACCGTGAGCGAGACGGCGACATAGCCGCCCTTCTTCACCTCATTGGGACCCTTCTTCA
>JAPOKE010000073.1 GCA_029977805.1 Phenylobacterium parvum | reverse complement strand
GTGGTGAAGATCACCTATGACGGCCTGGTGGAGATGCTGGGCGGCGAAGGCGCCGAGGGGCTGAACCTCAGTCTCAACCCGCCCACGGTCATCCTGATGGCCGGCCTCCAGGGCTCGGGCAAGACCACCACCGCCGCCAAGCTGGCCCTGCGCCTGTCGCGGGACCGCAAGAAGGTCCTGCTGGCCTCCCTCGACACCCGCCGCCCGGCGGCCATGGAGCAGCTCGCCACCCTGGCGGTCCAGGCGGGGGTCGACAGCCTGCCCATCGTGGCCGGCCAGTCGGCGCCGGACATCGCCCGCAGGGCCCTGTCGTCCGCCCGCCTGCAGGGATTCGACGTCGTCATCCTCGACACCGCCGGCCGGACCACGGTGGACGAGGCCATGATGGCCGAGGCGGCGGAGATCGCGGCCATCGCCCAGCCCCACGAGACCCTGCTGGTCGCCGACAGCCTCACCGGCCAGGACGCGGTGCGCACCGCCCGGGCCTTCCACGAGCGCCTGCCCCTCACCGGCCTGGTCCTGACCCGGGCCGACGGCGACGGCCGCGGCGGCGCGGCCCTGTCCATGCGGGCGGTCACCGGCCTTCCGATCAAGTTCCTCGGCGTCTCCGAGAAGATCGACGGCCTCGACGTCTTCGACGCCGCCCGGGTGGCCGGGCGCATCCTCGGCCAGGGGGACATCGTCGCCCTGGTGGAGAAGGCCGCCCAGGACCTCGACACCGCCAAGGCCGAGGCCATGGCCCGGCGGCTGGCCAAGGGCCAGTTCGACCTCGACATGATGGCCGACCAGCTGGCCCAGATGAAGCGGATGGGCGGCATGGAAGGCCTGATGGGCCTCCTGCCGGGGGTCCAGAAGGTCAAGAAGCAGATCGCCGAGGCCAACATCTCGGACAAGTCCCTCGACCGCCAGGCGGCGATCATCTCGTCCATGACCAAGGCCGAGCGGCGCAAGCCCGACATCCTCCAGGCCTCCCGCAAGCGGCGCATCGCCGCCGGCGCCGGGGTCGAGGTGTCGGAGGTCAACCGCCTGCTCAAGCAGCACCGCCAGATGGCGGACGCCTTCAAGATGATGAGCCGCGACGGCGGCAAGGGCTTCGCCCGCATGGCCGGCATGCTCGGCGGCGGGGGCGGCATGGACCGGCTCAAGGCCCTCGGCGGCGGCAAGGTCCCGACCGCCGACGCCGCCCAGCTCGAGGAGCTGGCCAAGCTGGCTGAAAAGCTTCCCGGCGGCGGACTGCCGGGCGGACTTCCCGGCGGCATGAAGCTGCCCGGCCTCGGCGGCGGCCTGCCGCCGGGCTTCAACCCCTTCAAGAAATCCTAGGAAGACAAGGACACCCCATGCTCAGGATTCGTCTCGCCCGTGGCGGCGCCAAGAAGCGCCCCTACTATTCCATCGTCGTCGCCGACAGCCACTCGCCCCGCGATGGCCGGTTCATCGAGAAGGTGGGCGCCTACAACCCCCTCCTGAAGAAGGACGACCCGACCCGCGTGACCCTGAAGGTCGAGCGCATCCGCGAGTGGCTCTCCAAGGGCGCCCAGCCCTCGGACCGCGTCGCCCGGTTCCTCGCCGCCGAGGGCCTGGTCGCCTGGCAGGCCGGCTCCAACCCCCAGAAGGGCGAGCCGGGCCGCAAGGCCAAGGAGCGCGCCGAGGAAAAGGCCCAGAAGGCCGCTGACCTCGCCGCCGCCGCCGAGGCCGCCGCCGCCGCGCCGCCGCCGGCTCCCGAGCCTGAGCCCGAGGCTGTCGCCGAGGAGGCGCCCGCCGCCGAAGCCCCGGCCGAGGAAGCCCCCGCCGCCGAAGCTCCGGCCGAGGAGGCTCCGGCCGAAGAGGCCAAGGAAGGCTGAACCTGACGGCCCGGCGTCCTGCGCCGGGCCCGTCCAGGGCCTGTCATGCCGGATCGGCTGATCCTCGTCGGACGCATCGCCGGCGCCTTCGGCGTCCGGGGCGAGGTGCGCGTGACCAGCTTCACCGCCGACCCCATGGCCCTGGCCGGCTATCGCGACCTGCGCCGGGCCGACGGAACGCCTGCGCCGGCCCTGTCCGCGGCAAGGCCGGTCAAGGGCGGCCTCGTGGCCCGCGCCTCGGGCGTCGAGACCCGCGAGCAGGCCGAGGCCCTCAGGGGCCTCAAGCTGCACGTCCTGCGGGACGCCCTGCCGCCCCCCGAGGACGACGAATTCTACCTGGCGGACCTGGTCGGCCTGAGGGTCGAGACGGCGGAGGGCCAGGTCCTCGGCGCCGTGCGCGGCGTCCAGGACTTCGGGGCCGGCGACCTCCTGGAGGTCAAGCCCGAGGGCGGCCCGTCCTTCTGGCTGCCCTTCACCCGGGAGGCCGTGCCCGAGGTCGACATCGCCGGCGGACGGCTCCTCGCCGTCCCGCCCGCCGAGACGGAATAGACCGCCTCAGTCCCTGCGCAGCCGCAGGAGGCCCTCCTGGGCCACGCTCGCCACCAGTTCGCCCGAGCGGGTGTAGATCGACCCGCGGATGAAGCCGCGGCCGCCCGCGGCGCTCGGGCTGTCCTGGGCGTACAGGTGCCAGTCGTTGAAGTTCACCGGCTTGTGGAACCACATGGCGTGGTCGAGGCTGGCCGACTGGAAGTTGCGGGTCTGCCAGTGCACCCGGTGCGGCCGCATGGCGGTGGACAACAGGTTCATGTCCGAGGCGTAGGACAGGATGACCTGGTGCAGGACCGGGTCGTCGCCGATCGGGGCCCGGGCGCGGAACCAGGTCTCGCTCTTGGGCTCGCGGGCCTCGGGGCGGTCGCGGTCGAACAGGCTGGAGCCGTCCACCGGGCGCATCTCGATGGGCCGGGGCCGGGTCGCCCACTTCCGCGCCTCCTCCGGCATCTTGGCCAGGGCCGCCTTCAGGGCCTCCGCCTCGCTGGGCAGGTCGTCGGGGCCGGCGACCCCGGGCATGGGGGCCTGGTGCTCGAAGCCCTCCTCCGGCGCCTGGAAGGAGGCGGCGAGGTTGAAGATCTGCTTGCCGTTCTGGACGGCGATGACCCGGCGGGTGGTGAAGCTGCCGCCGTCCCGGGACCGGTCCACCTCGAAGATGATCGGCGTGGTCGGGTCGCCCGGCCGGATGAAGTAGCAGTGCAGGGAGTGGCAGACCCGGTCCTCGACCGTGCCGTAGGCCGCCAGCAGGGACTGGGCGATGACCTGGCCCCCGAAGATCCGCCCCGGACCCTCGTTGGGCGAGACGCCCCGGAACAGGTTCACCTCCAGGCGCTCCAGCGCCAGGGTGTCGACGAGGTTCTCGGGAGTATCGGCGGGATCGGACATGGCCAGGAAATCAATGCTGCAATTGCGAAAGGGCAGGGCATAGAGGCGATGGAGCCCCGGGGCAAGGCGGCCGGGGACCGCGCCGGGACTCGAAAAAACCGCCGTCTTCGTCCACAAGCCCCGAATGTCCCGCGCCGCACCCTTCGAGGTCACCGTCCTGACCATGTTCCCCGAGGCCTTCCCCGGCCCGCTGGGCGTTTCCCTGATCGGGACGGCCTGGCGCGAGGCGGGCCTCTGGTCCCTGGAAACGCTGGACATCCGGGGCTTTTCCAAGGATAAGCGCGGCTTCCTCGACGACACCCCCGCAGGGGGCGGACCGGGGCAGGTGATGCGGGCGGACGTCATCGCCTCGGCGCTGGACAGCGTCGAGCGGCGCGGTCGCCCGCTTCTCTACATGAGCGCCCGGGGCCGGCCCCTGACCCAGGCGCGCGTCAAGGACTGGGCCGAAGGGCCGGGACTCATCGTCCTGGCCGGCCGGTTCGAGGGGGTGGACCAGCGGGTGCTCGACGCCCGGGGGTTCGAGGAGGTCTCGGTCGGAGACGCGGTCCTCGCCGGCGGCGAGGCGGCGGCGATGGTGACGATCGAGGCCTGCGTAAGGCTCGTGCCCGGCGTCCTCGGCCAGGCGGAAAGCCTCAGTGAAGAGAGTTTCGAGGACGGGCTCCTGGAGCATCCGCAGTACACGCGACCGCGGACGTTCGAGGGACTTGAAATTCCGCAGGTCCTGCTCAGCGGCCACCACGCACAGGTGGCCGCCTGGCGCCGGGCGGAGCGGGAGCGCACCACGCGGGAACGGCGTCCGGACCTCTGGGCCGCCTGGCTCGCCAATCAACAGGCAAAGGGCGAGTAAAGCCCGGTACGAAAGGACTGACCCATGAACCTGATCCAGGAACTGGAAAAGGAAGAAGCCGACCGCCTGGCCGCCAAGCGCGCCATCCCGGCCTTCCGCCCCGGCGACACCCTCCGCGTCAACGTCCGCATCAAGGAAGGCGAGCGTGAGCGCGTCCAGGCCTACGAGGGCGTCTGCATCGCCCGCCAGGGTCAGGGCATCAACGAGAGCTTCACGGTCCGCAAGATCTCCTTCGGCGAAGGCGTCGAGCGGATCTTCCCGATCCACTCGCCCAACATCGAGAGCATCGAGGTCAAGCGCCGCGGCGTCGTGCGCCGGGCCAAGCTCTATTACCTGCGCGACCGTCGCGGGAAGTCGGCGCGGATCGCCGAGCGCCAGATGACCGCCGCCGAGCGGACCCAGGCGGCCGCTGACCGCGCGGCCGCCGCCGACGACGGCGCCGAGGGCTGATCGGGCGCTGCGCCCGGCCCCAGGGCCGGGCAGCCTGACCCTTCGCCATGACCGGAACAGGTCTCCCCGCCCTGCTCCTGACCGGAGGCTCCGGACAGGTGGGACGCGCCCTGCGCGAGGCTCCGCCTGCGGGGTTCGAGGTCGTGGCCCCCTCCCGGGCCGAGCTCGACCTTTCCGACGCCGCCTCGGCGGCCCGCTGGGTCGCCGCCCGGCCCTGGGCGGCCATCGTCAACGCCGGCGCCTGGACGGCGGTGGACGCCGCGGAGACCTGCGCCGCAGAGGCCTGGGCGGCCAATGCGTTGGGCCCCGCCGCCCTCGCCCGGGCCAGCGCCGAGCGCGGCGTTCCCCTCATCCACATCTCCACGGACTATGTCTTCGACGGCGGGCTTGACCGGCCCTACCGCGAGGATGACCCGGTCGGACCGGTAAGCGTCTACGGCGCCTCCAAGGCCGCCGGCGAGATCGCCGTCGCCGCCCTGAACCCGCGCTCCGTCATCCTCCGCACGGCCTGGGTCTTCAGCCCCTGGGGCGCCAACTTCGTCCGGACCATGCTGCGCCTGGGCGCCGAGCGCGACGCCCTGTCGGTGGTGGACGACCAGGCCGGCTGTCCCACCTCGGCCCTCGACATCGCCAGGGCGGTCGGGGCGGTCTGCGCCCGGCTCGGCGAGCCCGGCGCGCCCTCTGGCGTCTTCCATTTCGCCGGGGCGGGGGAGACCACCTGGTTCGGCCTGGCCTCGCGGGTGTTCGAACGGGCGGCTGCGGCGGGGCTCCGGGTCCCGGCCCTGTCGCCCATCGCCTCGTCGGACTGGCCGACGCCCGTGCGGCGCCCGGCGAATTCCCGGCTGGACACGGCGCGCTTCACTCGCACATTCGGCCTTGCGCCGCGTCCCTGGACGCAGGCGGCCGATGAGGTGGTCGACCGGCTGGTCGCCGCCGCCGGGCAGGAAGGGAAGGGCGCATGAAGGGCATCATCCTGGCGGGCGGCGCCGGCACGCGGCTGCACCCCGCCACCCTGGCGGTGAACAAGCAGCTCCTGCCGATCTACGACAAGCCGATGATCTACTACCCCCTGTCCGTCCTCATGCAGGCGCGGATCCAGGACGTGCTGATCATCTCCTCGCCGGAATACCTCGGGAACTACCAGCGCCTGTTCGGCGACGGCTCCCAGTTCGGCCTGCGCATGGCCTACGCCGTCCAGCCCAGCCCCGACGGCCTGGCCCAGGCCTTCCTGATCGGCGAGGACTTCCTGGCCGGCGACCGGGCGGCCCTGGTCCTGGGGGACAACATCTTCCTCGGCGCCGGCATGTCCGGCCTGCTGGACGCCGCCGCCGCCCGGGAGACCGGCGCCACCATCTTCGCCTACGAGGTGGAGAAGCCCGAGGCCTACGGTGTGGTCGAGCTGGATTCGACCGGCCGGGCCCTGAGCCTGGAGGAGAAGCCCGCCCGCCCGCGCTCGCGCCAGGCGGTGACCGGCCTCTACTTCTACGACCGCGACGTCGTCGACCTCGCCCGCAGGGTGCGGCCCTCGGCCAGGGGCGAGCTGGAGATCACCGACCTCAACCGCCTCTACATGGAGCGCGGCGACCTCTACGTGCAGAAGATGGACCGCGGCTTCACCTGGCTGGACACCGGCACCCATGACAGCCTGCTGGAGGCCGGCGAGCTGGTCCGCACCCTCCAGAAGCGCCAGGGCCTGCAGATCGCCTGCCTCGAGGAGATCGCCTTCCTCAACGGCTTCATCGACGCGGACCAGGTCCGGCGGGCCGGCGAGGCCCTCTCCAAGACCGCCTACGGCCAGTACCTCCTCGACCTCGCGGGCCGCTGACGCGCGCACGGGCTTGGCCGGCGGGCGGGATCGGCGTTAGTCTGCCGTACAGGACCCCGGGAGGCCGCCCATGAAGATGATCGTCGCCGTGATCAAGCCCAGCCGGCTGGACGCCGTCCTCGAGGCCGTGACCGACGCCGGGGCCTCCGGCCTGACCGTCACCGAGGTGCGGGGCTACGGCCGCCAGCGGGGCAAGACCGAGGTCTACCGGGGCGCGGAGTACGAGGTGAAGCTCCTGCCCAAGGTCAAGCTCGAGATCGCCGTGCCCACCGACATCGCCGACGCGGTGATCGAGGCCGTCACCCGCAGCGCCAACACCGGCAAGATCGGCGACGGCAAGATCTTCGTCATGGACCTCGAGAAGGCCCTGCGCATCCGCACCGGCGAAGCCGACGCCGCCGCGATCTCGGGCTAGCACTTCAGAAGCGCTGCAGACTCCAATTCCTCC
Organism: Phenylobacterium parvum; assembly: GCA_029977805.1. Taxonomy (GTDB): domain Bacteria; phylum Pseudomonadota; class Alphaproteobacteria; order Caulobacterales; family Caulobacteraceae; genus Phenylobacterium; species Phenylobacterium parvum_A. The sequence goes on along the minus strand of JAPOKE010000073.1, from coordinate 3,814 downwards.
CCCCCCAGGGGGAGGTGGCGCGCGCAGCGCGGCGGAAGGGGGTCAGCTGAGGCGCCGCAGACCCCCTCAGTCAGCTTCGCTGACAGCTCCCCCTTGAGGGAGCAATTGGCGATCTGGGCTCAGCCGCCCCGCCTCAGCACGAAGACGGCGGCCTCGGCGCGCCAGTTCTCCAGAACGGAGCGGGGGTCGATGGGCCGGGCCGGGCGGCCTTCCGACAGGGCGGCGCAGGACTCGATGGCCAGCCCCAGGTCGTCCGTCAGGGCCAGGAAGTCGTGCAGGGTGCACAGGTGGATGTTGGGCGTCGACCACCAGGGATTGGGCAGGGTGCGGGTCTCGGGCATCCGGCCCCGGGCGAGCAGGGCCCAGCGCACCCGCCAGTGGCCGAAGTTCGGGAAGCTCACCACCGCCCGGTCGGCGATCCGCAGGAGTTCCGACACCACGTGCCGGGGGTCGCGCATCTGCTGGAGGGTCTTGGACAGGATGGCCATGTCGAAGGCCCGGGTGGGGAAGCTGTCGAGGTCGCGGTCGGCGTCGCCCTGCACCACGGCCAGCCCCCGGGCCAGGCAGGCGGCGACACCCTCGGCGGAAATCTCCAGGCCCTGGCCGTCGACACCGCGCTCGCGGGCCAGGAGGTCCAGGAGGTCGCCCTCGCCGCAGCCCACGTCCAGCACCCGGGCGCCGGGCGGCGTCAGGCGCAGGATCTCGCGGAAGTCCTCGCGCAGGGCCGTCGTCACGCCAGCCCCCGCTTTTCCGCCGCCGAGGCCAGGAAGCCGCGCAGGGCGGAGTCCAGGGCCGGCTCGTCCAGGAAGATGGCGTCGTGGCCCTTGTCGGTCTCGATCTCCACGAAGCTGGCCCGGCAGCCGGCGGCGTTGAGGGCCCGCACCACGTGCCGGCTCTCGGCGGTGGAGTAGAGCCAGTCCGACGAGAAGGACAGGACGCAGAAGCGCACGTCCCGCGCCCGGGCGAAGGCCCCCGCCAGCTGGCCGTCATAGGCCGCGGCGAGGTCGAAATAGTCCAGGGCTCGGGTGATGTAGAGGTAGGAGTTGGCGTCGAAACGGTCGACGAAGCTGGCGCCCTGGTGACGCAGGTAGCTCTCCACCTGGAAGTCGGTCTCGAAGCCCCAGGACAGGCCGTCGCGCTGCAGCTCGCGGCCGAACTTCCGCTGCAGGGCCGCCTCGGACAGGTAGGTGATGTGGGCGGCCATGCGCGCCACGGCCAGGCCCTTCTCCGGCCGCACCCCCGCCGCCTCGTAGGCGCCACCGCGCCAGTCCGGGTCGGCCATGATCGCCGCCCGGCCCACCTCGTGGAAGGCGATGTTCTGGGCGGAGTGGCGCGCCGCGCCGGCGATGCAGACGGCCGAGAAGATCCGCTCGGGATAGTCCGCCGCCCACTGCAGGGCCTGCATCCCGCCCATGGAGGCGCCAACCACGGCGAACAGGGTCTCGATCCCCAGGGCCTCCACCAGCATGGCCTGGGCCCGGACCATGTCGGCGATGGTGATCACCGGGAAGGACAGGCCCCAGGGCGCGCCCGTCGCCGGGTCGGTGGAGCCGGGGCCCGTCGTGCCCATGCAGCCGCCCAGGACATTGGCGCAGATGATGAAGAAGCGGTCGGGATCCAGGGGCAGGCCGCGCCCCACCACCCGGGTCCACCAGCCGGGCTTGCCCGTCACCGGGTGGGTGGAGGCCAGGTACTGGTCGCCGGTCAGGGCGTGCATGACGAGGACCGCATTGGAGCGGTCGGCGTTCAGCGTCCCGTAGGTGCGGTAGGCCACCTCCAGCGGCGACAGGGTCGCGCCGGAGTCCAGCCGCAGCGGGCGGTCGGCGGGAAACCGCCAGACGCCGCCGCCGGACTCGATTCCGTCTTGCGCCGGAGCGGGTGCGGGGGAAGGGGCCTTCATCGACCCGCTTGGACCGCCTGTCCGTTTCGCTGTCAACCGCTTCGCACGCGGGGCCGGTGCGGCTATGAACGTCGCGCAAGGGATTTGGAGCGGGCATGGACAGGCTGATTCTCCTCCGGCACGGGGAGGCCGAGGCGGGCTCGGAAACGGGCGGCGACTTCGGGCGCAGGCTTACCGCGCGCGGCCGCGAGGCCAGCGCCGCCGTCGCCTCGGCCCTCGCCGACGTTGGCCTGATCCCGGACCTGGCCCTGGTCTCCGCCGCCGTCCGCACCCGCGAGACCTGGGCGGCCATGAGCGGCCTCCTGCCCGGCTGCGAGGTCCGCTTCGAGGACGCCCTCTACCTGGCCGAGGCGACGGAGATGCAACGCCAGCTGCGCGAGGCGGGCGCCGCGGGCGTCGTCCTCCTGGTCGGGCACAATCCGGGCCTCCAGGAGCTGGCCGAATCCCTGATGGTCGAGGCCTCCGGCCCTGCCGGGACCCTGTCCCGGATCCGCGCCGGCTTCCCCACCTCGGCGGCCGTGGCCTTCGCCTTCGACGCCAACGGCCGCCCGGCCTTCGATGGTTTCTTCCAGCCCGACCCCCTCGGATGACCCTGGTCTACAAGATCCTGCCCCGGGCCGAGTGGGAGGCCGCCCTGCAGGCCGGGCGCTTCACCGGATCGGCCGTCGACCTGGCCGACGGCTACATCCACTTCTCCACGGCCGCCCAGGCGCAGGAGACCGCCGCCCGTCACTTCGCCGGCAAGGTCGGCCTCGTGGTCCTGGAGGTCGAGGGCGACGACCTGGGCGAGGCCCTGCGCTGGGAGCCCTCCCGGGGCGGCGACCTCTTCCCCCACCTCTACGGCGACCTCCCCGCCGCCGCCGTCCGGCGGGTCCTGCCCGCCCCCCTCGGGGACGACGGGGTCCCCCGGCTGAGGCTCTCGACGTGAGCGGCCTGCACGACCTGGCCGCAGCGGCCCTGCGCACCCTTGACCCCGAGGACGCCCACCGCCTGACCATCCGCGCCCTGGCCCTCGGGCTCGGCCCCCGGGCGCCGGCGCCGGATCCCCTCCTGGCGACCACGGTGGCGGGCCTCGCCCTGCCCTCCGCCATCGGCCTGGCGGCGGGCTTCGACAAGAACGCCGAGGCCTTCGGTCCCATGCTGGCGGCGGGCTTCGGCTTCGTGGAGTGCGGCACCGTCACCCCCCTGCCCCAGTCGGGCAATCCCCGCCCCCGCCTCTTCCGGCTGGCCGAGGACCGGGCGGTGATCAACCGGATGGGGTTCAACAATGCGGGGCTGGAGGCCTTCGCCGGGCGCATCGGACGCCCCGGCCGTCCCGGCCCGGTCGGCGCCAACATCGGCGCCAACAAGGACTCCGGGGACCGCATCGGCGACTATGTGACGGGCCTGACGCGGCTCTGGGGGCTGGCGGACTGGTTCACCCTCAACATCTCCTCGCCCAACACCCCCGGCCTTCGCGCCCTGCAGACCCGCGCCGCCCTCGAGGAACTGCTCGGCCGCGCGGCCGAGGCCCGCGACGCCCTGCCCGCCGACCGCGCCGTCCCCCTGTTCCTGAAGGTCGCGCCAGACCTCGAGGACGCCGAGATCGAGGCCATCGTCGAGACCGTCCTGGCCTTCCGCCTGTCGGGGATCATCGTCGCCAACACCACGGTCAGCCGGCCGGCCCTGCATTCGTCCCAGGCCGGCGAGGCGGGGGGGCTCTCGGGCGCCCCCCTGCGCGACCTCGCCCAGTCGGTGCTGGGCCGGTTCAGCGCCGCCGCCGCCGGTCGCCTGCCCCTGGTCGGCGCCGGCGGGATCGCCTCGGGGGCCGACGCCTACGCCCGGATCCGGGCCGGCGCCTCGGCTGTCCAGCTCTACTCGGCCCTGGTCTACGAGGGGCCCGGCCTCGCGGTCCGGATCGGCAGGGACCTCGCC
>JAPOKE010000072.1 GCA_029977805.1 Phenylobacterium parvum | reverse complement strand
CACGCCGTTGCCGATGATGCTGAGCTTGCCCTGCACCACGCCCGAGGGAAGCAGGGAGAGCTTGTAGGTCCTGTCGCCCACCACGATGGTGTGGCCGGCGTTGTTGCCGCCCTGGAAGCGGACGACGACGTCCGCGCGGTCGGCCAGCCAGTCGATGACCTTGCCCTTGCCCTCGTCGCCCCACTGGCCGCCGATGACGGTGACGTTGCCCATGATGTGATCCTGCCAGATATGCGTCCGCCGCCTGCCGGCGACTCCGTCCCCGCCCTTCGACAGGCGCTCGGCGGGGGGAGGTTCTGCAATGTCTGGACCCGAGGCGGCGCAGGTCGCGCCGGGCTTCCGGTCCGCGGGGGATAGACAGGCGGGCGGCGCCGGCGTCAAGGGGTTTTGGTCTGGAGCCGCCGGCCGCAGGGCGCTAGGACGGAGCCATGGACAGACCGCGCTTCCACCTCGCCTTTCCCGTCCGCGACCTGGCCGAGGCCCGGGCCTTCTACGGCGGCCTGCTCGGCTGCGCCGAGGGCCGGTCGAGCCCGGAGTGGGTGGACTTCGACTTCCACGGCCACCAGATCGTCGCCCATCTGGCCCCGGAGACGGAGTCCGTCGCGACCAATCCCGTGGATGGCGAGGACGTGCCCGTGCGCCATTTTGGGGTGATCCTCGACCTCGCGTCCTGGCGCGTGCTGGCCGACAGGCTTGAGGCGGCGGGGGTGGACTTCATCATCCCGCCCCAGGTCCGTTTCCAGGGCCAGCCCGGCGAGCAGGCCACCCTCTTCTTCCTCGACCCGTCCGGCAACGCCCTGGAGTTCAAGGCCTTCGCCGACGACGCCATGGTCTTCGCCCGGTGAGCGGCGTCGCCTTCGCCGACATCGAGGCCGCCGCGGCGCGGCTGGCGGGACATGCGGTCGAGACGCCCCTTCTGGAGAGCCCCGCCCTCAACGAGAGGTTGGGCCTGAGGGTCCTGGTCAAGGCCGAGACCCTCCAGAGGGTGGGCGCCTTCAAGTTCCGCGGCGCCTACAACCGCCTCTCGCAGATCGCCCCAGCGGACCGGCGGCGTGGGGTCGTGGCCTTCTCCTCGGGCAACCATGCCCAGGGGGTGGCCCTGGCCGCGCGGCTCCTCAACATGCCCGCGGTCATCGTGATGCCCGCCGACGCCCCGTCGGTGAAGGTGGAGGCCACGCGGGGCTACGGCGCCGAGGTGGTCTTCTTCGACCGGCTGACCGAAAGCCGCGAGGCCATCGCGGCGCGGCTGGCGGCCGAGCGGGGGGCGGTGATCGTCCCGGCCTTCGACGATCCCGACATCATCGCGGGCCAGGGCACGGCGGGGCTGGAGATGGTCCGGCAGGCCCGGGCCCTGGGCGCGGAGATGGACCTCGTCATCGGTCCGATCGGCGGGGGCGGCCTGATGGCGGGCGTCGCCCTCGCCATTCAGACCCTCTCCCCCCGGACCCTGGCCGTCGGGGTCGAGCCCGAGCTCTACGACGACGCCCGGCGTTCCCTCGCCAGCGGCCGCCGGGAGACCCTGGCGCCCACCGTGCGGACCCTTTGCGACTCACTGGAGTCCCCCTCGACCGGAGAGCTGACCTTCCCGGTCCTGAGGGACAGGCTCTCGGCCATCGCCACGGTCAGCGACCCCGAGGTGGCCGAAGCCATGCGCTGCGCCTTTTCCACCCTCAAGCTGGTGGTCGAGCCCGGCGGCTCCGTCGGCCTCGCCGCCCTCCTGGCGGGCAAGGTCGGGCAGGCCGCCCCGGGCGCCTGCGTCGGGCTTGTGCTTTCCGGAGGCAATGTCGACCCCGTCCTGTTCACGCGGGTGCTGGCCGGGGAGTTCTGAGCGCCCGGCGCTGGCGCAAGCCGGCGGCAGGGGCTAAGCACACCGCCGAAATCCTTTCCAAGGGGACCTGAATGACCCTCAAGCGCTCGCTCCTGGCCGGCCTGTCCGCCCTCCTGGTCGCCACGCCGGCCCTCGCCGCCGACCTCGACCCGGCGCGGCTGGAGGCCCACGTAAAGACCCTGTCCTCCGACGCCTTCGAGGGCCGCGGCCCCGACACCGAGGGCGAGCGCAAGACGGTCGCCTACCTCGTCGAGCAGTTCCGCAGCTTCGGCCTCGCCCCCGGCGGCGACCTGGCGAAGGACGGGACCCGGGCCTGGACACAGGACGTGCCCCTCGCCCGCTTCGACACAGAGGGCCCGGTGGCGGTCAGCGTCAATGTGGCCGGCCAGACCCGCGCCTGGACCCAGGGCGAGCAGATCGCCATCCGCGCCGCCCAGACCGGGATCAGCCGGCTGACCCTCAAGGACGTCCCCCTGGTGTTCATCGGCTACGGGGTGACCGCCCCCGAGCGCAACTGGGACGACTTCAAGGGCGTCGACATGAAGGGCAAGATCGGCCTCGTGCTGATCAACGACCCGGACTTCGAGACCGGCGAGGGCGACTTCGGCGGCAAGGCCATGACCTATTACGGCCGCTGGACCTACAAGTTCGAGGAGGCCGCGCGCCGCGGCGCGGTGGGCTTCCTGGTGATCCACGAGACCGACCCGGCTTCCTACGGCTGGGCCACGGTGAAGAACTCCAACACCAACACCATCTTCGACATCATCCGCGCCAATCCCGGCGAGGCCCACGCCCCCCTGGAGGGCTGGATCCAGCGCGACGTGACGGTGGATCTCTTCAAGGCCGCGGGCCTGGATTTCGAGGCCCTCAAGGCGAAGGCGCGGACCCGCGACTTCCGCCCGGTGGAGCTCACCGGCGTGACCTTCTCCACCGACCACGCCATCCGCGCCCAGAAGATCGTCTCGAAGAACGTCGTGGCCCGGAAGCCGGGCCGCACCCGCCCGGACGAGACGGTGATCTACTCGGCGCACTGGGACCACCTGGGCGTGGGCCTGCCCGACGCCAAGGGCGACCGGATCTACAACGGCGCCCTCGACAATTCGCTGGGGACCGCCTCCCTGCTCGAGATCTCGCGCCAGTACGCCAGGTCCCCCGCTCCGGACCGCTCGGTGGTCTTCCTGGCGGTGACCGCCGAGGAGAAGGGCCTGCTGGGCTCGGAGTACTACGCCTCCAACCCGCTCTATCCCCTCGCCACGACGGCGGGGGTGATCAACATGGACGGCGGGTCCACCGCCGGGCCGGCGCGCGACTTCACCACCTCCGGAAGCGCGCCCCTGACCCTCCAGGACGACCTGGTGGCCCTGGGCGCCAAGCGCGGGCGGGCCTATTCGCCGGACCCGCGCCCGGGCGCGGGCAGCTTCTTCCGCTCGGACCACTTCCCCTTCGCCAAGCGCGGCGTCCCGGCCATTTCCTTCGGTTCGGGCCAGGACCTGGTCGAGGGCGGCAAGGCGCGGGGCGAGGCCCTGGCCAGGGACTACACGACCTACCGCTACCACCAGCCCGCCGACGAATGGTCGCCGGACTGGAACCTGACCGGGACGGCCCAGGACGGCGGCCTGCTCTACGACCTCGGCCGCGAGCTCGCCAATTCGCGCCGCTGGCCGGACTGGAAGGAGGGCTCCGAGTTCCGCGCCGTCCGCGCCGGAACCTCGGCCCAGCGGAAGTAGCCGCCTTCCGTCGGGGCGGGGCTCGACGGGCGCGCGCCATGCCCTATGGTGACGCACGTCATCTTTTGAGGGAGCCCATGTCCGACACCGCCCTCGCCCCGGCCGGCAAGCGTGAGATCACCAAGGCGCAGAACCGCCAGGCGATCCTCGACGCGGCGCGCGAGGTGTTTGGCGAGGCGGGCTTCGAGACGGTGACCGTGCGGGACATCATCCGCCGCACGGGCCTCGCCTCGGGCACCTTCTACAACTACTTCCGCTCCAAGGAGGAGGTGGCCACGGCCCTGTCGCGGGACGGGGCCCGCCGCTTCTCGCCCGTCCTCAAGGCCCTGCGCGAGCAGGCCGGGACCTGGGAGGCCTTCGTCCGCGGCGCCCTGGGGGCCTATTACGACTTCCTCGCCAGCGAGCACGACAGCTGGATGTCCCGCCGGTCGGCGGGGGAGGCCGGCGACGCCCTGATGGGCGAGACGCCGGAAATGGCGGCGGTCTTCGAGGAGGTCCGCCGCTCGATCATCGACGAGGCGGAACGGGGCGGCGCCCGGGGCGTCGACGCCGACTACCTGGCGGCCGCCTGCATCGGGCTGGCGCGGGAGGTCGGCTGGAAGATGCTGGCCCGCCGCCCCATCGACACCGCCGCCGCCACGGATTTCGCCGCGACCCTGATCCTCAGGGGAACCGCCGGCCTCTCGGAGGTCCCCCGGTGAGCCGCGCCAGCCAGGGGCGGGCGGTCCTGTCCTGGGTCCTTTCCCTGCCGGCGCCCGTCCTGCGCCTGCTGTCCGGCGGCGCCGCGACCTACCGGGAAGGGCGGACCCTGGACCCGCGCCTCCAGTTCCTGGCCGCCGGCGCGCGCCGGGGCCGGCCGATGAGCGCCATGACCCCGGAGGAGGCCCGCCGCTCCAGCGCCGCCGCCTTCGCCGCCACCGGGGAGCCGCCGCCCCCCGGCGTACGGGTCGAGAGCCTGACGGTCCCGGGCGGCGCCGGCGACAGGCCGGCCCGCCTCTACCGCCCCTCGCGCCCGCGGCCGGAGGTTCCCATCCTCGTCTTCGCCCACATGGGCGGCGGGGTGATCGGCGACCTCGACACCACCGAGGGCTTCTGCGGCCGGCTGGCCGAGGCCACCGGCGGGCCCGTCCTTTCCGTGGACTATCGCCTCGCCCCCGAGCATCGCTTCCCGGCGGGATACGAGGACGTCCTGGCGGCCTTCCGCTGGGCCCGCGACAACGCCGCCGCCCTGGGCGCCCCGCCCGGCCGCGCGGCGATCGGCGGCGACTCCATGGGCGGCCTCTTCGCCGCCGCCCTCGCCCAGGAGATGAAGCGGATCGGCGAGCCGGGCCCGGACCTGCAGCTGCTGGTCTATCCCTGCGTCGACCTCGGCAGCGACACCCCCTCCATGACCGCCTTCGCCGACGCCTTCCCCCTCGACCGCGCGACCATGGAATGGTTCGTCGGCCACTATCTGTCGCCGGGCGACGATCCCCTCGACCCCCGGAACGCGCCGGGCCGGACCGCGGACCTTGCGGGCCTGCCGCCGGCGGTGATCGCCACGGCGGGCTTTGATCCCCTGGTCGACCAGGCCGAGGCCTATGCCCGACGCCTGGCCGCCGCCGGCGTTCCCGTGGACTACCGCCGCTATGACAGCCTGGCGCACGGCTTCACGGCCTTTGGCGGCGTAATCCCCGCGGCCCGGGCGGCCTGCGCGGAGATCTGCGCCCTGGCCGCCGAACGGCTCTCCCGAAACGCCTGACCAAGACCCCTGAAAGGACCGACCATGCGCGCTCTCGTCGTCGAGGAACTGGCTGCGGAATACGCCGGCTGCCGGGTCAGGGACCTGCCGGACCCGACCCCCGGGCCGGGCGAGGTGCTGGTCAGGGTGCGGTCCGGGGCGGTCAACTTCCCCGACCTGATGCAGACCCGCGGCGAGCACCAGCACAAGCCGCCCCTGCCCTTCATCCCGGGCATGGAGCTGGCCGGCGACGTGATCGCGGTGGGCGAGGGGGTCACGACCTTCCGGCCGGGCGACGCCGTCGCGGGCGGGGCCCGGGGCGCCTTCGCCGAGCTGGCCTCGGTCCCGGCCGCCGGCCTGCACCGCAAGCCCGAGGGCATGACCTACGGCCAGGCGGCGGGCTATCCGGTCTGCTACCTGACCGCCTGGGTCGCCCTCGTGCGCCGGGCCCAGGTCCAGCCCGGGGAGTGGGTCCTCGTCCACGGCGCCGCGGGCGGCACCGGCATGGCGGCCGTCGACCTGGCGCGCCACCTCGGCTGCCGGGTGATCGCCGCCTCGGCCTCCGACGAGAAGCTGGCGGTGATCCAGCAGACCTACGCCCCCGACGCGGTGGTGAACGTCTCGAAGGGCTTCAAGGACCGGGTCAAGGAGATCACCGGCGGCCGCGGCGCGGACGTGATCTTCGATCCCGTCGGCGGCGACGTCTTCGACGAGAGCGTCCGCTGCATCGCCTTTGACGGCCGGATCCTGTCGATCGGCTTCACATCTGGCCGCCTGCCGGTGCTGCCGGTCAACTACGCCCTGATCAAGGGCTTCTCGGTCATGGGTGTGCGGGCGGGGGAGTACGGGCGCCAGTTCCCCGAGCGCGGCCGCGAGAACAATGCGGCGATCTGGAGGCTGGCGGACGAGGGCGCGGTCCACCCGCGGGTCCACGCGGAGTACCCGCTGGACAGCTGGCGCGAGGCCTACGACACCCTGGCCGAGCGCACCGTGGTGGGAAAGACCATCATCCGTCCCGACCTGTAGGCGGCCATCGGCGCCCCCGCCATTGACAGGGGGCCGCTCCTCCCCTATTCCCCGCCGCTCGATTTCGTCCCGGAGCTGGTCCCGTGAAGCGCACCTTTCAGCCCTCCCGTCTCGTGCGCGCGCGCCGTCACGGCTGGCGCGCCCGCATGGCCACCAAGAATGGCCGCAAGGTCATCGCCCGTCGCCGGGCCAAGGGCCGCAAGCGCCTGAGCGCCTGACGGCGCGACGCCGGCAGGCCGAAGGGCCCTCCGCATGGAGGAACCCGACCCCCGAATTGAACGCCTCAAGACGCGCCCGGGTTTCCTGGCCGCGGCGCGTGGCCGCGCCTGCGCCCGCGGCGCCGTCCTTCTCCAGGTCCGCGACCGGGCCGACGGCGACCCCCTCATCCGCGTGGGCTTCACCGCCACCCGAAGGATCGGCGGGGCGGTGGTCCGGAACCGCGCCAAGCGTCGCCTCCGGGAGGCTGCGCGCCTGCTTGTCCCCGGCCTGGGACGCCCCGGATGCGACTATGTCCTGATCGCCCGGGGAGGGACGCCGACCCGTCCCTGGCCCCGTCTGCTTGACGATGTGAAAACCGCGCTGATAAGCCTCGCGGCCGAGGGCGACCGCCCCGCCCCCGCGCCTGACCGCGCCCCCTCTTCAACAGACTGAGCGCGCGCCCCGAATGCCCGACAACTCGAACCGCAACACGATCCTCTTCGTCATCCTCTCGCTCGCCCTGCTGTTCGGCTACCAGGCCCTGGTGCTGGGCCCGCAGAACAAGCAGAGGGAGGCCGAGCTCAAGGCCCGCGAGACCGCCCAGGCGGCCCAGGCCGGGCAGGCCCCCGGGGTCGCCGCCCCCTCCGCCCAGACGGGTCCCGTCTTCGTCCCGCGCGAGGCCGCCATCTCGGGCGCGCCCCGGGTGACGGTCGACACCCCGGCCCTGCAGGGCTCGATCTCCCTGCGCGGCGGCCGCATCGACGACCTCTTCCTCAAGGGCTACCGCACCGAGGTGAACCCCAAGTCCCCGCCGGTCGAGCTCCTGAGGCCCGAGGGCGTGCGGGACGCCTGGTTCGCCGAGTTCGGCTGGACCGGCGCCAACCTGCCCGGCCTGCCCACGGCGGGCGCCCAGTGGACCCTGGTCCAGGGCGACCGGCTTTCGCCGGGCCGCCCGGTGGTCCTGCGCTACGACGCCGGCCAGGGCCTGGCCTTCACCCGCCGGATCGATGTGGACGACAAGTTCATGTTCACGGTCACCGACACGGTGGCCAACAGCCTGGCCAATCCGGTGACCATCGCCCCCTACGCCGTGGTCCAGCGCCGGGGCGCCCCGGCGGTCCCGGCCGCCAACGCCCACGAGGGCGCGGTCGGCGTCATGGACGGCGTGCTGGAGATGCTGAAGTACAAGCAGCTCAAGAAGGAGGGCGAAAAGGCCTTCTCCGCCACGGGCGGCTGGCTGGGCGTCACCGACAAGTACTGGCTGGCGGCGGTCATCCCCGAGCAGAAGGAGAAGGTGAACGCCCTCTACCGGAGCACCACCCTCTCGGGCCTGGACATCTACGAGGCCAACTTCTCGGCCCAGCCCCGGGTCGTGCAGCCGGGCGCCACCTACACCCATGTGAGCCGCCTCTTCGCCGGCGCCAAGACCGTGCCGGTGCTGCGGGAGTACGAGAAGACCCTCGGCATCCCGCGCTTCCAGGACGCGGTGGACTGGGGCCGGCTCTACTTCTTCACGAAGCCGATTTTCTGGCTGCTGGAGACCTTCTATGGCCTCGTGGGCAACTTCGGCCTCGCCATCCTGGCCCTGACCGTGGTGGTCCGCCTGCTGATGTTCTACCCGGCGAACCTGTCCTACGAGTCCCTGACCAAGATGAAGAAGGTCCAGCCGCAGGTGGAGGAGCTCCGCGCCCGGCTGAAGGATGATCCGCAGAAGCAGCAGCAGGAGCTGATGCGCCTGTACCAGTCGGAGAAGATCAACCCGCTGATGGGCTGCCTGCCCATGCTGGCGACCATCCCGATCTTCCTGGCCCTGTTCAAGGTGCTCTCCGTCTCCATCGAGATGCGCCACGCGCCGTTCTACGGCTGGATCCAGGACCTGTCGTCGCGGGATCCGACGACCTTCTTCAACCTGTTCGGCCTCATCCCCTGGGATCCGGCGACCACACCCTTCATCGGCGGACTGCTGGCCGGACCCCTGCACATCGGCATCTGGCCCCTGGCCTACGGGATCACCCAGTGGCTCTCGATGAAGATGAGCCCGCCGGCCCCGGACCCGATCCAGCAGCGCATCATGGAACTGATGCCGGTGATCTTCACCTTCGTCCTCGCCCCGCTCGCGGTGGGCCTGATGATCTACTACACCTGGAGCAACGTCCTCACGATCCTCCAGCAGTACGTCATCATGCGAAAGTACAAGGTGGAGAACCCCATCGACGACTTCCTCGCCCGCCTGAAGGCGCGGAAGGTTCCGGGGTGAGCGCCGAGGGCGTCCCCGAGCCGGACGAGCGGGCCTATTCGGACGAGGAGATCGAGGCCGCGCGCGTCCTCTTCGCCCGGCCGGCGGTGTTCATGATGGGGGCGGTCTCGGTGGCCGGCCTGCCGGAGCCCGACCTCCCGGAGGTGGCCTTCGCGGGCCGCTCCAACGTCGGCAAGTCCTCGCTGATCAACGCCCTCGTGGGCCAGAAGCACCTGGCGCGGGCGTCGAACGAGCCGGGGCGGACCCGCGAGGTCAACTTCTTCGTGGTCGACGACCGCCTGCGGCTGGTGGACCTGCCGGGCTATGGCTGGGCCCGGGCCGGCAAGGGCGAGGTGAAGAAGTTCCAGGCGCTCGGGCGCGACTACCTGCGCGGCCGACCGAACCTGCGCCGGGCCTACCTGCTGATCGACGCGCGCCACGGACTGAAGGACGTGGACGAGGAGCCGATGGCGGCCTTCGACAAGGCCGCCGTCTCCTACCAGGTGATCCTGACCAAGGCCGACAAGCTCCGGCCCGCCGAGGTCGAGGCCGTCCGCGCCCGCACCGAGGCCCAGGTCGCCCGCCGGCCCGCCGCCTTCCCGGGGGTGATCGCCACCTCCTCCGAGAAGGGCGCCGGCCTGCCCGAACTGCGCGCCGCCATCGCCCGCGCCTGCGGGATCGGGGACTCGCCTGACGCCGCGTGAGGCGGCATAGACTTCCGTCTCCAAGGCGAATGACGGGAGGCCCCCATGCTCGACACCTCAGGACGGACCCTCTTCGACGAGGACCTGAAGATCTTCCGGGAGCAGGTGCGCAAGGTCTACGCCCAGCACCTCGTCCCCAACCTCGACCGCTGGGAAGAAGACGGCGTGGTGGACCGCGCCTTCTGGCTGGCCTGCGGCGAGGCCGGCCTGCTCTGTCCGCAGGTCCCGGCCGAGTACGGGGGCCTGGGCCTCGACTACCGCTACAACTCGGTGATCGGCGAGGAGCTGACCTACGCCGGCTCCACGGCGGGCATCACCCTGCAGTCTGACATCGTCGCGCCCTACCTCATCCATTACGCCAGCGAAGAGCTGAAGCAGGTCTGGCTTCCGAAGATGGTGTCGGGCGAGGCCATCGCGGCCATCGCCATGACCGAGCCGGGCGCCGGCTCCGACCTGCAGGGCGTGCGCACCACGGCCCGCCGGGACGGCGACGACTATGTCATCTCGGGGTCGAAGACCTACATCACCAACGGCCAGAGCGCCGACATCGTCGTCGTCGTGGCCAAGACCGACCCGGACAAGGGCGCCAAGGGCATCTCCCTGATCCTGGTCGAGGCGACGCGCGAGGGCTTCCGGCGCGGCCGGAACCTGGACAAGATCGGCCAGAACTCCGCCGACACCTCCGAGCTCTTCTTCGAGGACGTCCGGGTCCCCGCCGGCAACCTGCTGGGCGAGGAGAACCAGGGCTTCGTCTACCTGATGACCCAGCTGCCGCAGGAGCGGCTGCAGATCGCCATCTCCGGCCAGGCCGGCGCCCAGCGCGCCTTCGACGAGGCGGTGAAGTTCACCAAGGACCGCAAGGCCTTCCGGCAGACCGTCTTCGACTTCCAGAACACCCGCTTCACCCTGGCCAACCTCAAGGCCAAGCTGCAGGCGGGCTGGGCCCACCTCGACTGGTGCACGGCCCGTCACCTGCAGGGCGAACTGACGGCCGCCGAGGCCTCCGCGGCCAAGCTCTTCCACACCGAGCTGCAGTGGGAGGTCTGCGACGCCGCCCTGCAGCTGCATGGCGGCGCGGGTTACATGAATGAGTATCCCATCGCCCGCCTGTGGCGCGACGCCCGGGTGCAGCGCATCTACGGCGGCACGTCGGAGATCATGAAGGAGGTCGTGGCCCGGTCGATCTGAACCGGCTACGGGCCCCGCGACGGCCCCTCAGGAGACCCCCTCCGTCGCGCTGCGCGCGCCACCTCCCCCTTGGGGGAGGAATGATGCGCCAATTGC
>JAPOKE010000071.1:1612-10724 GCA_029977805.1 Phenylobacterium parvum | reverse complement strand
CCTACACGTCGCCGCCGACGCAGCGGTCGCCGCCCTGACCCTCGCCGGACTGTTCGCGGCCTGGCGCCTGGGCTGGGCCTGGGCGGATCCCTTCGCGGCCCTGATCGGCGCCGGACTTATCGCCCACTTCGCGGCCTCCATCCTCAAGCGTGCGGGTTCGGCCCTTTTGGACGTGCGCCAATCGCCGGCCCTCGAGGCGGAGGTTGCGCTCCGCCTGGAAGCGGCGGGGCTCGCAGCCGAGGACGTCCTCGCCTGGCGGACCGGGCCGGGTAGGAGCGCGGTGGCCATCCGCCTGAAGGCGCCCCAGGATGCGGCGCCTGACCGCATCCTCCGCGCCCTGGAGGGCCTTCCCGGCGTCAGCCGCATCAGCCTTGACCTTTCGTGAACCCGGCCGGCTTGACGCCGACGCCCGGATCAGGGCTGAAACGCGCATGCCCTCGTCCCGGCCCGGCCTGATCCTCCCGCCGCCCCCGGCTTCGTCCGGGCCCGGCTGGCGCGCCCTGGGCCTCATCTTTACCGCGGCTGAGACGACCCTGGGCGCCCCCGCCGCCGCGGGACGATTTCTCGGCGCCCTGCCCGGGCGGCTCCGGCGCCTGCCGGAGTCGGCCGCCGATGTGGCGGTGTCCGCCCTGCTGCTGGGATTCCGTCGCCCGGTCGCCACCCTGACGGCGGCCGCGGTCGTTACCATGGGCCCGATCGCCGCAGCTGGCGCGGCGCCCCTGTTCCGGACCCTGGAGTCTTCCGGAACCGCTCCCGCGCGGGAAGCCCCGCGCAAGGTGGAGCGCCGGGACGCAGACCTCGCCGCACGACCTGCGCCGCCGGCCCCGCCAGGTCTTTCCGAAGCCCTCGCCCGCCTGGACCCCGGCTTCGCCCGCCCGGTCGGGATCGCCGTGATGGACGTTGAGTCCGGCTGGCTGGCGAGTTCACACGGGGACGCCCCCTTCCCCCAGCAGAGCGTCTCCAAGCTCTGGGTGGCCCTGACCGTGATGGACGCGGTTGATTCCGGTCGCCTCGCCCTGGACCAGGGGGTGGTGCTCACGGATGCGGACCGCAGCGTGTTCAACCAGCCGGTCACCCACCTCATCGAGAACGGCCGTTTCGAAACCACTGTCCGCGACTTGATCCGGCGCGCCCTGATCCAGTCGGACAACGCGGCGAACGACAAGCTGATGGGCCTCGCGGGCGGGCCGGCCGCCGTCCAGGCCTTCCTCGCCTCGCGCGGGATGTCGGGCATCCGCCTCGCCGAGGATGAGCGCCGGCTGCAGTCGCGCATCGCCGGCCTTTCCTGGAGCGCTGACCTGTCCGCCTACGGCGCCTTCGAGGCAGCCCGGGCGCGCCTTGATCCTGAATCCCGCGCCGCTTCGCTCCGGGCCTATGTGGAACAGCCCTACGACGGCGCCACCCCCGCCGGCATCGTCCGCGCACTGGCGGCCCTGCACCGCGGCGAACTCCTCTCACGGACCTCCACGGACTTCATCCTGGAAACCCTGGGCCGGGTGACCACGGGGCCGATGCGGCTTCGCGGGGGCCTGGAGCGGGGATGGCGGGCCGCCCACAAGACCGGAACCGGCCAGGATTTCCGGGGCGAAACCTTCGGGCTGAACGATGTCGGCCTCGTGACGGCGCCGGATGGCCGCACTTACGCGGTGGCGGTCCTCGCGCCACAGGTGCCGAAGGGCTCTCCTGAACGCCTGCGGGTGTTCCAGAATGTGTCCGCCGCCGTGGTCGAACACTGGGCTGGCCTCACCCCCTCAAGCCCGCCGGCCAACCCGACGGGGCGCGCGGACTGAACCTGCGCGCGTTGACTCGTGCGGGTGCGTCTGTATAAGAGCCCGCTTCCGCCCGCGGGGTTTCCTGCGGGCGCCGTTTTCTTTGCTATTTCTTCGGGACGCCAATCATGTACGCGGTGATCAGGACCGGCGGCAAGCAGTACCGGGTCGAACCCGGCGACGTGCTGGTGGTCGAAAAGCTGGGCGGCGAGCCTGGCGCGGACGTGGCCTTTTCGGACGTCCTGATGCTGGGCGACGGCGCCGCGGTCACCGTGGGCGCGCCCACCGTCGACGGCGCTGCGGTCAACGCGACCCTGATCGAGACCCGCAAGGGCGAGAAGGTCCGGATCTTCAAGAAGACCCGCCGCCAGGGCTATCGCCGCACCCGCGGCCATCGCCAGACGGAGACCGTCCTGCGTGTCACCTCCATCTCCGGCGCCGGCAAGACGGCGGCGTGGGACGGCGTGGTCGACCTGACGCCCAAGGCCCTGCTCGACGCCAAGGCCCGCAACCTGAAGGCCGTGGTCGCCTCGCTGGAAGCCGCCGCCCCGGTCGCCAAGCCGGCCAAGGCGCCTGCCAAGGCCAAGGCTCCCGCCAAGGCGAAGGCCGAGGCCGCCGAGGCCCCGGCTCCGGAGGCTGCGGCCCCCGAGGCCAAGGCTGCTCCCGCAAAGAAGGCCGCGCCGAAGAAGGCCGCGGCCAAGAAGACCGACGCCGAATAAGCGTCGGACCCAGAGTTTCAGGAGGCCCCCATGGCTCACAAGAAATCCGGCGGTTCCTCGCGCAACGGGCGCGATTCGGCGGGGCGCCGCCTCGGCGTGAAGAAGTTCGGCGGCGAAGCCGTCCTCGCCGGCAACATCATCGTGCGCCAGCGCGGCACCAAGTTCTTCCCGGGCGACAATGTCGGCATGGGCAAGGACCACACCCTCTTCGCGACCGCCCACGGCGCCGTGAAGTTCATCACCAAGCGTGATGACCGCACCTACGTCTGCGTGGAAAACGCGGCCGGCTGACGCGGACCTTCCCGAAGGTCCGCCTGCCTGGCGGACCGGAGGATCTCCCGAAGCGGGGAGCCCGGACGCCGGGCTCCCCGTTTTCGCATCAGGCCCCCGGCAGAGGGGCCGGGAGGTCCCCGTCATGCTTCATGTCAACGTCCAGCCCGTCCTCGAGACGCCCCGCCTGACGCTGCGGCCCCTGCGCCGGTCGGATGCGCCGCGGATCGCGGCCCTGTGCTCTGACTTCGAGGTGGCCCGCACCACGGCGCGCATTCCCCACCCCTACGGCCTCGCCGACGCCGAGGCCTTCCTCGATCTCGCCGCCGCCCGGGATCCCGCCCGCGAGTTGGACTTCGCCCTCGACATGCCCGGCGAAGGCCTCGTCGGCCTGCTCGGCTTCTTCGGTGAGGCCGCGCCGGCGACGGAGATCGGCTACTGGCTGGGCCGTCCCTACTGGGGCGCCGGCCTGATGACCGAGGCGGTGACCGCCGCCCTGGCCTGGGCCGCCAGGGACTGGGGCCGGACCCATGTCCGCGCCTGGCGGCTGGACGAGAATCCGGCTTCGGACGCGGTGCTCGTGAAGGCCGGGTTTCTCTACACCGGAGAGCGTCGCCAGACCTTCGTGCTCTCGCGCGGCGAGTTCCTGCCGTCGCGTGGCCAGATCTGGCTGGCCTGATTTTGCCGGCGGGACGTGCTAGGGCGAGGCCATGAAGTTCCTGGACCAGTGCAAGATCTACATCCGCTCGGGCAATGGCGGGGGCGGAGCCGTGTCCTTCCGGCGGGAGAAGTACATCGAGTACGGCGGTCCGGACGGTGGCGACGGCGGCCGCGGCGGGGACGTCTGGATCGAGGCGGTGGAGGGGCTGAACACCCTGATCGACTACCGCTACCACCAGCACTTCAAGGCCGGCACCGGCGTCCACGGCATGGGCCGCAACCGGCACGGCGCGGCGGGCGAGGACATCGTGCTGAAGGTTCCCGTCGGCACCGAGGTGCTGGAGGAGGACCGCGAGACCCTGATCGTCGACCTCGACCACGCCGGCCAGCGCGTCCTGCTGGCCAAGGGCGGCAATGGCGGCTGGGGCAATGACCGCTTCAAGGGGCCCGTCAACCAGGCGCCCTACCACGCCAACGCCGGCCAGCCAGGCGAGGAGAAGTGGATCTGGCTGCGGCTGAAGCTGATCGCCGACGTCGGCCTCGCCGGCCTGCCCAACGCCGGCAAGTCCACCTTCCTGGCGGCGTCCAGCGCGGCGCGGCCCAAGGTCGCCGACTATCCCTTCACCACCCTGGCCCCCAACCTCGGCATCGTCGACCTGTCGCCGGAGGAGCGGTTCGTCATGGCCGACATTCCCGGCCTCATCGAGGGCGCCTCGGAGGGCGCGGGGCTGGGCGTACGCTTCCTGGGCCACGTGGAGCGCACGGCGGTGCTGATCCACCTGGTGGACTGCACCCAAACCGATGTCGCAGAGGCCTGGCGGACGGTCCGCCACGAGCTGGAGGCCTATGGCGCGGGCCTCGGCGACAAGCCCGAGATCCTGGCCCTGTCCAAGGTCGACGCCCTCGACCCCGATACCCTGGCCATGCAGAAAGAGGCCCTCGAGGCCGCCTCCGGCCGCCCGGTCAGCCTGGTTTCCGGCGTCTCGGGGCAGGGCGTGAAGGACCTCCTCCGGGAGGCCTGGCGGCAGGTCCTCGCGCGCCGCGCCGAGGCGAAGGCGGCTGCCCGGCCGGGCGGGGAGACCGCGGGAGACTGGCGGCCGTGAGCGACCTCGCCTCCGCCCGCCGCGTGGTCGTCAAGATCGGCTCGGCCCTCCTGGTCGGGCCGGACGGCGCCCCCGACGGCGCCTGGCTTTCCGACTTCGCCGCGGACCTGGCCCGGCTGAGAGGGCGGGGCCAGCAGGTCCTGGTGGTGTCCTCCGGCGCGGTGGCCCTGGGCCGCCGCCGCCTCGGCCTCGGTCGCAAGGCCCTGACCCTGCCCGAGAAACAGGCCGCCGCCGCCGCCGGCCAGTCGGCCCTGATGCACGCCTGGGAGGCGGCGCTGGAGCCCCATGGCCTGCCGGTCGCCCAGGTCCTGCTGACCCGCGACGACACCGAGATCCGCCGCCGGTGGCTCAACGCCCGCGCCACCCTGGAGACCCTTCTCGACCTCGGGGTCGTGCCGGTGGTCAACGAGAACGACACCGTCGTCACCGAGGAGATCCGCTACGGCGACAATGACCGTCTGGCGGCCCGCGCGGCCCAGCTGATCGGCGCCGACCTGCTGGTCCTCCTGTCGGATGTCGACGGACTCTACACGGCGGACCCCCGGTCGGACCCCGCCGCCGCCCATGTGCCCCTCGTCACCGACCTCGACGCCGGCATCGAGGCCATGGCCGGCGGCGCCAACGCCTCGGCCGGGGTCGGCACCGGCGGCATGGCGACCAAGATCATGGCCGCCCGGATCGCCCGCCAGGCCGGCTGCGCCACCCTCATCACCCTCGGTGGCCGGGCCTCGCCCCTCGCCGCCGTGGAGGCCGGGGCGCGTGCGACCCTGGTCACCGCCGCCCTCTCCCCGCACGCCGCCCGCAAGTCCTGGATCGGCGGCTCCCTCGCGCCCTCCGGCGTGATCCGCATCGACGCCGGGGCCGCCCGGGCCCTGCGCCGCGGCAAGAGCCTGCTGGCGGCGGGCGTCACGTCGGTCGAAGGCCGGTTCGGCAAGGGCGACGCCGTGGTGGTGCGCGACGAGACGGGCCAGGAGGTGGCCCGGGGACTCAGCCGCTACGATTCCGACGACGCCATGCGGATCTGCGGCCTCAGCTCCGCCGCCGTCGAGGCCGAGCTCGGCTTCTCGGAGGGGCCGGTCATCCACGCCGATGACCTGGCGGTCTCGGCCTGATCAGGGCAGGGCGGTGACCTTCCGGGCCGCGAGGTCCGCAAGGCGGTCCGCGTCGACCCCCAGACCTTCCAGGACCTCCCGGGTGTGCTCGCCGAGCGCCGGCCCCGGCCAGCGCACGCTCCCCGGCGTCTCGGAAAGCTTCGGGAAGGCGTTCTGCATCTTCACCTTGCCGAAGACCGGGTGGTCCACCTCGACGATGGACTGGCGGGCGGCGAACTGGGGATCCTCCAGCATGTCGGGCGCGCGGAAGATGCGGCCGCAGGGCACGCCGTTCGCCTCCAGAAGGGCGAGGAGCTCAGGCAGGGGCCAGTTGCGGGTCCAGTCCGAGACGATCCGGTCCAGCTCGGCCTGGTTCTCGCCCCGGGCGGCGTGGGTGGCGTAGCGGGGGTCGGCCGCCAGGTCCTCGCGCCCCATGGTGGCGGCCAGCCGGGCGAAGACGGCGTCGCCATTCCCACCGATCAGCAGGCTCTCGCCGTTGGCGCAGGGATAGACGTTGGACGGGGCGATCCCCGGCAGGATGGAGCCCGAGCGCTCGCGGACATAGCCGGTCAGGTCGTATTCGGTGACCAGGTTCTCCATGACCGACAGGACGCTCTCGTAGAGGGCGGCGTCGATCATCTGGCCGCGTCCGGTGCGCTCGCGATGGTGCAGGGCCATCATCACGCCGATCACGGCGTGCAGGGCGGTGAGGCTGTCGCCGATCGAGATGCCGGCCCGGGCCGGCGGCCGGTCGGGCTCGCCGGTGACGTGGCGCAGGCCGCCCATGGCCTCGCCGATCAGGCCGTAGCCCGCCCGCTGCGAATAGGGTCCCGTCTGGCCGAAGCCGGAGACCCGGGCCATGACCAGGCGGGGATTGCGGGCGGCCAGGACCTCGTAGCCCATGCCCCACTTTTCCATCGCCCCGGGGCGGAAGTTCTCGATCAGGACGTCGGCCTGGTCGATCAGGGCCAGGGCCAGTTCCCGGCCCTCCGGCTGGCGCAGGTCGAGGGTCACCGAGCGCTTGTTGCGCCCGATCACCGGCCACCAGGGCGACAGGCCCTTGGGCAGGGACCGGCCCCACTGGCGCATGGGATCGCCCTTGCCGGGGTCCTCGACCTTGACCACGTCGGCGCCGAAGTCACCCAGCACCTGGCCGCAGAAGGGCCCGGCGATCAGGGTGCCCATCTCCACGACCTTCAGGTCGGACAGGGGGCCCTTGGGGGTCTGGTCGGTCATGGCGCGCTCCGGTTCCGGCGGGCCGACCTAGGCCGCAGGCCGCCGGCGCTGTCAATCGCCGGCGGGCCCGGGGTTTTCCTCGCCCCCCGCCGGGCGTATTGCCTTCCCATGACCCGCTTCACGCATGCGCCGCCGCCGCCTGTTGGCGTCCCTGTCGAGGGATCCGCCGACCTCTTCCCCGTCCGCCGCGTGCTGTGCGTCGGCCGGAACTACGCGGCCCACCGGCGCGAGATGGGCGGCGATGACCGCGACCCGCCCTTCTTCTTCGCCAAGCCCGCTGACGCCGTCGTCCCTCCGGGCGGCTCCGTGCCCTTTCCCTCCGCCACCGCCAACCTGCACCACGAGATCGAGCTGGTGGTCGCCCTGAAGTCCGGCGGCGCGGACATCCCCGTGGAGCGCGCCCTGGAGACCGTCTTCGGCTACGCCGTGGGCGTCGACCTGACCCGCCGGGACCTGCAGGCCCTGGCCAAGGACAAGGGCCAGCCCTGGGAGGCCGCCAAGGGGTTCGACGCCTCCGGGCCCGTCTCGGCGATCCGTCCCTGGACCGGCGCGCCGCCCCAGGGGGCCATCCGCCTGTCCGTCAATGGCGCGGTGCGCCAGGAGGCCGTCGTGGCCGACATGATCTGGAACGTGGCCGAGATCATTTCCGAGGCCTCGCGGCTCTGGACCCTGCAGGCCGGTGACCTGATCTTCACCGGGACGCCGGAGGGCGTCGGACCCCTGCAGCGCGGCGACCGGGTCGAGGGCGAGGTCGAGGGCGTCGGCGCCCTGGCCTTCCGGCTGGACTGACGACCTTGGCCCTCACCCTCTACAGCTTCTGGGCGGCGACGGCCCCCTACCGCGTCCGGATCGGCCTGGCCCTCAAGGGACTGGACTTCGACATCGTCCCTGTGGACCTGCGGGCCGGCGACCAGCACGGCGAGGCGTACAGGGCGCGGAACCCCCAGGGCCTGGCCCCCGCCCTCGAGACCGACGGGGGCGATCTCCTGACCCAGAGCCTCGCCATCCTGGAATGGCTTGAGGAAACCCATCCTTCGCCGCCCCTCCTGCCGCCGGACGCCCTTGGCCGCGCCCGGGTCCGGGCCATGGCCGCCATCGTCGCCTGCGACATCCACCCGCTGAACAACCTCCGGGTCCACCAGGCCCTGCAGGGCCTCGAGGTCTCCCGCGAGGACGTCACCGCCTGGTCGGCCCGCTGGGTGAGCGACGGCTTCGACGCCCTGGAGGCCATGGTCCTCCGGCACGGGCGGGGATTCGCCTACGGTGATGCGCCGACCCTCGCCGACTGCCTGCTCATCCCACAGGTCTACGCCGCCGCCCGCTATGACCTCGACATGTCCAGCTGGCCGGCCCTGAAGGCGGTCGCCGAGCGGGCCTCCGGCCACCCGGCCTTCGAGGCGGCCCACCCCCGCAACCAGCCCGGAGCGCCGAGACCCTGAATGCTCGAGGACCTCAAGGCCAACAACCGGCGCTGGGCCGCCGCCAAGCTGTCCGTCGACCCGGGTTTCTTCCAGCGCCTCGCCGGCCAGCAGAGCCCGGAATACCTCTGGATCGGCTGCGCCGACAGCCGGGTCCCCGCCAACGAGATCGTCGGCCTCGACCCCGGCGAGCTCTTCGTGCACCGGAACGTGGCCAACCTCGCCCCGCCCCAGGACGCCAACTACCTCTCGGTCCTGCAGTTCGCCGTCGACGTCCTGAAGGTCCGGCACATCATGGTGGTGGGGCACTATGGCTGCCACGGCGTCGCCGCCGCGGTCGATGGCCGTCGCCGGGGACTGGTTGACCACTGGCTGCATCCGATCCGCGAGATCTACGCCGAGAACCGCGCCGAGCTCGAGGTCCTCGCCGAGGGTCGCAGGCTGGACCGGCTCTGCGAACTGAACGTCATCCGCCAGGTGCGAAATGTCGCCTCGGACGTCTTTGTCCAGGAGGCCTGGGCGCGCGGGCAGGCGGTCAGCGTCCACGGCTGGATCTACGCCATCCACGACGGCCTCCTGACTGACCTCGGCGTGACGGTCTCCGATGCCGCCGGCCTGGAGACCCTGCAGCCGGTCGTCAGGCCAGCTTGATCTCCCTCAGCCTCTGCTGGAGGAAGGCGTCGGCGGTGATCGGCTCAGGGAAGGCGTCGGGCCGGTCCGGCGTGATGCACACCGGCAGGGTGCGGATCTCGAAGTCCGGCCGGAAGTGCAGGAAGAAGGGCGTGGAGTAGCGCGAGAAGCCCCGCCGCTCCGGCGCCGGGTTGACCACCCTGTGGATGGTCGAGG
>JAPOKE010000071.1:0-1578 GCA_029977805.1 Phenylobacterium parvum | reverse complement strand
CCGATGTTGCAGACCAGGGAGCCGGCCGGAGGGTTCACCGGCAGCCAGCGGCCGTCATGGTCCAGCACCTCGAGGCCGGCTTCCTCGGCGCCGAGCAGGAGGGTGATGACGTTGATGTCGCCATGGGCGCCGGCGCGGATGTTCGGGCCGTCGGGCGGGACGGGCGGGTAGTGCAGCAGGCGCAGGATCGAGTTGCCGTCCCGGACCGGGTCCTCGAACCAGCGCCGGGGCAGGCCGAGATAGGCCGACAGCGCCTCCAGGACCCGCAGGCCGAAGCCCTCGAGGGCGTCGAACAGCCAGCGGACCTCGGCCTCGAACTCCGGGACCTCCGCCGGCCAGACATTGGGCGGCATCAGGGCGGCGTAGGGGTGGCCGGGCGGCAGGTCGCGGCCCATGTGCCAGAATTCCTTGAGGTCGTAGTGGGCGGAGTCCTTGGCGGTCTCGACGCCGAACGGGGTGTAGCCGCGCTGGCCCCCGATCCCGGTGACGTAGGCGCGCTTGGTCGCCTCGGGCAGGGCGAAGAAGGCCTGCGAGGCCTTCACGGCGCGGTCGATGCGGGCCAGGTCAACGTCGTGGCCGGAGATGACGCAGAAGCCGTACCGGACGAAGCTGTCGCCCAGGGCCCGGGCGAAGCCCTCGAAATCCCGGGACCAGTCCTGGAAGTCCACCGGCGGCAGGCCGGACAGGGGTGTTTCGGTGCTCATGCCGGCCTCCTACACGCCGTCGCCGCGTCGCGCCATTCAGGATGAACCCGGCGCCGGGGCGTTTTCAATTGCTGCATTGCAGCGTAAGATGGGCCATGGCTTCCAAGACCTGCACCGCCGCGGCCGAGGCCCTCCAGGGCGTCCTGTTCGACGGCATGACCGTAATGGCCGGGGGCTTCGGCCTCTGCGGCATCCCCGAGAACCTCATCCTCGCCATCCGGGAGTCCGGGGTGAAGGACCTGACCGTGGTCTCCAACAACTGCGGCGTCGACGGCTTCGGCCTCGGCCTGCTGCTGGAGAACGGCCAGATCCGCAAGATGATCAGTTCCTATGTCGGCGAGAACGAGCTGTTCGAGCGGCTCTACATCGAAGGCCGGCTGGAGGTGGAGTTCACCCCCCAGGGCACGCTGGCCGAGCGCATCCGCGCCGGCGGGGCGGGCATACCGGCCTTCTACACCCGCACCGGCGTCGGCACGGTGGTGGCCGAGGGCAAGGAGACCCGCGAGTTCGACGGCGAGACCTACCTGATGGAGCGGGCGCTGAAGGCCGACCTGTCCATCGTCAAGGCCTGGAAGGGCGACGCCGAAGGCAACCTGATCTACCGGAAGACGGCCCGGAACTTCAATCCGATGATGGCGACCGCCGGTCGCACCTGCATCGCCGAGGTCGAGCAGCTTGTCCCGACCGGGACCCTCGACAAGGACATGATCCACACCCCGGGCGTCTACGTGCACCGTATCCTGCAGGGACCGTCCTACGAGAAGCGGATCGAGCGCCTGACCACCCGTCCCCGCAGCGAGAAGGCGAGCGCCTGATGCCCTGGACCCGCGACGACATGACGGCCCGGGCGGCCCGGGAGCTGAAGGACGGCTTC
>JAPOKE010000070.1 GCA_029977805.1 Phenylobacterium parvum | reverse complement strand
GTCCGTCCAGCCCCAGCGTGCTGCGTACCCGAGGTGGGCCTCCAGCACCTGGCCGACGTTCATGCGGCTCGGCACGCCGAGCGGGTTGAGAACGATGTCGACAGGCGTGCCGTCCTCAAGGAAGGGCATGTCTTCTTGCGGCACGATGCGCGAGACGACGCCCTTGTTGCCGTGACGGCCGGCCATTTTATCGCCTGGCTGGATCTTGCGCTTCACAGCAACGAAGACCTTGACCATCTTCATCACGCCGGGCGGCAGTTCGTCGCCACGCTGCAGCTTTTCGACCTTGTCGAGGAAGCGGTTTTCGAGGCCCTTCTTCGACTCGTCATATTGCTTGCGCACCGCCTCGATCGAGGCCATCAGCGCATCGTCTTCAATGACGAAGGTCCACCACTGCGAACGCGGATATTCTTCGAGAATTTCCTGCGTCAGCGTATCGCCCTTCTTGAAGCTCTTGGGGCCGGCGACCGCTTTCTTGCCGACAAGCGTTTCCGCGAGACGGGAGTAGACGTTGCGGTCGAGGATCGCGAGCTCGTCGTCGCGGTCCTTGGCGAGACGCTCGATCTCTTCGCGTTCGATCGCCTGCGCGCGCTCGTCCTTCTCAACGCCATGGCGGTTGAAGACGCGCACTTCGACGATGGTGCCCTGAACGCCGGGCGGCACACGCAGCGAGGTGTCGCGAACGTCTGAAGCCTTTTCGCCAAAGATGGCGCGCAGCAGCTTCTCTTCCGGCGTCATCGGGCTTTCGCCCTTCGGGGTGATCTTGCCGACGAGAATGTCGCCAGCCTGCACCTCGGCGCCGATATAGACGATGCCGGCTTCGTCGAGGTTCTTCAGCGCTTCCTCGCCGACGTTCGGGATGTCGCGCGTGATCTCTTCCTTGCCGAGCTTCGTGTCGCGAGCGACGCACTCGAACTCCTCGATGTGGATCGAGGTGAAGACGTCATCGCGCACGATGCGCTCGGAGATGAGGATGGAGTCCTCGAAGTTGTAGCCGTTCCAGGGCATGAAGGCGACGAGGACGTTCCGGCCCAGGGCCAGTTCGCCCAGCTCGGTCGACGGGCCGTCGGCGATGACGTCGCCGGCCGCGACCTTGTCGCCCACCTGCACCAGCGGACGCTGGTTGATGCAGGTCGAGGTGTTCGAGCGCTGGAACTTCTGCAGGCGGTAGATGTCGACGCCCGACTTGGAGGGATCGCTCTCCTCGGTGGCCCGGATGACGATCCGGGTGCCGTCGATCTGCTCGACCACGCCGGTGCGGCGGGCGACGACCACGGCGCCGGAGTCCACCGCCACGACGCTCTCCATGCCGGTGCCGACCAGGGGCGCATCCGACTGGATGAGCGGCACGGCCTGCTTCTGCATGTTCGAGCCCATCAGGGCGCGGTTGGCGTCGTCGTTCTCGAGGAAGGGGATCAGCGAGGCGGCGACCGAGACGACCTGCTTGGGCGAGACGTCCATCAGGTCGACGTCGGCCTTGGGCAGGAGCGAGGGCTCGCCGTTGATCCGGCCGGGGACCAGGTCCTCGGCGATCTCGCCGCCGTCGAGCTTGATGTTGGCCTGGGCGATGACGTGCTTCGCCTCCTCCATGGCCGACATGTAGACCACCTCGTCGGTGATCCGGCCGTCCTTGATCCGGCGGTAGGGGCTCTCGATGAAGCCGTACTTGTTGACCACGGCGTGGGTGGCCAGCGAGTTGATCAGGCCGATGTTCGGGCCTTCCGGCGTCTCGATGGGGCAGATCCGGCCATAGTGGGTCGGGTGCACGTCGCGGACCTCGAAGCCCGCCCGCTCGCGGGTCAGGCCGCCCGGGCCAAGGGCCGACAGGCGGCGCTTGTGGGTGATCTCGGACAGCGGGTTGGTCTGGTCCATGAACTGGGACAGCTGGGACGAGCCGAAGAACTCGCGCACCGCCGCCGCCGCCGGCTTGGCGTTGATCAGGTCGTGCGGCATGACCGTGTCGATGTCGACCGAGCTCATGCGCTCCTTGATCGCCCGCTCCATGCGCAGCAGGCCGACCCGGTACTGGTTCTCGAGGAGTTCGCCCACCGAACGGACCCGACGGTTGCCGAGGTTGTCGATGTCGTCGATCTCGCCACGGCCGTCGCGCAGGCCCACCAGGGTCTTGAGCACGGCCAGGATGTCATCCTTGCGCAGGACGCGGACGTCGTCCGGGCAGTCCAGCTCGAGGCGCATGTTCATCTTCACGCGGCCGACCGAGGACAGGTCGTAGCGCTCGGAATCGAAGAACAGCGACTTGAACATGGCCTCGGCGGCCTCGACCGTCGGCGGCTCGCCGGGGCGCATCACCCGGTAGATGTCGAAGAGGGCGTCCTCGCGGGCGGTGTTCTTGTCGATCCGCAGGGTGTTGCGGATGTAGGCGCCCATGTTGACCTCGTCGACGTCGAGGAGGTCGAAGCTGGTGAAGCCCTGGGCCTCCAGCTCGGCGATGACGCCCGGGTCCAGCTCGTCGCCGGCCTCGGCGTAGATCTCGCCGGTCTCCATGTTCACCAGGTCGCGCGCCATGTAGCGGCCGGTCAGGGCCTCCGGCGGCAGCAGGAGGCTGGCCAGGCCGGCGTCGGCGAAGCGCTTGGCGTTCCGGGCCGAGATCTTCTGGCCGGCCGGGGCGACCTCCTCGCCGGTGTCGGCGTTGACCAGGGGAAAGGCCGGCTTCACGCCGCGCCACCGCTCGGGCCGGTAGGGGGTGGTCCAGCCGCCTTCGCGCTTCTGGCAGGTGACGGTGTCGTAGAAGGTGCCGAGGATTTCCTCGCCATCCATGCCCAGGGCCATCAGGAAGGTGGTGGCGGGCAGCTTCCGGCGGCGGTCGATGCGGACATAGACCACGTCCTTGGCGTCGAACTCGAAGTCCAGCCAGGAGCCGCGATAGGGGATGACGCGGGCGGCGAAGAGCAGCTTGCCCGAGGCGTGGGTCTTGCCCTTGTCATGGTCGAAGAAGACGCCGGGCGAGCGGTGCATCTGCGAGACGATCACCCGCTGGGTGCCGTTCACGATGAAGGTGCCCTTCTCGGTCATGAGCGGGATGTCGCCCATGTAGACGTCCTGCTCCTTGATGTCCTTGACGGAGCGGGCGCCGGTCTCCTCGTCGGTCTCGAACACGATCAGGCGGAGCTTGACCTTCAGCGGGGCGGCGAAGGTCATGTCGCGCTGGACGCACTCCTCGACGTCGTACTTGGGCTCCTCGAACTCGTAGGAGACGTATTCCAGGACGGCGCGCTCGTTGAAGTCCTTGATCGGGAAGACCGACCGGAAGACCGCCTCGATGCCCTCGTCGCGACGCGGCCCCGAGCGCGCGTCGCGCTGCAGGAACTGCTCGTAGGACGAGCGCTGGACCTCGATCAGGTTCGGCATCTGCACGGCTTCGGGGATGCGGCCGAACGACTTGCGGATCCGCTTCTTGCCGGTGAAGGACTGAGCCATTGTCTTCCCTTGAACAGCGCGCGGGACGGACCCCGGGCGCGGAGTGTGCGTGCGATCGTCCACCCTGGGCCCCCGGTTTCCCGGGCGCCGGACGCTGCAGGCCCCCTCTTCGCCGGGGGCGTTCCCTCGCGCGACCCAAGGGCGACGGGCCGCGCCTCGGAACAGAGGCGCGCGAAACGGCTGGCCAGGGCCAGTGGAATCGCGAATGGCGGGAGTTATGCGATTATCCCGGCGAAGGGAAGAGCCCGATGTCAAAAAACCGTAACGGTGCGCGGCCGAACCGGCGTGAGGCGATGGCCCTGGCCGCCGCCGGCCTCCTGCCAGCAGCGGCCCAGGCCCGTGCGCCCGCGGCCGGCTTCGGGCCCTGCAGCGGCTTCGTCGCCGCGACGCCCGGCCGCCGGCGGGCCTGGACCCGGGGGGAAGCCCCGGAAGGTCGCCCGTTCCGGGAGAACAGTCCCTTCCGGATCGCCTCGGTGTCCAAGATGGTGGCGGCCGCGGTGATCGTTCCCCTCGCCGCCGCCCGCCCCGGCGGGCTCGACGCCGATGTCTCGGAGGGCCTGGGTTTCAGCCTGCGCCATCCCGCCTGGCCGGACAGGCCGATCCGGCTGAGGCACCTCCTGTCCCACACCAGCGGCCTGAGGAATGGGCCGAGCTATCCCGTCCCGGCCGGCAGGCCCCTGGCGGCGGCCCTCCTGCCGGGCGGCGTCCAGTATGACGGAGGGGGCTGGTTCGGACCTCCCGCGTTTCCGCCCGGCGCCCGCTTTTCCTACGCCGACGTGAACTTTGCGGTCCTGGCCCAGTGGGCGGAGGTCGTCACCGGCCAGAGGTTTGACCGTCTGATGCGGGAGCGGCTCCTCGCGCCGGCAGGAACCGAGGCCGGGTACAACTGGAGCGGGACGCCAGAGGCCGCGCGCCGGCGCGCCGCCCCGGGCCTGAGGCGGGAGGGCGGCCAATGGATCGCCCAGGTCGACCAGGCCCCCCCGCCCGCGCCGGCGGCCGCCTTCCTGGCTGCGCCGGAGACGCCCGACCTGGCGGACTCCGGGATCCGCCCCGGCGAGAATGGATTCGCCTTCTCCCCCCAGGGGGGACTGCGGGCCAGCCTTGCCGACCTCGACAGGCTTGCGCGGCGCTTCCTGGCCTCGCCGGAGGCGATGCGGGAAATGGAGACGCCGGCATGGCGCATGGGGCCGGAGGGCGCGGACAACGAGGGCGGCGTGATCCTGGCCTACGGCCTTGGGGTGCAGGTCCTGACAGGGACGACTGGACCCGCCGGCGACGCCTTCTTCGGCCCGGACTCGGCGGAATGGCGCGGCCACCTCGGGGACGCCTATGGCTGGATGACGGGCCTGTTCTGGAACCGGCGGACCGGCGAAAGCCTCGCCTGGGCGCTCAACGGCATGCCGGAGACGGACCGGCCTGCAGGCCGGCGGACCGCCCTGACGGCGCCCGAGGAAGACCTCATCGCACGGGGCCTGCACGCCCTTGGAAAGAAAACGGGCCCGGGGTGATCCCCGGGCCCGCCTGAAAAGACGCGGATGTCGCGCCGCCAGATTACTTGATCTGGACGGTGGCGCCGGCTTCCTCGAGCTTCTTCTTGACCTCTTCGGCCTGCTGCTTGGAGACGTTCTCGACCACGTTCTGGGGCGCGCCTTCCACCAGGTCCTTGGCTTCCTTCAGGCCAAGGTCCGGACGGACGCCGCGGACTTCCTTGATGACGTTGATCTTCTTGTCGCCGCCGGCGGTCAGGACGACGGTGAACTCGGTCTGCTCTTCGGCGGCTTCGGCCGGGGCGGCGCCGGGAGCGGCGACAGCGGCGACGGCCACCGGAGCGGCGGCGGAGACGCCCCACTTCTCTTCGAGCAGCTTGGAGAGCTCGGCGGCTTCCAGGACGGTCAGGGCGGAGAGGTCTTCAACCAGCTTTTCAAGCTTGGACATGGTTTGGTTTCCTTGGGATCAGGGGATGAGGGAATGTCGGGAAGTGACGGTCAGGCTGCGTCCTTGGCGGCGTAGGCGCCCATGACGCGGGCCAGCTGGCCGGCCGGTGCCTGGAGCACGCCGGCGACCTTGGTCGCGGGCGCCTGCAGGAGGCCGATGAGCTTGCCGCGGAGCTGGTCCAGCGACGGCAGGGTGGCCAGGGCCCCCACGCCGGCGGCGTCCAGGACGGTCTCGCCCATGAACCCGCCACGAATGGCGAGCTTGTCGTTTTCCTTCGCGAACTGGCTGGCCACCTTGGCGGCGGTCACGGGATCCGGCGCAAAGGCGATGGCGACGGGACCGGTGAAGAGGGCGTCGCCCGCCTCCCCGAGGGATCCGGCCAGGGCCTTCTGGGCCAGGGTGTTCTTGACCACCTTGAAGTGGGCGCCTTCCTTGCGGAGGCGTCCGCGAAGTTCCGTCATTTCCGCAACGGTCAGACCCAGGTTGTGGGTCACGACCACGGCGCCGGCGCCTGCGAAATCGCCCTTGAGCGTTTCGATGGCCACCTGCTTCTGAGCGCGGTCCATTGCGGTCTCCATACTCGGAACCGGCCCCGGGACTATTCCCGAAGCCGTACGCACGTCCGCCGGCCCCGGGGGACCCTTGGACGACCTGTCCGTGTGAGAAGCCGCGGCGCCGGTCCGCGGCGAGCCGCCGGCCGGTCATCCTCATCTTCCCGTCTCCCCGCGATGCCGGAGGGGCTCCCCCGGCGATTACGGACCCGGTGACCCCGGGACCCCGCAGTTCTTGGACAGGATCGGGGGCGAACCCCCGAACCCGCCGCCTCCCGAAGGAGGGGCGAAACTCTTGAAGGCGCGGTGGCTACACGAAGCGCCGCCGCAAGGCAAGGCCGGCGAGGGCGTCAGGGCCGCTCGAAGATGGCCGCGATCCCCTGCCCGCCGCCGATGCACATGGTCTCCAGGCCATAGCGGGCGTCGCGTCGGTGCAGTTCCCGAGCGAGGGTGGCCAGCATCCGGCCGCCGGTGGCGCCGATCGGATGGCCCAGGGAAATGCCGGAGCCATTGACGTTCAGCCGGTCGCGGTCATCCCAGCCCCAGCCGCGAAGCACGGCCAGGACCTGCGGCGCGAAGGCCTCGTTCAGCTCGACCAGGTCGATGTCGTCCCAGGACATGCCCGTGCGGGCGAACAGCCGCTCGACGGCAGGCACCGGGCCGATGCCCATGCGCGACGGCTCGCAGCCGGCGGCGGCCCAGCTGACGAACCATCCCATCGGATCGAGGTTCAGCTCGGCGAGCTTGTCCTCGGCCACCACCAGGCAGGCGGCGGCGGCGTCGTTCTGCTGGCTGGCGTTGCCGGCGGTGACCACGCCGCCCTTCTCGATGGGGCGAAGCTGCGACAGGGACTCCGGCGTCGCATCCGGGCGCACGCCCTCGTCCCGGGCGAAGACGATGGGATCACCCTTCTTCTGCTTCACCGGCACCGGCACCAGTTCGTCGTCGAACTTGCCGGCGGCCCAGGCGGCGGCGGCGCGCTGGTGGCTCATCGCCGCGTACTCGTCGCATTCCTCGCGGCTGATCTGGTAGTCGCGGGCCAGGTTGTCGGCCGTCTCGATCATGCCGGAGATGACGCCGAAGCGCTCGATGGGCTGGCTCATGACCCGGCCGCGGGCCAGGCGGTCATGCATCGTCACCGAGCCGGCGCGGGCCCCGCCGCGCATGTCGAGGGAGTAGTACTCGACATTGCTCATGCTCTCGACGCCGCCGGCGATGACCACGTCGGCGACGCCCGTCTGGACCATCATCGCGGCGTCGATCACCGCCTGCAGGCCGGAGCCGCAGCGCCGGTCCAGCTGGTAGCCGGGCACGGAAATGGGGAAGTCGGCCGCAAGGGCGGACCAGCGGGCGATGCAGGGCGCCTCGCCGTTGCCATAGCCCTGCGCGAAGATCACATCGTCCACCCGGCCGGGATCGACGCCGGTGCGCTCCATCAGGGCGCGGAGGATGACCGCGCCCAGTTCGCCGGCCGTCAGGCTGGCGAGGCTGCCCTGGAACTTGCCCACGGCGGTGCGGATCGGGCTGACGATGGCGGCGCGTCTCATGGGGCTCTCCCTCGGCGAACGGTTCGAGGCGTCAGGAACCCCGGTCCGGCGCAGGGGTCAAGCGCCAGATGGCTGCAGATGGCAAAAGGGGGCGGAGCCCTGCGGCCCCGCCCCCTTCCGGAAGTCCCGACTGGCCGGGGACAGCGTCAGGCGCTGACCGAGCCGGTGTCGATGCGGAAGCCCGGCCCCATGGTCGAGGAGAGGCTGATCTTCTTGATGTAGGTGCCCTTGGCGCCCGAGGGCTTGGCCTTGTTCAGGGCGTCGACCAGGGCGCGCACGTTGGCGGCGATCTGCTCGTCGGTGAAGCTGGCCTTGCCAATGCCGGCGTGGATGATGCCGGTCTTCTCGGTGCGGAACTCGATGGCGCCGCCCTTGGCGTCCTTGACCGCCTGGCCGACGTTCGGGGTCACGGTGCCGACGCGCGGGTTCGGCATAAGGCCGCGCGGGCCCAGCACCTTACCCAGACGGCCGACGAGGGCCATCATGTCGGGGGTCGCGATCACCCGGTCGAATTCCATGAAGCCGCCCTGGATGCGCTCGACCAGTTCCTCGGCGCCCACCACCTCGGCCCCGGCGGC
The DNA here is from genome assembly GCA_029977805.1 of Phenylobacterium parvum. GTDB lineage: Bacteria > Pseudomonadota > Alphaproteobacteria > Caulobacterales > Caulobacteraceae > Phenylobacterium > Phenylobacterium parvum_A. The sequence goes on along the minus strand of JAPOKE010000070.1, from coordinate 3,233 downwards.
CTTGGCCTCCTCGGCCTTGGCGTCGCGGGCGATGACGGCGACGCGGACGTCACGGCCGGTGCCCGAGGGCAGGTTGACCACGCCGCGGACCTGCTGGTCGGCGTGGCGCGGGTCGACGCCCAGGTTGACGGCGATCTCGATCGACTCGTCGAACTTGGCCTTGGCGTTTTCCTTCACGAGCCGGATGGCGTCGCTGACGGGATGGGCGGCCAGGCGGTCGCCGGTCCAGGCCTTGGTGCGCTTGGTTTGCCGGGTCATGCGTCAGCCCTCCACGATGGTGAGGCCCATCGAGCGGGCGGAGCCCTCGATGATGCGTGCGGCCGCCTCGATGTCGACGGCGTTGAGGTCCTTCATCTTCTTCTCGGCGATGTCCCGCAGCTGGGCGCGGGAGATGCTGCCGGCCACGTCACGGCCGGGCGCCTTGGAGCCCGACTTCAGGCCCAGGGCCTCCTTGATGTAGTGGGTCGCCGGGGGCGTCTTGGTGATGAAGGTGAAGGACTTGTCCTGGTAGACCGTGATCACGGTCGGCAGCGGCGTGCCGCGGACTTCCTTCTCGGTGCGGGCGTTGAACTCCTTGCAGAAGCCCATGATGTTGACCCCGCGCTGGCCCAGGGCCGGCCCGATGGGCGGCGAGGGCGTGGCGGCGCCGGCGGGCACCTGCAGCTTGATGTAGCCCAGAATCTTCTTGGCCATCTTCTCCTCTTTGACCGGACTTCCGGTCTGTTGAGCCGTGGTGCGGGGTCAGACTGGCCTCCCCTCCCACGGATTTGAAGTCCCCGGCCCGGAGCCCGGGGACGGTTGCCGGTCAGGCGACTTTCTCGACCTGGCCGTATTCGAGCTCGACGGGCGTGGCGCGTCCGAAGATGGACACCGTCACGCGCAGGCGGGCGCGATCCTCGTCGACCTGCTCCACCGAGCCGTTGAAGCTCGCGAAGGGGCCGTCCGTGACCCTTACGGTCTCGCCGATCTCGAAGGTGATGGTCGGCTTCGGCCGCTCCACGCCCTCCTCGATGGCGCCGATGATCCGGGCGACCTCGCGCTCGGAGACCGGCTGGGGCTTGTTCTGGCTGCCCAGGAAGCCCGTGACCTTGGGGGTGTTCTTGATGAGGTGGTAGGCCTCGTCCGTCAGTTCCATCTTCACCAGGACATAGCCCGGGAAGAACTTGCGCTCGGCGTTGACCTTCCGGCCGCGGCGGACCTCGACCACGTCCTCGGTCGGCACCAGGATGTCGGAGAACTTGTCCTCCAGGCCCTGGGCGCGGGCCTGCTCGCGGATCGCCTCAGCCACCTTCTTCTCGAAGTTGGAATAGGCGTGGACGATGTACCACTTGTGGCGCGGGTTGGCCGCGACGGGCGCTTCGGCGTTCATGGCAGAATCAACCCCCGTTGGCGAAGTTCAGGATGAAGGACAGGCTCCAGCCCAGGAACAGGTCCACGAGCTGGAGGAAGACGGCGGCCAGCACGACCATGATCCCGACGAAGACCGAGGTGATCCAGGTCTCGCGCGGGGTGGTCCAGGTGATCTTCCGGGCCTCGCCGCGCACCTCGCGCAGGAACTGCAGCAGCCCGACCCGCTTCTTCGGCGCCGCGCCGGCGGCGAGGGCGGACGACGGCGAGACGGCGGCTGCGGTGCGCGCCGCCCGTTCCTTCATCGCCTGAGGCTTGGAGCCCTTGTTCCTGGCCATGGCCGTTCCTGAAACTCTCTCTTCCGGGAGCCGAACCGCCGGATCCCGAACACCTACATAGTCAGCCCGTGGCAGGAGTGGAGGGACTCGAACCCCCGGCCCTCGGTTTTGGAGACCGATGCTCTACCAGCTGAGCTACACTCCTGTGCCCCGACCCCGAAGGGCGCGGACGCGCCGGAGAGGGGCCCTTGCGGGCCCGGTTCTCCGGAGCCGGCTCGTTTAGCAGCGCGACCCGTGCGGAGCAAGGGGCGCGGTCTTGCGTCATCGGCCGTGTCGATCAAGGATGCGGCCGGGCGCAACGGGATACGCCGCGCCTCTCAGGGAGAAGAAATGATGATCCGCCTTCCGGGCCTCCTCGCCGCCGCCGCCGTCGGGCTCGGCATGGCCGTCGCCTCCGGACCCGCAACCGCCCAGGAACGCGGGGCCCCTCCGCCCCAGGGCGACTACTGGAACACCTGCCGGAACGTCTCGACCGTGGGCTACGGCCCGAACGCGGTCATGACCGCCCAGTGCCAGGACCGCTACGGCCGCTGGACCAACACCAGCCTGCGCGTCGGCAACTGCACCTATATCAGCAACATCGACGGCCAGCTCCAGTGCCGCTCGGGCGGCGGCGGGGGCTGGAACCCCGGCGGCAACGCCGGCGGGAACCGGCCGCCCTACGCCCAGCCCCAGGCCACCCTGTTCTCGGGCCTGAACTTCACCGGCCAGACCTTCGAGACCACCCGCGAGTACTCGAACCTGCCGTCGTACTTCAATGACCGGGCCCTGAGCCTGCGGGTCGCGCGTGGCGTGGCCTGGGAGGTCTGTTCCGACGCGAACTTCCGCGGCAACTGCCAGGTCATCGACCGCGACGTCCCGGACCTGCGCCGCTACGGGCTCGGCTTCGCGATCAGCTCCCTGCGGCCGATGGACGGCGACGGCGGCGGCGGCGGCTATCCGCCCTATCCCCCGCCTCCGCCCCCTCCCCCGCCCTGGGGCGGCGGCGGCGGCGGCGGTTTCCGCCCCTCGACCCTGCTGATGTATCCGAGCGTCAACTTCCAGGGCCCGGCCTTCGAGACGCGGTCCGAGTATTCCAACCTGCCGCGGCAGTTCAACGACAAGGCCCACAGCCTGCGGATCGTCGGCGGCGGCGCCTGGGAGGTCTGCGTCGACTCCAACTTCCGGGGTCGCTGCCAGGTGTTCGACCGCGACGCGCCGGACCTGCACCGCTTCGGCCTGGCCGAGGCCATCACCTCGGTGCGCCAGGTCCGCTAGACCCGGCGGAAATCCGGAATCGAAAGGGGCCGCGGAGTTTCCTCCGCGGCCCCTGTTGTTTCCCGGCTGGGCCGGGAGGCGGTCGAGGACCTACTCGATGATCTTCGACACCACCCCGGCGCCCACCGTCCGGCCGCCCTCGCGGATCGCGAAGCGAAGGCCCTGGTCCATGGCGATCGGCGTGATCAGCTCCACGTCCAGCTCGGCGTTGTCGCCCGGCATGATCATCTCGACGCCTTCCTTCAGGCGGATGATCCCCGTCACGTCCGTCGTCCGGAAGTAGAACTGCGG
>JAPOKE010000006.1 GCA_029977805.1 Phenylobacterium parvum | reverse complement strand
TGCTTGTAGAAGTAGGACAGCCTGGCGATGGCGCGGACGATGTCCGTGGACTGGTCCATGACGATGACCGCCGCCGTGCCGAGACCCGACTTCAGGGACGACAGGGAGTCGAAGTCCATCAGGGCCGTCTCGGCCTCATGCGCGGGGATCATGCGCACGGACGAGCCACCCGGGATCACCGCCTTCAGGTTGCCCCAGCCGCCGCGGACCCCGCCGCAGTGGTCCTCGAGCAACTGCTTCAGGGGGATGGACATGGTCTCCTCGACCACGCAGGGCCGGTTCACGTGCCCGGAGATGGCCATCAGCTTGGTGCCGGTGTTGTTCGGGCGGCCAAAGCCGGAGAACCAGGACGCGCCGCGGCGCAGGATGGTTCCCACCACCGAGATCGACTCGACGTTGTTGATGGTCGTCGGGCAGCCGTAGATGCCCGCCCCCGCCGGGAAGGGCGGCTTGAGGCGCGGCTGGCCCTTCTTGCCCTCGAGGCTTTCCATCAGGGCGGTCTCGTCGCCGCAGATGTAGGCGCCGCCGCCATGGGTGACGAAGAGGTCGAAGTCCCAGCCGTGGACGTTGCCCTTGCCGATCAGCTTGGCCTCGTAGGCCTGGCGGATGGCGGCCTCGAGGCGCTCGCGCTCGTGGACGTACTCGCCCCGGATGTAGATGTAGCAGGTGTGGGCCCGGATGGCGTAGCTGGCGATCAGGGCGCCCTCGATCAGCAGGTGCGGATCGTTGCGCAGGATCTCGCGGTCCTTGCAGGTGCCGGGCTCGGACTCGTCGGCGTTGATGACCAGGTAGTGCGGACGCTCGCCCTCGGCCTTGGGCATGAAGGTCCACTTCAGGCCGGTGGAGAAGCCCGCCCCTCCCCGGCCGCGAAGGCCCGAGGCCTTGATCTGGTCGCAGATCCACTCGGGGGTCTGCTCGAGCATGAGCCGCGTGCCGTTCCAGGCGCCGCGCCGCTTCGCCCCCTCAAGGCCCCAGTCGTGGAGCCCGTAGAGGTTGGTGAAGATCCGGTCCTTGTCTTCGAGAATGCCGACCACGATGCGCCCCTAAGCCTCCAGACCGTTCCGGCGAGAGCCGGCCGTCGAACCCCGCCCGATCACTGCGCCGCCTCCTTCGCCTTGCCGCGCTTCTTCGGCTCGGCGTTCGGAAGCGACTTCAGCGCCTTGGCCGCCGTGCCGTCGAAGAGGGCGGGATCGGAAAGGACCCGCGCGCCGCCTTCCGGCGCCGAGCCCTGCCGGCCGATGGCCGAACCGGGGGCCCGCGGCTTGCCGGCGATGAACTCGTCGAGGATCTGCTCGAAGGTCTCGGGCGTCAGGTCCTCGTAGTAGTAGTCGTTGATGGCGGCCATGGGCGCGTTGGAGCAGGCGCCCAGGCATTCCACTTCCTGCCAGGTCACCTTGCCGTCCGCTGACAGGTGCTCGCGGTCGCCGAACCGGCGCTGGCAGACGGCCTTCAGGTCATTGGCGCCCCGCAGCATGCAGGGCGTGGTCCCGCAGACCTGCACGAGGGCGTGGGAGCCGACCGGCTCCAGCATGAACATGGTGTAGAAGGTGGCGATCTCGTAGACGCGGATCACCGGCATGCCGAGGGTCTCGGCGACCACGCGGATCGACGGCTCGGACACCCAGCCCTGCTGCTTCTGGACCAGCCAGAGCAGCGGGATGACTGCGGACTGCTGGCGGCCCTCGGGGAACTTGGCGATCCACCACTTCACCTGCTTCAGGCTCTCGGCGCTGAAGGCGAAGCTGTCGGGCTGGTTGGCGGCTAGCCTGCGGACGCTCACGTGACCGGCCTCACTTGATGAAGTCGACGCGCACGATCCGCGCGTCCGAAACGGTGTAGATGGCGGCGACCTCGAAGGGGTCGGCCTCCGGCGAACGGAAGACGCGCTCGTGGTCGATGACGCAGGCGCCCACCACCATGCGGTTCAGCAGTTCGGCCCGGTTCTGCGGGAAGTCGGCGAAGACCTGCCGGTACTTCTCGCGGTAGGCGGCGATGCCCGAGATCGTGACCGCGCCGTTGAAGTCCGCCACCACCACGTCGTCGGCGAAGGCCGCGCAGTGGGCGTCCAGGTCCTGGGCGTTGTAGGCCTCGAACTGGGCCTCGACGACGTCGAAGGGGGTGATGCAGACGGGGGCGCTCACCGGTCGACCTCGCCGAACACGATGTCGAGCGACCCCAGGATGGCCGAGACGTCGGCCAGCATGTGGCCCTGGCAGAGCCAGTCCATGGCCGACAGGTGGGCGAAGCCCGGCGCGCGGATCTTGCAGCGATAGGGCTTGTTGCCCCCGTCGCTGACCAGGAAGACGCCGAACTCGCCCTTGGGCGCCTCGACGGCGGCGTAGATCTCGCCGGCCGGCGTGTGCACGCCCTCGGTGTAGAGCTTGAAGTGGTGGATGAGGGCTTCCATGGACCGCTTCATGTCGCCCCGGCGGGGCGGCGCGAACTTGTTGTCCTCGGTGAGGACCGGGCCCGGGGTCTTCCGCAGGCGATCAATGCACTGGAGCATGATCTTCACGCTCTCGCGCATTTCCTGCATGCGGCAGAGATAGCGGTCGTAGCAGTCGCCGTTGACGCCCAGCGGGATGTCGAAATCCAGCTCGCTGTAGCACTCGTAGGGCTGGCTGCGACGCAGGTCCCAGGCGATGCCGGAGCCGCGGACCATCACGCCCGAGAAGCCCCAGGCCATGGCCTCCTCGCGGCTGACCACGCCGATGTCGACATTGCGCTGCTTGAAGATCCGGTTGCCCGTGATCAGCTTGTCGATGTCGCCCAGGGGCTTGTGGAAGGCCTTGGCCCAGGCCTCGATGTCGTCGATGAGGGCGTCGGGCAGGTCCTGGTGGACGCCGCCGGGCCGGAAGAAGTTGGCGTGCAGGCGGGCGCCGGAGGCCCGCTCGTAGAACACCATCAGCTTCTCGCGCTCCTCGAAGCCCCAGAGCGGCGGCGTCAGGGCGCCGACGTCCATGGCCTGGGTCGTCACGTTGAGCAGGTGGTTCAGGATCCGGCCGATCTCGCAGTAGAGGACGCGGATCAGCTGGCCCCGGATGGGGACCTCGATGCCCGCCAGGCGCTCGATCGCCAGGCAGAAGGCGTGCTCCTGGTTCATCGGCGCCACGTAGTCGAGGCGGTCGAAATAGGGCACGTTCTGGAGGTAGGTCCGGGCCTCCATCAGCTTTTCGGTGCCGCGGTGCAGGAGGCCGATGTGCGGGTCGACCCGCTCCACCACCTCGCCGTCCAGCTCGAGCACCAGGCGCAGCACGCCGTGGGCCGCCGGATGCTGGGGGCCGAAGTTGATGTTGAACTTGCGGACAGGCGTTTCCGGAAGCGCAGGCGTTTCCGGAAGGACGGGGGTTTCGGTGAGGGCGGAGCCCGCGGCGAGATCGTCGGCCATCAGCGCGCCTCCCCCTTCTCGTCGCCCGGCAGGACGTAGCTGGCCCCTTCCCAGGGCGACATGAAGTCCCAGTTGCGGAACTCGACGGACTTCACGGGCTCGTAGACCACGCGCTTGAGCTCGTCGTCATAGCGCAGCTCGACATAGCCGCTCATCGGGAAGTCCTTGCGCAGCGGATGCCCGTGGAAGCCGTAGTCGGTGAGGATGCGGCGCAGGTCCGGGTGCCCGGCGAAGAAGACGCCGTACATGTCGAAGCACTCGCGCTCGAACCAGTTGGCGCAGGGATAGACGCCCGTGACGGAAGGCACTGCGGTGTCCTCGTCGGTCCGGACCCGGACCCGCAGGCGCTGGTTCCGGGTGAAGGAGAGCAGCTGGTAGACGACGTCGAAACGCTGGGCGCGGTCCGGGTGATCGACGCCGGTCAGCTCGGTCAGTTGCTGGAAGGCGAACCGGTCGCGCAGCAGGGTCAGGACCTCGACGATCCGGCCGGCCGGGGCGTCGAGGGTGAGGTCGCCGTGGGCGGTCGAGGCGGAAACTCCGACGCCCGCCGCGGCGGTGATCTCGGCGCCCAGGGCCTGGAGGGTTTCTTCTGCGACGGGCCAGCTCATCGTTCGATGGTCCCCGTGCGGCGGATCTTCTTCTGCAGCTGGAGCACGCCGTAGACCAGGGCCTCGGCGGTGGGCGGGCAGCCGGGGACGTAGATGTCCACCGGCACGATGCGGTCGCAGCCCCGGACCACCGAATAGCTGAAGTAGTAGTAGCCCCCGCCGTTGGCGCAGGAGCCCATGGAGATGACGTAGCGGGGCTCCGGCATCTGGTCGTAGACCTTGCGCAGGGCCGGGGCCATCTTGTTGCAGAGGGTGCCCGCGACGATCATCACGTCGGACTGCCGCGGGCTGGCCCGGGGGGCGAAGCCGTAGCGCTCGAGGTCGTAGCGCGGCATGGAGGCGTGCATCATCTCCACGGCGCAGCACGCGAGGCCAAAGGTCATCCACATCAGCGAGCCGGTGCGGGCCCAGGTGATGAGGTCGTCGGCGGCGGCCGTGACGAAGCCCTTGTCGGCGAGCTGCTGGGAGACGCCGTCGAAGTACGGGTCATGCAGCTTGGGGTCGTAGCCCTCGACGGAGGACCTGGCGCCCGATCCGGCCGGAACGATCAGTCCCATTCCAGGGCCCCCTTCTTCCACTCGTAGATGAAGCCGACGGTCAGGACCCCGAGGAAGGTCATCATGGACCAGAAGGCGAAGACGGCCTGCTCGTGCGGCAGCTTCATGAGCGACACGGCCCAGGGGAAGAGGAAGGCCACTTCCAGGTCGAAGATGATGAAGAGGATCGACACCAGGTAGAACCGGACGTCGAACTTCATGCGGGCGTCGTCGAAGGCGTTGAAGCCGCACTCGTAGGTCGAGAGCTTTTCGGGGTCCGGCGCCTTGGGCGCCAGCAGGGCCGAGGCCAGGATGAAGACGATCCCGATCGCCGAGGAAATCCCCAGGAAGATCACGATCGGCAGGTACTCGAGAAGAAAGGCGTCCATGGATTCCTCGCCGGAGTCGCGCGCCCTTCTAGACCAGCCTCGCGCCGGGTTCAAACCTCGGTTTGCCCCCAGAGCGAGGTGATGTCCCGAAGCCGGGCGACGGGCAGATCAACGCAGATTCCCTACCGCGCCGCTAACGGCCTCATGGACGGTTGACACGATTCCGGCCCGGACCTATCAGACGCGCCTCGCGCTGATGCGCGAACGAGTGCGGATGTAGCTCAGTTGGTTAGAGCGCCGGCCTGTCACGCCGGAGGTCGCGGGTTCGAGCCCCGTCATTCGCGCCACTCCCCTCCCCCCTGGCCAGAGACCGGCGCGAAGGCGCAGGGCGGGGTCCGTTCAGGTCCCGCGCATGCCCTTCAGGGCCCGTGTCCAGCGGGCGAGCTCGTCCAGGGTCACCTTGGCGGCCAGGCTGTGGCCGTCGTTCGGCACGAAGCCCTTTTCCGCATCGAGGTGCTCGCCGACCATGGGGATCGCGACGCCCTCGACCAGGGGCATGATCTTGACCGTGGTCAGCATCTGCTTGGCCATCTGGACGGCCCGCACGCCTCCCGACTGCCCGCCGTAGCTGACGAAGGCGGCCGGCTTCCCGTTCCACTCGAAGTACAGGTAGTCCACCGCGTTCACGAAGGCCGGCGGCGGCATGAAGTTGTACTCGGGCATGACGAAGACGTAGGCGTCCGCCGCCTCGACGCTCGCCGCCCAGGCCTTGGTGTAGTCGAACTGGTAGTTCCTGAGCCGCGGGTGCCACGGCTCGTTGAAGATGGGCAGGTTGAAGTCCGCCAGGTCCACGAGCGAGGCCTCGAAATCGCCGTGAGCCTCCGCCAGCCCGTGGAACCAGCGCGCGATATGGGGCCCGACCCGGTTGGGCCGGGTCGAGCAGATGACGGTCTGAAGCTTCACGAAGCGGCTCCTGGTTCGGTTGCGGGGGTCAGGCGACGGGTTCCGGCGCCTTCTCGATCACGAAGTCGCCCGGGTCCGGCGCCAGGGTCGCCCGCCAGTAGTCGACGAGGGCGAAGGGCCAGTTCTGGGTCACCCTGCCCTTCTCGTTCTTGTACCAGCTGGACACCTGCGGCGCGCCCCAGGCCATCAGGCCGTTGGCGGCGTCCACCCTGGCGTTGAAGGCGTCATGCACCTCGCGCTTCGGCTCCATGGCCCGGGCGCCGGTCTCGGCCAGAAGCTTGAGGCAGCCGACGATGTAGCGGACGCTACACTCCGAGAAGAAGATGATGGAGCCGTTCACGACGATGTTGGTGTTGGGCCCGTAGATCATGAACAGGTTGGGGAAGCCCGGCGTGGTCATGCCGAGGTAGGCGCGGGGGTCGCCGTCCCAGGTCTGGTGCAGGTCGGCGCCGCCTCGGCCGCGGATCTTCATCGGCTCCAGGAACTTCGAGGCGTGGAAGCCCGTACCATAGATGATGACGTCGAAGTCGCGGGCGGTCCCATCGGCCGTCACGATGCCCGCCTCGGTGATCTCGGCGATGGGATCCGTGACCAGGGAGACGTTGTCCCTCTGAAGGGCGGCCATCCAGACCCCGTTGTCCAGGAGGGAGCGCTTGCCCCCCACCGGGTAGGTCGGCACGACCTTCTCCACCAGGTCGGGACGGTTCGGCGCCTGGGCGGCGATCGCCGCGGCGATCATCTCGCGGAATTCGAGGTTGGCGGCCGAGACCGCGGTCTGCGGGCCGTTCCAGCCCGGGTCGGCCTCGACCATGGGCAGGAGCCCGTCGGTGACCATCCAGAACATCCAGAACCGGTACCACTTGTCATAGTAGGGCACGTGCTCGAGCAGCCAGTTCATGCCGTCCGGCACGTCCTCGTGGTAGTGCGGCACGGGGAAGCCCCAGGGCGGGGTGCGCTGGAAGATGGTCAGGCTGCCGACCTTGCCGGCGATCTCTGGCACGAACTGGTAGGCGCTGGCGCCCGTGCCGATCACGGCCACCCGCTTGCCCGTCAGGTCCACGTCGTGGCGCCAGCGGGCGGAGTGGAAGGCCGGCCCGGCGAAGCGGTCGCGTCCCTTGATGTCAGGCATGCGGGGCCGGTTGAGCTGGCCCACGGCGGTGACCACGGCGTTGGCCTCGATGACCCGGCGCGCACCCGCCCCGTCCCGCACGGTGACCTTCCAGAGGCCGCGGGGCTCATCCCAGTCGAGGGTCTCGACCTCCGTCTCGAAGGCGATCTTGCCGCGCAGGTCGTAGCGGTCGGCGACGCCGCGGAAATAGTCGAGCAGGACCGGCTGGGTGGAGAAGTGCTGCGGCCAGTGGTGGTTGGGCTCGAAGCTGTAGGAATAGATGTGGTTGGAGGAGTCCACCCGGCAGCCGGGATAGGTGTTCTCGAACCAGGTGCCGCCGACGTCGGCGTTCTTGTCGACGATCTCGTAGCTCACGCCGGCCTGGCTCAGCCGGATGCCGCTGAGCAGGCCCGACATGCCCGCGCCGATCACCAGGACGTGCATCTTCGCAGCCCCGTCCTTCAGGCGGGGCGAGTCCCAGACCGGGGTCTTGGTGTTTGTCGCGCCGAGGCTGAGCTCGTCGACGAGGAAGTCCGCATAGCCCTCGGGGATCTCGGCGCCGGCCACGAAGCTCATCATCCGGCGCAGGGTGGCGGCCGAGGGCTGGTGGGTCTGGCCGCGGCCGTTCGTGAACCAGTCGACCAGGGCGGCCTTCGCCTCGGCGAGGAACTTCTTCTGCTCGGCCTCGGGCACGCCGGTGTCGCCGCGCGACAGGGGCACATAGGCCGGGACCCATTCCGGACGGAGCCAGTGGTCCTGGCCGGTCAGGTGCACGAGGGCCGCCTGCAGGGCGGGCTGGTGGGCGGCGGCGAGCGCCCTGTCGAGCTCATTCAGGTCGATGTCGGACACGTTGTTTCCCCCGGATCGAGATCCTTGTCGCGGCATGAAACCGCAGGCCGGCCCGGAAAGGAAGGGCGCCCCGACGTCAGGTCGCGGGGTGCAGCTTCACCATCAGGGTCTCGTAGCCCTTCACGAAGCTGGAGCGGACCCGCACCGGGTCCTCGAGCACCTCGACGAAGCTGAAGCGCTTGAGGATCTCCTCCCAGACGATCTTCAGCTGCAGCTCGGCCAGGCGGTTGCCCACGCAGCGGTGGATGCCGAAGCCGAAGGACAGGTGCTGGCGCGGACGCTCGCGGTCGATGATGAAGGCGTCGGGGTTCTCGATGGCCCGCTCGTCCCGGTTCCCCGAGACGTACCACATGACGACCTTGTCGCCCTTGCGGATGGTCTTGCCGCCCAGCTCGATGTCCTGCAGCGCGGTGCGCCGCATGTGGGCCAGGGGCGTCTGCCAGCGGATGATCTCCGGCACCATGGACTCGATGAGCCCGGGGTTGGCGCGCAGCTTGGCGTACTCCGCCGGGTTCTGGTTCAGGGCCAGGACGCCGCCGGAGATGGAGTTCCGGGTGGTGTCGTTGCCGCCGACGATCAGCAGGATGATGTTCCCCAGGTACTCGTCGGGGGTCATGTTCCGGGTGGCGTCGCTGTGCGCCATCATGGAGACGAGGTCGCCGGCCGGCGGGCTGTTCACCCGGGCGTTCCAGAGCCCGGTGAAGACCTCCAGGCATTCCATCAGCTCGGCCTGCCGGGCCTCCTCGGTCTCGACCAGTCCGCCGGGATAGGGGATGGTGGTGGCCACGTCCGACCAGCGCGTGAGCCGGCGGCGCTCCTCGAAGGGGAAGTCGAACAGGGTCGCCAGCATCTGGGTGGTCAGTTCCACGGACACCCGGTCCACCCAGTTGAAGGCTTCGCCGAGGGGCAGGCTGTCGAGAATCCGGCAGGCCCGCTCGCGGATGATCGGCTCCATGGTCTTCAGGTTGCCCGGCGAGACGATGGGGCTGACCGCCTTGCGCTGCTGGTCATGGCGGGGCGGGTCCATGGCGATGAAGCTGGGCCGGCGCAGGTCCGGGCGGGAGTCGCGGATGCTGATGCCGCCCAGCGCCGCCTCGGAGGAGAAGACGCCGTGGTTGGTGTCCACCGCCATGATGTCGTTGTAGCGGGTGACCGACCAGTAGGGCCCGAACTCGGAGTCCCGGCACCAGTGCACGGGATCCTCGTCCCGGAGCCGCTTGAAGTAGGACCAGAAGGCGTTGGACTTGAAGAGCTCCGGATCCCCCGGGTTCATGTCCTCAAGACTGATCTCGTAGGCGCGCCGGCGCGCCTCATCCATGCTGATCGCCCCGTCCGCCATGAGACTTCCTCCTGAATCCAGAACGTTCGTGCGTCCATTGGGATCGAGTAAAACCCAATCCGGGCGCCGGGGCAAGCAAAGTCAGCCGGCTGGCCTGTCCGGTTTGATCCCCCGGCGTTTGAGGGCCCCCCTCAGGAGAACCTCGACCTGGGCGTTGACGCTGCGCAGTTCGCCCGCCGCCAGCCTTTCGACGGCGGCGAGCACCTCCGGACTCAGCCGGGCGAGGAAGGCGCGCTTGCCGGGACTGGCCACGGTCAGCCGTAGAGGGTTCCGGTGTTCACGACCGGTGTCGGTTCGCGGTCTGCGCACAGGACGACCAGCAGGTTCGAGACCATGGTCGCCCGCCGTTCATCATCCATGTGAATGACCCCTCGTTCCGACAAGGCGGAGAGGGCGCCCTCGACCATGTCCACAGCCCCCAGGACGATCTTTCGGCGGGCGGCGAGAACCGCCTCGGCCTGCTGCCGTCGAAGCATGGAGCCTGCAATCTCCGGCGCGTAGGCAAGATGCATCAGGTGTGCCTCATCGATGACAAGGCCCGCCACGCCGACCCGAGCCTGGAGGTCCTGCTTGAGTTCGGCGCCGACGGTTTCCGCATCGGTCTGCAGGGAGAGTTCGCAGTCCTCATGACTGTCGTAGGCGTACTGCCTCGCGACTTCTCGGAGGGCCGTCTCGACCTGGATGCTGACGAAAGCCAGATAATCCTCGACATCATAGAGCGCCTGCGCAGGGCGCTCGACCCGCCAGACGATGTTGGCGGCGATCTCAATCGGGTTGCCACGGCGATCGTTCACCTTGAGCGTCTCGCTGGTCATGTTCCGGACCCGCAAGGAGATCTTGCGGCGCATGATCCAGAAGGGAAGCCAGCGCAAACCGTCTCGACGATCTGTCCCGGCGTAGCGCCCGAAGGCCGACGCCACCACCCCCTGGTTCGGCTGAACGGTGTAGAGGCCCACTAGCACCAAGAGTGAAGCGACCATGCAGCCAATGATCAAGGCCGCCGTGACTCCATCCGTGGGCTCGCGGAGATTGATCACCTGGACGACCACGCTAACCGCAAGGCCCAGGCCGAGGATGGCGAAGGGCCAGCCGCTGCGCGCGTGAGCAGAGCGTTCATTGGTCTGGCAATGCGAGGTATTTTGGGACATCAGGGCTCTCCGAAGGATACAAAGTGATATCACTTCGATATCTTTTTGGCTAGCTCTCCCTGTTGTGTCCGAGCGATCCGCACAGCGAGGTTTTCCGGTAGCGGGAGGCCCGGTGCAGCGACGTTTTCCTCAAGGTGGCCGAGGCGCGTGGTGCCGGCGATGGCTGCGGAGACGCCGGGGACGGCGAGCGTCCAGGCCAGCAGGGCCTGGGGCCCGGTGATGTCCGGCTGCTGGTGGAGGAAGCGGAAGCGACGGCCGGCGGACATGTCGGCGCGGTGGTTCTTCAGCGCCCTCAGGGCGTACCAGAGGCTGGAGGGGCGCAGGTCGCGCAGGCGGGAGGGCGCGGTGTGCCCCATGGCCAGGGGCATGCCCGCCAGGACCCCCTTCCCCGCCGCCGCCGCCCGGGCGACCAGGGGGACGCGCTCCGGCCTGAGGACGTTGATGTCGACCATCACCGTGTCGATCTCCCGCAGGGCCAGGGCGGCCTCGATGACGGTGGGATCGAAGCTGTTGACGCCCAGCTGCAGGAACAGCCCGCGATCCCGGAGGCGCTGCAGCCCGCCAAGGAAGTCCGGGGTCAATTCCGCCGCCGAGGGGCCGTGGAGGTGGACCAGGGGAAGGACTTCGAGACCCAGCCGGCGGCGGCTGAGCTCGAGGCTGGCCTCGATCGCGGGCAGCGACATATCCCGGCGCACCCGTCCCCCCTCGAAGCAGGTCCCGGCCTTGGTCGCGACGACCAGGGCGGAGGGATCCCGACCCGCGAGGGCGCGGCCCAGCCGCGCCTCGGCCTGACCGCGGGAATAGGCCGGCCCGGTGTCGAACAGGGTGACCCCGAGGTCGAGGGCCCGGTGGACAAGCCGGACGGCGTCGGTCTCGGGAAAGGCGGGATGGCCCCAGAAGGAGGCGGCGCCGAACCCGATGGCGGAGACCGAGAGACCTGTGCGTCCAAGCGGGCGCTGCTCCAATTCCGCCTCCGGGAATGGTGGGCGGCGAGGGGTTCGAACCCCCGACCCCCTGGGTGTAAACCAGGTGCTCTGACCAGCTGAGCTAGCCGCCCGTCGGGCCCGCAGGCCGTGGACTGTCTAGCGCCGTTTGCGCCGGCGGGAAATCCGGACCCTTTGGGGACGTCGGGCGCCGGTCAGTTGAGGGCCCGCCTCAGCCCCTCCCCCGCCCGGAAGCGGACGGTCCGGGACGCCGGCCTTCGGACCGCCTCGCCGGTGCGGGGATTGCGCGCCGGGCCCGCCGGGCGGAAGGCGGAGGTGAAGCTGCCGAAGCCAACCAGCCGCACCTCTTCCCCGGCGGCGAGGGCAGCGGACATGGTCTGGAGTATGGAGTCCAGGGCGGTGCGCACCTGGCCTGCGGAGAGCCCGGAGCTCTCGGAGACCGCGGCAATGAGCTCGGCCTTGTTCATGGATCACCCCCCCGGGTGTTGTTTCAAGCCTCGCCTCAAACAACGACATACCCGGGCGAAGCCACAGGCGGCCATCATGCCCCGCCCCGGCGGCGTGTCAAACGCAACCGGCGGCGGGGCCGACGACGGGGCGGCCCGCGGGGGCCGGCGTCAGTGGGTCAGGACGGGCTCATCCCCGGCGTCGTCCGACGGACGGGCCGCCACGGCGGGCTCCGTCCACTCGATCGGCGTCAACGGCCCGACCAGGGCGTGGGTGAGGACCTCGTCCACCGAACCGACCGGGATGATCTCCAGGCCGGCCTTCACATTGTCGGGGATGTCCTGGAGATCCTTGACGTTTTCCTGCGGGATCAGGACCGTCTTCACGCCCGACCGAAGGGCCGCCAGGAGCTTTTCCTTCAGGCCGCCGATGGGCAGGACCCGGCCCCGCAGGGTGACCTCGCCGGTCATGGCGATGTCCCTGCGGATCGGAACCCCGGTCAGGACCGAGACGATGGCGGTGGCCATGGCCACCCCCGCCGAAGGCCCGTCCTTGGGCGTGGCGCCTTCCGGCACGTGGATGGCGACGTCGGTCCGCTCGAACAGGGGCGGCTCGATGCCGAACTGGGTCGAGCGGCTGCGCACGTAGGCGTGTGCGGCCTGGACCGACTCCTTCATCACGTCCTTGAGGTTGCCGGTGACCTGCATCCGCCCCTTGCCGGGCATGCGGACCGCCTCGATGGTCAGGATGTCGCCGCCGAAGTCGGTGTAGGCCAGGCCCGTGATGATGCCGACCTGGTCCTCGCCGTCCATCTCGCCGTACTTGAACCGGCGGACGCCGGCGTAGTCGGAGAGCCGGGCCTCATCCACGACGATCGGGCCGGCGGCCTCCTCCGGCTTGCGCCGCATGAGGTCGCGGACCGCCTTGCGGGCGAGGTTGCCGATCTCGCGCTCCAGCGAACGCACGCCCGCCTCCCGCGTGTAGTAGCGGATCAGGTCGCGGAGGGACGCGTCCGGCAGCTCGAACTCGGCGGCCGTCAGGCCGTGGTCCTTCATCTGCTTGGGCAGCAGGTGACGCCGGGCGATCTCGACCTTCTCGTCCTCGGTGTATCCGGGGATGCGGATGATCTCCATGCGGTCCAGCAGGGGCTGGGGCATGTTGAGGCTGTTGGCGGTGGTCACGAACATGACCGGGCTGAGGTCGTAGTCGACCTCCAGGTAGTGGTCGGCGAAGGTGGCGTTCTGCGCCGGGTCCAGGACCTCAAGCAGGGCCGAGGACGGGTCGCCCCGCCAGTCGGCGCCCATCTTGTCGATCTCGTCGAGCAGGAAGAAGGCGTTGGTCGACTTGGCCTTCTTCATCGACTGGATGATCCGCCCCGGCATGGAGCCGATGTAGGTCCGCCGGTGGCCCCGGATCTCGGCCTCGTCCCGGACGCCACCGAGCGAGACGCGCACGAACTCCCGGCCGGTCGCCTCGGCGATGGACTTGCCCAGCGAGGTTTTGCCGACTCCGGGAGGACCGACCAGGCAGAGGATGGGCCCCTTGAGCGAGCCGGTGCGCGACTGCACCGCCAGGTACTCCAGGATGCGCTCCTTGACCTTCTCCAGGCCATAGTGGTCGTGCTCGAGGATGGACTCCGCGCGGTCCAGGTCGATCGGCCTGGACTTCGCCTTGCCCCACGGGATGGACAGGAGCCAGTCGAGGTAGTTCCGGACCACGGTGGATTCCGCGGACATCGGGCTCATCGACCGCAGCTTCTTCAGCTCGGCGTTGGCCTTGGCGCGGGCCTCCTTGGACAGGCGGGTGCGCTTGATGCGCTTTTCGAGGTCGATCAGTTCGTCGCGCGCGTCATCGGGATCGCCCAGCTCGCGCTGGATCGCCTTCATCTGCTCGTTCAGGTAGTACTCGCGCTGGGTCTTCTCCATCTGCCGCTTCACGCGGTTCCGGATCTTCTTCTCGGTCTGCATGACCGAGATTTCACCCTCCATGAGGGCGTAGACCTTTTCCAGGCGCTTGGAGACGCTGAAGATCTCAAGCAGTTCCTGCTTGTCGGCGATCCTGACGTTGAGGTGCGAGGCGATGCGGTCGGCCAGCTCGCCGGGGTTCTCGATGCCCGGCAGGGCGGCCAGGGCCTCGGGCGGCACCTTCTTGTTCAGCTTAACGTAGGTCTCGAACTGCTCGATCACGGCGCGGCTCAGGGCCTCGACCTCGGCCGAAGGCGCAGAGTCCTCGGTCACCAGGGCGACCTCGCCGGCGAACCATTCGGACTCTTCCGTGAAGCGCACGATGCCGGCGCGGCCACGCCCCTCGACGAGCACCTTCACCGTGCCGTCGGGCAGGCGCAGGAGCTGGAGGATGGCCGCCACGACGCCGACCTCGAAGATGTCGTCGTGGCCGGGATCGTCGTCGTCCTTGTTCTTCTGGGTGACGAGCAGGATCTCGCGCGCCTCGGCCTTCATGGCCTCCTCGAGGGCGCGGACGGACTTGTCGCGTCCGACGAAGAGCGGGACGGGCTGGTGAGGGAAGACGACGATGTCCCTCAGGGGGAGGATCGGAAGCGTGCGGGCTTCAGTCATGTGCACATGTACTCCAGGGCGTCCCCCTCCATTGAGCAGGGACGGCGCGGCCCCCCGCGACAATCGCCAGGTCGGGCCAGATGCTTCTAGATGTGGCGCGTCGGCCCCCGGGTTCAAGCCGCCCGGGAAAGACAGCCGTGGACAACCCGGAAAATGACGGGCGCGAACGGCGCCTGACGGCGGTTCAGTTGAGGGCGGTGATCCGCGCCACGCCGTTGTCGTAGCGGCAGGTGAAGGCGTAGGAGACC
Organism: Phenylobacterium parvum; assembly: GCA_029977805.1. Classification (GTDB taxonomy): domain Bacteria; phylum Pseudomonadota; class Alphaproteobacteria; order Caulobacterales; family Caulobacteraceae; genus Phenylobacterium; species Phenylobacterium parvum_A. The sequence continues at coordinate 31,342 of JAPOKE010000006.1, read as the reverse complement.
GCCTTGGGTCCGACGTCGACCGAGGCGTAGCCCTGGACCGTCCAGCCGCCCGCCGAGGCGGTGTTGGTGGTGATCCGGTCGATCCGCGCCCTCTGCCCGTAGGCGGAAACCCGGCTCACGGCCTCCGACCGGCAGGCCTCGACGGCCACGCCCGAGGCGGAGGAGCCACCCGAGGATGTCGACGGCGCGGGCGCCTTGTCCTTCTCGGCGTTGGCTGCGGCGATGGCGCCGACCACGAGGCCTCCCAGGATCAAGCCGCCGATCAGGGCGCCGGTGTCGTCCTTCTTGTTGTTGTAGTTGTAGTCGGGATAGCCGTTGTTCGGGTAGTTGCCGTAGCGGTCCTCCACCCGGAAGCGGGCGCGGCAGCCATTGTCGACCCAGATGCCGCGGCGGTCGCGGCCCCAGGTCGAGCCCTCGATGCAGGCGCCCCGTCCACCCGAGTACTGCCGGTCCAGCCAGACGCGTCCCTGGGAATAGACCGGGCACCAGTTGCGCCGGTAATCGTTCGACGAGCAGTTGATGTAGGAATCCGCCCGCGCGGGAACCGGGGGGGCGACGCCGGCGATGGTGGTCGTGGCGGCGGCGGCGATCAGCAGCATCGGGCGCATGGCGGTCTCCTTGCTCGGCCGGGACGCGTTTCCCCGGCGCGGCCGAAGTTGATTTACGCAGGCGGTTGTGCGCGCCGCAAGCTGAATGCAAGCTGAGCAGATCAGTCCTGGAGGTCGAGATGAGGAAGTTCCTGGCGGGTGTTCTTCTGGCGGCGGCGACCGCTTCCCCGGCCGCGGCGGGAGGCCTGGAAGACGCCCTGGCCCGCGGCGCCCTGAAGGTCTGCACCGTCGAGGCGGCGCCCTTCGCCTTCCGGTCCGGCAAGGGCGACCTGATCGGCCATGAGGTCGACATCGCCACCCGCCTGGCCAGCGACCTCGGCCTCACCCTCGACCTCAGGCCTGTCGCCGGGGTGCAACTGATGGACCGGCTGAACGCCGGGGAGTGCGACCTCGCGATCGCCGGCATGGCGATCGACCCCAGCCGGCTCCTGCAGGTCTGGATGACCAATCCGTACGCGGAGTCCGACATCCGGGTCGTGGCCAGCGCCAAGGTCCCCTTCCGGACGGACCAGCTGAACGTCACGGACTCCGTCGTCGGGGTGGTGACCGGGACCCTGGCTGCGGATGCAGCGCGCAGCCGCCTGCCCTCCGCGACCTTCCGGGAGTTCCCCGACCTGGTGGCTGCGCAGAAGGCCCTGGACGACGGCGCCATCAACGCCCTGGCCTTCAAGGAACCGATCCCGACCCTCACGGTCGCCGCCGCCAAGCCGCAGCGCTATGCCGTGGGCGACGGCCCGGCCCTCGCGCGCACGGCGGACGCCATGGCGCTCCGCAAGGGCGACACCAACCTGCTCAACTTCCTGAACGGATGGATCTCGGCGCGCCGCCGGGACGGCTTCCTGGAGTCGACCTCGGCCTACTGGATGACCCGCGTCGACTGGCTAGAGCGGCTCAAGCCGCCCGCCGCGCTGAAGTGATCAGGCCGCGCCGCCCTTGTCGCGGCGCTCGGCGTAGATCACCAGGGGCTGGGAACGTCCCTCGACCACCTCGGCGTTGACCACGACCTCCTCGACCCCTTCCCAGGTGGGAAGCTCGTACATGGTGTCGAGCAGGATCCCCTCGAGGATGGAGCGCAGGCCGCGCGCGCCGGTCTTGCGGGCGATGGCCTTGCGGGCCACGGCCATGAGGGCGTCCTCGGTGAAGGTCAGGCCGACGTTCTCCATGTCGAACAGGCGCTGGTACTGCTTCACGAAGGCGTTCTTCGGCTCGGTGAGGATCTTCACCAGGGCCTTCTCGTCGAGATCATCAAGGGTCGCCAGCACCGGCAGGCGGCCGATGAACTCGGGGATCAGCCCGAACTTCAGCAGGTCATCGGGCTCCACCTGGCGGAAGATCTCGCCTGTCCGCCGGTCATCGGGATCCGCCACGCGGGCGCCGAAGCCGATCGAGGTGCCCTGCCCGCGGGCCGCGATGATCTTGTCCAGGCCGGCGAAGGCGCCGCCGCAGATGAACAGGATGTTTGTCGTGTCGACCTGCAGGAACTCCTGCTGGGGATGCTTGCGCCCGCCCTGCGGCGGCACGGAGGCGACGGTGCCCTCCATGATCTTGAGCAGGGCCTGCTGGACCCCCTCGCCCGAGACGTCGCGGGTGATGGAGGGGTTGTCCGACTTGCGGCTGATCTTGTCGACCTCGTCGATGTAGACGATGCCCCGCTGGGCGCGCTCGACGTTGTAGTCCGCCGCCTGCAGCAGCTTGAGGATGATGTTCTCGACATCCTCGCCGACATAGCCCGCCTCGGTCAGGGTGGTGGCGTCGGCCACCGTGAAGGGCACGTCGATGATTCTCGCGAGGGTCTGGGCCAGCAGGGTCTTGCCGGTGCCGGTCGGGCCGATCAGCAGGATGTTGGCCTTGCCCAGCTCCACGTCGTTGTTCTTCGAGGCGTGGTTGAGGCGCTTGTAGTGGTTGTGGACGGCGACCGAGAGCACCTTCTTGGCGTGGTCCTGGCCGATGACGTAGTCGTCGAGGACCTCCCGGATCTCCTTCGGGGTCGGCACGCCATCCTTTGATTTCACGAAGGAAATCTTGTGCTCTTCACGGATGATGTCCATGCAGAGCTCGACGCATTCGTCGCAGATGAAGACGGTCGGGCCCGCAATCAGCTTGCGCACCTCGTGCTGGCTCTTGCCGCAGAAAGAGCAATAGAGGGTGCTCTTGGAATCCCCGCCGGCGGCCTTGGTCATGCGTCTCTCACTCCTTCGGCGGGCGACCCTGCGGCGCGCCGTCGAATCCCGCTTCGCCCGTTAAGGCCTGATTCAGCCTATCGGCGACGGGTTGTCGAAGTGTTGACAGTCCCCGATACCGACGCCGACCACAAGCCCGCGGTCCGTCTGCATGGGGGTATAGCGGAAACCTGTGGCATTGTCGTCATGGGGCGAATCCGGGGATTCAGGCTCCTTTCCATGGACCCCGGGAGGCGAAGCGCCGGTCGTGTCGAAGCCAAGGCCGCGAAACTGGGTCCCGGTCGACCTCGCCCCCGAGGACTTCCCCGAGGACCCCGCCCGACCCGTCGGCGTGGTGGCGTTCGACTTCGACGGGACCCTGACGGTGCGCGACAGCTTCCAGGCCTTCCTGGCCTGGCAAGCCGGGCCGGCCGGCTGGGCGCGCGGCCTCGCCGCCCTCGCCCCGGCCTTTGCCCGCTATGCCGGCGACCGCGACCGGGCGCGCCTCAAGGCCGCGACCGTCAGGCAGTTCCTCGCCGGGATGTCGCGGCAGGACCTGGAGGCCCGCGCCCGGGCCTTCGCCGAGGCCAACGCCACCCGCCTCCTGAGGCCGGACGCCCTGCGGTCCTGGCGCTACTGGCGCGCCCGCGGGGCGACCCTCGCCATCGTCACCGCCTCCCCGGAGATCCTCGTGGCGCCCTTCGCCCGTGGGCTGGGCGCGGACCACCTGCTGGCGACCCGCCTCGTGGAGGACGAGCAGGGGCGGATCACCGGCGACCTCGACGGCGCAAACTGCCGGGGCCCGGAGAAGACCCGAAGGCTGTCGGAAGTGTTCGGGCCGGAGGTCCGGCTCGCGGCGGCCTACGGGGACTCGGCAGGCGACACCGAGATGCTGGCCATCGCCGCGCACGCCGGCTACCGGGAATTCCGTGAAAGGCCCTGAGGCCGGCCCCGGGGGCGGGGACCCCGAAGGCGATCAGTCTTCGCCGCGGTTTTCCTGCACGTGGTCGACCAGGCCCCAGTCCCGGGCCTCCTCGGGCGTCATGAAGGTGTCGGCGTCGAGCATGTCCTCGACTTCCTGGTAGGTCCGGCCCGTGTGCTTGGCGTAGATCTCGTTCAGGCGGCGCTTGATCTTGAGGATGTCCTCGGCGTGCCGCTCGATGTCGGAGGCCTTGCCCGAGTACCCGCCCGAGGGCTGGTGCACCATGATCCGGGCGTTGGGCAGGCTGATCCGGTGGCCCGGCGCGCCGGCCGCCAGCAGGAAGGAGCCCATGGACGCGGCGTAGCCCATGCAGAGGGTCGCCACGGGGCTGCGGATGTACTGCATGGTGTCGTAGATCGCGAGGCCGGACGACACCACTCCGCCGGGGGAGTTGATGTACATCTGGATCTCCTTCTTGGGGTTCTCGGCCTCAAGATAGAGAAGCTGGGCGCAGACCAGGGCGGCCATGCCGTCCTCGACGGGCCCGGAGACGAAGATCACCCGCTCCTTCAGGAGGCGGGAAAAGATGTCAAAGGCGCGCTCGCCGCGGCTGGTCTGCTCGACCACCATCGGGACAAGGTTCAGGGCGGTCGTCACCATATCCGGCATTCGCGTGCACCTTCAGGCTGGAGCGGCGACTCCTCCGCGGAGCCGCTCTCCTCCGATATCGCGTTTCGACCGGGCCATGGCAAGGCCGGGCCCGGGATCAGCCCCGGTTCAGGACCGGTAGGCCGACGGCATGTCGTCTTCCTTGAGGAGTTCCTCGCGGGAGACCTTCTCGTCCTCGACCTTGGCCTTCGAGACGATCAGGTCGACGACCTTCTCCTCGAAGATGGGAGCCCGGATCTGGGCCTGGGCCGAGGGGTTCTGGCGCAGGAAGTCGAAGATCTGCTGGGCCTGCGGGCCATAGCGCATGGCCTCCTGGCGCATGGCCTCGGCCAGCTCCTGCTCGGTGACCTGGACGTTGTTGATCCGGCCGACCTCGGCCAGCACCAGGCCCAGGCGCACGCGGCGCTCGGCGATCTTGCGGTACTCGTCCCGCAGCTGGTCGTCGGACTTGTCGGCGTCCTCGGGGGGCAGGTTCCCGGCGGTCTTGTCCTCCTGGACCTGGTCCCAGATCTGGGTGAACTCGGCCTCGACCATCCGCGGCGGGAGGGGGAAGTCGTGCTTCTCGTCCAGGACGTCCAGCAGGGCCCGCTTCAGCTTGAAGCGGGTGGCCCCGGCGAACTGAGACTGGAGGTTAGAGCGCAGCAGCTCCTTAAGCTTTTCGAGGTCCTCGATGCCGAGGCGCTGGGCGAGGTCGTCGTCGACCTTGCTCGCCTTGGGCGCGCGGACCTCCTTCACCGTGACGGTGAACTCAGCGTCCTTCCCGGCGAGGTGGGCGGCCTGGTACTCGGCCGGGAAGGTCACCTTCACCAGGACCTCGTCCTCGGGCTTGGCGCCCACGAGCTGCTCCTCGAAGCCCGGGATGAACTGGCCCGAGCCCAGGGTCAGGGTGGCGTCCTCGGCGGAGCCGCCCTCGAAGGCCTCGCCGTCCACGCGGCCGACGAAGTCGATGAGCAGCTGGTCGCCGTCCTTGGCCTTCACGGTCTTGCCCTTGCGGGGCTCGTAGGTCTTGCTGGACTCCGCCAGTTCGGCGACGGCCTCGTCGACTTCCTTGTCGGTGGGCTCATAGACCGGCCGCTTCAGGGCGATGGCCGAGAAGTCAGTCGGCTCGAACTCGGGGATGACCTCCAGGGCGATCTCGTAGGCAAGGTCAGCCTTGCCCTCGACGACCTGCTGGATGTCGCCCTCGGGGCGCAGGTCCGGCTCGCCAGCGGGGCGGAGGTTGTTGTCGGCCAGCACCTTCTGGGTGGTCTCGGTGATGGTCTGTTCCACCACCTCGCTCATGAGCGAGCGGCCGAACATCTTGCGGACATGACCCGCCGGGACCTTGCCGGGCCGGAAGCCCTTGAGGTTCAGGGTAGGCGTGATCTCGGCGATCCGGGCCTCGACCTTTTCCGCCAGTTGGGCGGCCGGCACGGTGACGCCATAGACGCGGCTCAGGCCTTCGACGGACTTCTCAACGATCTGCATCGACATTCAACCCACCGGACCCTCCGCGCCATGCGCAGGTCGGACCCGCCTTCTTCCGGAAAAATGAGCGCCGCCGGAAGCCGGCGGCGGAGGGGCGACCTTATGTCACGCGACCGGCCCCGGGCCAAGTCCAAAGCAGGCCGCCCGGGACGCCTTCCGGGGGTTATCGGGCGACAACCCCTGCGGGCCTATCAGGTGAGCGGAGTGTCGGATATCCGGCAGTGTTTCCCGGGCGGGGCTCCATCCTGACTCCGGAGGCCCCGACGCCGCGCCCAGGCGCCGGGTTGGCGAGGAGACAGGCCGTGGCGACGGGACGGGACGACATGGAACTTGAGGATGGAAACCTGCGGCCGATGACGCCCGCCCGCCGCCGCGGGGTCGGAAGGGGCTGGCTTGGCGCCGCCACGGCCATCTCCGCCCTCCTGGCGGGGGCCCCGGCCCTGGCGCAGGAGACCGAGAGCTCCTCGGAACCGATCATGACCGCCAGCCAGCAGGCGGCCCCGCCCGCGGCGGACGCGCCCGTGAACTACATCGTGCCGGACCTGTCGCCGGCGCGGGGCGCGCCCCGACCCTGGCCTTCGGCGGGCTTCACCCTGAGGCCCAGCGCAGCCATCCTCGGCGACTGGACGTCCTTTTCCCAGGACGAGGACAGCGTCTCCCAGGTGGGCCGCCAGAAGGACGCCTACGAATGGCGAGGCTTCCGGCTCCAGGTCCTGGGCTCCTTCGGGGGCTCTTACCGCGTGAACTACCAGTTCGGCGGCGAGTACAAGGGCTTCGACAGCGACCCGACCGACAACTGGCAGCTGACGGACATGTCCCTGACCTTCCCCGTCGGCCAGAACACCCGGATCGCCGTGGGCAAGATCAAGGAGGCCTTCGCCTACGAGATGGTCGGCGACGCCGCCAACCTGCCCCAGAGCGAGCGCGTGCTGAGCCCCTTCTTCGTCTCGCGCAATACCGGGGTGCGGGTCACGCACGTCCTCGGCCCGGACAAGCGGGTCAATGTCTCCTACGGGTTCGCCGATGACGGCTGGGACGTCGGGACAAGCACCAACCGGGGCACGGACTACTTCGCGCGGGTGTCCGGCCTCGCCTGGGACGATGCGGCGAACGGGCGCTACCTCCACCTCGGCGCATCCTATCGCTACGCCGCCGCCGACGGTTCGATCCGCTACAAGGGGCGGCCCGGCTCGAACGTGGCCTCGAACTTCGTCGATACGGGCGAGTTCCCGGCGGACGGCGCGCGCCACTACGGCCTGGAAGGCCTGGTGAGCTGGGGCGGCCTCTCGCTGCTGGGCGAGTACGCCACGGCCTCGGTGGACTCGCAGGCCAAGGGGGACCCGCGGTTCAGCGGCTGGTACCTCACGGGGTCCTGGGTCCTGACCGGCGAGGCCCGTCCCTATGACCGCAAGGTGGGCTATGCCCGCCGGGTGATCCCGAAGTCGCCCTGGGGCGCGCCGGAGCTGGTCGTCCGTTACTCCGACGTCGACCTTGACGACGGCCCGGTCCAGGGCGGACGCTTCACCCGCGTCGACCTTGGCGTGAACTGGTGGGCGACCACCCGGTGGAAGTTCGGGGTCGACTGGGGCCGGACCGAGCTTGACCGCCTGGGCAAGACCGGGAAGACCGACACCGTCCTGACCCGGATACAGTGGGTGTACTGATGCAGAGTCCCGTCGAGTCCCCCTCCCCGCCCGACCTCCGCGAGGACATGGTCTGGGTGCCCGGGGGGGAGTTCACGATGGGCTCCGACCACCACTACCCCGAGGAAAAGCCCGCCCGGCGGGTCCGGGTCGACGGCTTCTGGATGGACCGGACGCCAGTCACCAACCGCCAGTTCGAGGCCTTCGTCCGGGCCACGGGTCATGTCACCACGGCGGAGATCGCGCCGCGGGCCAAGGATTACCCGGGCGCGGATCCGCGCATGCTCAAGGCGGCCTCCCTGGTCTTCACGCCGACGCGCGGACCCGTCCCCCTGGGCGATGTCTCGCAGTGGTGGAGCTGGACCTTCGGCGCCAGCTGGCGGCGGCCCCGCGGCCCCGGCAGCACCCTCGCCGGCCTCGAGGACCACCCTGTCGTGCATGTCGCCTGGGCTGACGTGGCCGCCTACGCCGCCTGGGCGGGCAAGAGCCTGCCGACCGAGGCGGAGTGGGAGTTCGCCGCCTGGGGCGGCCGGCCGGCCGAGACCGAGTTCGCCTGGGGGACGGAGCTCGTCCCCGGCGGCGTGCACATGGCCAACACCTTCCAGGGCGCCTTCCCCCACGCCAACAGCTGCGAGGACGGCTTCGCCTTCACTTCGCCGGTCGGCAGCTTCCCGCCGAACGACCTCGGGCTGGTCGACATGATCGGCAATGTCTGGGAGTGGACGGCGGACTGGTTCACGGCCAATCCGGGCCAGGTCGCCAAGAGCCCGTGCTGCGTGTCCGAGAACCCTCTGGGGGGAAAGGAAGCCGACAGCTTCGACCCGGCCCTGCCGCGGATCCGCATCCCCCGAAAGGTCCTGAAGGGGGGCTCACACATGTGCGCCCCCGCCTACTGCCGACGCTACCGGCCCGCCGCGCGCCACGCCCAGGCGGTCGACAGCTCCATGAGCCACATTGGCTTCCGGTGCATCGTCCGGCCGGGGGCCTAGGGACGGCTCAGGCGCCGAAAGGCGCAGAACGGGCCATGATGCCGAGGATCACGAACAGGCCGAAGACCAGCAGTGTGAAGGCCGCCACGAGGGCCAGGGACACCGGCAGGCCCGGCTCCGGGGGCAGGAGCTCGGTGACCATCATCTCGTCGCGCTGGCCCCGCAGCTGCTTCATGTAGTTGAAGTGCGAGGCGATCCCGAGGGCCAGCAGCGCGACCCCGAGGGCCACGAGGGTCAGGCCGAAGCGGGCCGGGGCCTCCGAAGGCAGGGCGTCGCCGAGCAGCTTCTTGTCCGCCAGGGAACGGAAGAACGAGAAGATCGTGAAGCCGAAGCCGATGAGCGAAAGGGAGGTCCTCTGGACGCTCATCAGGGTGCGGTCGGCGGCCATGCGGGTCCGCTGGAAGCTCAGGGCCGTTCGCATCGCGGCCATCCGGTCGCCCGCGCTCATTTCCTTGCGGTCCATGCCTGCCTCCACTTCTGCCGACAGTCGAGGATAGGCGCCTTGTCGCAGGGCTGGAATGTCGCCTTCTTTCATAGGGCTAGAACCTTTCCTTATGCCAGCGGGCGTGCGGGCCTGGGTTAAGCTCCCGGCGAAGACCGGGAGGCCGACATGCTCGAACATCTTTTCCAGGAAGCCGCGCAGACCCTGGGCCTGCTGGCCGAGGCGGCGGTGGTGCTCATCGTGGCCTGGGGCGCCGGCGAGGCCCTGTTCCGGACGGTGGGACTTGTGGTCTTCCGGAGGGGCGACCTCGGCGGCCGGCGGGAAATCTGGCTCGGTTTCGCGGCCTGGATCATGCTGGCCCTGGAGTTCGCCCTGGCCGCGGACATCATCCGGACGGCCATCGCCCCGACCTGGCAGGACATCGGCATGCTGGGCGCCATCGCGGCCATCCGGACCGGCCTCAACTGGTTCCTCGCCCGGGACATCACGCACTTCACCTCCGCGGGCGGGCACAAGGCCTGAGCCTGGTGGGGCCTGAACAGGATGGGGCCTGAGATGGCTGAAGAGACCTCAAGCCAGGTGCGTTCCCGCCGGCTCGACACCATCGCCTCGGTCATGCTGGCCGCAGCGGGGGTGGCGTCCGCCTGGGCGACCTACCAGTCCTCCCTCTGGGGCGGGATCCAGGCCAGCGGCTACGCGACCGCCTCCGCCCAGGTCACCGAGGCCGCCCGGCTGGAGCTACAGGCGGGGCAGAAGGCAGGGCTGGACACCGCCCTCTACATGGCCTGGCTGTCCGCCGCGGCGGAGGACGACCGGGAGCTGATGACCTTCTACGAACGACGGTTCGCGCCGGGCTTCCGGAAGGTGTTCGACGACTGGCGCGCCCAGTATCCCGAGGATCTGCGCGGCCAGGTGCGCGAGGGCCCCGCCGTCCCCCTGCCCCGTGCGGAGCATCCCGAGAGCCGCGACGCCGCCCGCCTGCGCGCGGAGGCCGCCGATCTCTTCAAGCAGGCCGCCAGGGCCAACGCCACGGGCGACCGCTACGTCGCCTCGACGGTCATCCTCGCCCTGATCCTCTTCCTGCTGGGCATTTCCACGGTGACGCGGTCGGACCGGCAGAAGCGGCTGATGGTGCTGCTCGCCGGGGGACTGGGCGTGGCGGTGCTGGTCTTCCTGCTCCGGCTGCCGGTGGCGGCGCTCTAGGCTTCGGCCTGCCGCAGCAGGAACTGGTAGGCGGCCAATACGGCGGTGGCGACCAGGACGAAGAAGAGGACGTCAGCGACCAGGACCGCCTGCGTCCCGCCCAGGGCGGCGCTGGCCAGGATGATCGCGACGCCGGGGTGCCGGGAGACGCTGGCCATGGCCGAGGCCGTCCGGTCGGACCGGGGCCCGGCGGTCAACAGGTGACCGAGCAGGACGCCGCCGATCGACAGGACGAGGCTGGCCGGCAAGAGCTGGGTCGCGGCGGCGGCAAGGGCGGGCCACATGCCGGCCAGGATCAGGATGGCCACGGCCGCCAGCAGGATCGTCCCGACAAGCCCGACTGGGCCCGCAAGGCGCGAGGCGGCGCCCGGGGACGCCTTCTGGACCAGCATGCCCAGCAGCAGCGGAGCCAGGACGGTCAGGGCGAGGACGGTCATCATCGAGCCCAGCGGGGCCTCGATGCTGAGGCCATAGGCTCGGTTCAGGAGGGCGAGGAAAAGGGGCGCAAGGAGCACCGATAGGATCGTCGCGGTGACCTGGAGGGCGGTCACCCACTCGGGGTCGCCGCCGACCTTCCACTGCTTGCGCGGCAGGAAGGGGGCGATCGGCGAGATGGAGGCGGCCAGGAGGGCCGCGGCGGCCGGGCCCTGCAGGTCGCCCAACCGGACCACAAGGAAGGCCAGGGCCGGCACGCCGACGAACATGGCCAGCAGGGCGCCGAAGAGCTTCCGGCGGTCCCCGGCGTCCGACAGCACCTGGAGGGTGGCGCCGACCCGCGCCTGGAGGCCGATCGAGACCACCAGCAGGAACACGCTGGAGATCGCGACGAACTTGATCAGGGACGGGGTCAGCATCATCGGCTCCCGGGACAGGAAAACCCCCGGATCCGGTCACGGATCCGGGGGTCAGGTCAATCAGGCGCCGCCCGACGCGCCCTGGAACATCTTCTCCATGACGCTGTCCAGGTTGAAGCTCGCCGCCTTCTGGCGGGGCGGGAACTCCTTGAACGAGGACAGGAACTGGGCGACCAGCGACTGCGCCGGGACCAGCAGGTAGACGTGGTCGAACATCCAGTCCCAGTAGCTGTTGCAGGTGATGTCGGCGTGCTCGTAGGGGTCGGTCCGGAGATTGAAGATCTTCGGGGTCCGCAGGGTCACCAGGGGCTCCGACCAGATCATGCAGGTCCCGGGGCACCGCTGCTCCATGAACACGACCTTCCAGTTGTCGTAGCGGAGGCCGGACAGTTCGCCGTCATCGGTGAAGTACAGGAAGCCGATCCGGGGGCACTTCTCTTCCTTGCCCGTCAGGTAGTCGAGCAGGTTGTAGCCGTCGAGGTGCACCTTGTAGTCGTGACCGTCGATCTTCGTGCCCTTGAGCAGCTTTTCCTTGACGTTCGGCTCGCCGGCGATGGCGGCCAGGGTCGGCAGCCAGTCGAGGTGGGAGACGATGTCGTTGGAGACGGAACCCGCCTTGATCTTCCCCGGCCAGCGGATCATCGCCGGCACGCGGTAGGCGCCTTCCCAGTTGGTGTTCTTCTCGCTGCGGAAGGGCGTAGTGCCCGCGTCAGGCCAGCTGTTGCAGTGCGGGCCGTTGTCGGTCGAGTACATGACGAAGGTGTCGTCGGCGATGCCGAGCTCGTCGAGCAGGTCGAGGAGGACGCCGATCGCCTTGTCGTGGTCGATCATGACGTCGTGGTACTCGGACTGCCAGCGACCCGACTGGCCGAGGCTTTCCGGCTTGGCGTGCGTGCGGAAGTGCATGTGGGTGGTGTTGAACCACACGAAGAAGGGCACCCCGGCGTCGTTGTGCCGCTTGATGAAGTCGACGGTCTTCTCGAGGACCTCGTCGTCGATGGTCTCCATCCGCTTCTTGGTCAGCGGACCGGTGTTGACGATGGTCTGGCCGCCCTTGCCGTCGGCCTTGCAGTGCAGGACGCCGCGGGGGCCGAAGTTGGACTTGAAGTTCGGGAAGTCGACCGGGTTCGGGTAGTCCCGCAGCTCGGGCTCTTCCTCGGCGTTGAGGTGGTAGAGGTTGCCGAAGAACTCGTCGAAGCCGTGCTGGGTCGGCAGGTGGGAGTCACGGTCGCCCAGGTGGTTCTTGCCGAACTGGCCCGTGGCGTAGCCCTGGCCCTTCATGACCCGGGCGATGGTGGGATCCTCGGCCCGCATGCCCAGCTCGGCGCCCGGCAGGCCCACCTTGGTCAGGCCCGTGCGGAGGCCGCACTGGCCGGTGATGAAGGAGGCGCGGCCGGCGGTGCAGCTCTGCTCGGCGTAGTAGTCGGTGAACAGCATCCCCTCTTCGGCGACGCGGTCGATGTTGGGGGTGCGGTATCCCATCATCCCCTTGGTGAAGATCGAAAGGTTCGACTGACCGATGTCGTCGCCCCACATGATCAGGATGTTCGGCTTGCCGTTGGGCATGGTGATGCTTCTCCCTCGCCTGCGGCTCCAGAAGGGCCGCAATGGACCAATTCCATTGGGAGAAAGCGTAGGAAGCTGGTCCGGGGGCCGATAGCCGGCGGTTGCTTAGACCGGCATAACCCTAGGATTGAGGGTCGCGCCAGCTCTGGTCGAGCAGGCGGGTCGTCAGCTTCAGGATGCGCTGGCCGGCGGTGGAGAGAGGCCGGCTCGAGGCCTGGACGCACTGGGCGACGTGCTCGAAGTCGAGCCCGTCCATCCTGAGCTGCACCAGGGGAAAAAAGCGCTGGAGGCGCTGGAGGATGCCGGTGGAGGCGACGGTATAGGCATCCGTCTGCTGCAGGAGCTCGCCGATCTGGAAGAAGTCAGACCCAAGGAGGGCCGGCTTGAGCGGACCGCCGGTCTTCTGTTCAAGCCAGCGCTGGAGGCTGGGATAGATCCGGGTCGCGGTGATGCGGTAGCGGCTCAGATCCCTGGGCTCAACGTGGTCGCGGCCCGCGAGCGGGTGCCGGGATCCTACGAGGACAATGGGCCGGGTCCGAAGCACTTCCCGGGATGTGAGTTCGGGGCCGAGGCTGCCGGGTTCGACATGGAAGACACCGAAGTCCAGCCGGCCGGTCTTGAGCATTTCCAGGAGGGTTGCCGGGTCATTGACCTCGACGTCCACCGAGATCCCGGGATGAAGCCGGTGCGCCTCGGCGAGCAGGCCGGTGGCGAGTTCCAGGGCGATGACCGGGCCGAGCCCGACTGTCACAGAGCCACTCTCGCCGCGAGAGGCTTCCTCGATGTCACGCTCGATGGCCGAAAGGTCGAGGAGGACCTGCCGCCCCCGCTCCACGAGCATGGCCCCCGCCGGGGTCAGCCGGACGCCGGAGGTGGAGCGCTGGAACAGGGCCACGCCAAGCCGGTCCTCGATCAGACGGAGGTTCTTGCTGAGGCCGGGCTGGGTCATGCCGAGGACCTCGGCGGCGCGCCGGATGCTGCCCTTTTCCGCCACCGCCATTACCTGGCGGATATCGCGGGAGCCAAGAACGGGCCCCCGGTCGATCAAACCGGACATCAGACACCTCCCGTGGGACACGCCCGAAAAGGAAAACCACGCTTTCAACTTATTGCAGGGTTAAGCCCCCGGTTGAACCGGAAACCCCCCGGGACCGGATTCCCGCCTTGTCTCCGTCCCCCGCCGGTCCTAGACGACCCGAAGCCGCCCTCCTGGCGAAACTGGTAGACGCGCGGGATTTAGGTTCCCGTGCCGCAAGGCGTGCCGGTTCGAGTCCGGCGGAGGGCACCAGCCTCAGTGACGCGCGAAGAGGTCCGAGAGGACGGCAGGCGCAAGGTCCGGAAGGTCCTCGGAGATCAGCCCCGGACCGAACCGCTCCGCGGCTTCCCCATGGATCCAGGCCCCTGCGCAGGCGGCGTCGAACCCGCCGGTCCCCTGGGCGAGCAGGCCGCCGATGAAGCCCGCAAGAACATCCCCGGAACCCGCCGTCGCCAGCCAGGGCGGGGCGTTCAGGCTTACCGCGGCCCGGCCGTCCGGATGAGCCACGACGGTGTCCCCGCCCTTCAGGAGGACGACGGCGCCGGCCCGGCGGGCGGCTTCCCGGGTCGCCTCGATGCGGGTGACGGAAGCGGCGAGAAGGCCCGGGAAGAGACGCTCGAACTCCCCGGCATGGGGCGTCAGGACGTCGTCGACGTCAAGCAGGGCGAAGAGCTCGGCGGGAGCGCCGCGGAAGACCGTGATGGCGTCGGCGTCGATGACCAGGGCTGCGCCCGTCCGGCCCAGGGCCAGCACCTTATCGCGGGTGACCTCCCCGACGCCGGCCGCCGGGCCGACCAGGACGGCGTCCATCTCGCTGCAGGCCTCTCCCACCTCCTCGGCGTCGTCACCGGGAGCCAGCATGATCGCCTCGACGTGGGCGGCGTTCACGGCCAGGGCGTCCCGGGGCGAGACCAGGGTCACGAGGCCGGCGCCGGCCCTGAGCCCCGCCCGTGCGGCAAGGCGCGCCGCGCCGGTGTTCCAGGGCCCGCCGCTGATCACGCCCAGCCGGCCTCGACTGTGCTTGTGGCCGGCGGCGCCGGGCCAGGGGAAGCGGTCCAGCCAGAGGTCCGGGTCGTTCTCGAAGAGCCGCGACTCCAGGGCCCCCAGGCCGATGTCGGCGACCACGATCTCGCCGCAGCGCTCCCGGCCGGGCAGGAGGACGTGAGCCGGCTTGCGGGCCTGGAAGGTGACGGTCAGGACGGCCGAGGCCGCTGCAGGCCCGACGGGGCTGCCTGTGTCGCCCGAGATCCCGCTGGGGACGTCCACGGCGACGAGCTGGGCGGAGCGGCGCGCTAGGGCCTCCAGCCGGCGGACGACCGGAGCATCCAGGGGACGATTCAGGCCGGCGCCGAACAGGGCGTCGACCACCAGGCGTTCAGGCCCTTCCTCGCCCCAGGGGACGACCGGTCCGGGCCAGGCGTCCCGCGCCGCCCGGGCGGCCGCGGTCGCCGGAGACGCAAGGGCCTCCACGACGACCGGCCAGCCCCGCGCGGAAAGCTCGGCGGCGGCGACATAGCCGTCGCCACCGTTGTCGCCCGGGCCGCAGAGGATGCGGACGGGCTGGCGCTCGAACCTGGCCTCCATGGCCCTCGCCACCGCCCGCCCCGCCCTTTGCATCAGCACGAGGACCGGGGTCCCGGCCTCGACGGCCGCCCGGTCGGCCCGGGCCATCTCGGCGACGGTCAGGATGGGCCGGGGCGCCATGGGCCTAGAGGACCCCGGTCGAGGCCTCTCGCCCGGCCTCGACCAGGACGAGGTTCTGGCCATCCGTCGCCAGGGTGGTGATGGAGGCGTGGTCCGGACGGAAGACCAGGACCCGCTCGTCCTCCGCCAAAAGGGACATCACGGCGTTGATTGCGACGTAATGGCTGAAGACGGCCGTGCGGCCGCGGGCCAGCAGGGAACCTGCGGCGCGGCGGCGCCAGTCCTCATAGTCCAGGTCCCCTTGGATCTCTGACCAGCGGCCCTGGAAGGCCTCGCGCAGCCAGGCCGGCCTCTGCTCGGCGGTCAGGGCGGCGGGAGTCGGGATCTCGCCAACGCCGGGATCGATCTCCACCTCGACGCCGAGGGCCTCGGCGGTCGGCGCGGCGGTCTCGCGGCAGCGGCGCAGGGGCGAGCTGACCACGCGCCGGGGCCTCTGGTCCTCCGGCAGGGAAAGCAGGTGGTCGCGGGCGGCCTCGGCCTGCGCCCGACCCGCCGCGTCCAGGCCGGGGTCCTCGTCGGCCTCGCCCCAGACGGCGGCCGGCTTTCCGTGACGGATCAGGAAGAGTTTCTGCATGGTTCAGTCCAGGGTGAAGAGGTTGCGGCGGTCGTCTCCGGCGCGCGAGACGGTTCCCGTCCGCCCGACGCCCTCGCGGGCCTCCAGGGACGCCAGGGCCTCGGTCTCGGTTCCCGGAATGATGGCGGCGAAACGCCGGTCGGCCTCGTCACGGCCCACGATCACGCCCATGCGGTAGCCATCCCGGTCATGAATCACGGTGTAGGTCTCCACCCTGCCCCGCCCGGATGGCCGTTCGATGACAGCCGGCCTTGGCAGGGCGTCGATCTGCGCCTGCAGCACCGACGGGTCCTGCCGGACGAAGGGGGTCGCGGGGCGGCGGGTCGAATAGACGCCGGTGGACTGCTTGGTGAGATACCAGCCGTTGGCGGTGCAGAACCCGAAGGCGCCGGGTTTCTGGCGCAGGCGCTGCATCATCGCGCAGACGCCGTGCATGGCGTAGTTGTTGCCCGGGCCGCCGGCATAGGGAAGCCCGCCGGTGACGGTGAACCCGCGGGGATCGTCGAGGGCGAGGCCAAGGGATTCCGCCCCCACCTGCACGGCGGAGGGGAAGCAGGAATAGAGGTCGAAGGCGGTGATGTCGCCGACCGTGATCCCGGCCATGTCGAGGGCGCGCTCGCCGGTCAGGCGCATGGCGGGGCTGGAATGGAAGTCCTGGCGGTCGATCGGGTTCCAGATGTCGTTGGCGTCGGCGCAGCCGTGCAGGAAGACGAGCCTGTCCTCCGGCACGCCGAGTTCACGCGCCCGCGCCAGGCTCATCATGAGCACGCCCGCCGACTGGTCGACGTCCATGATGGCGTTGAGGAACTTCGGGTAGGGAAATCCGATCATCCGGTTGGCCGGCGTGACCGTCACCAGTTCGTCGGGCGTCCGCTCGACCTGGAACCAGGCCTCGGGATTGGCCGCCGCCACCCGAGTGAATGGTGCGAACAGGTCTCCGAGGCGGCGCTGGTGGTCGGCGATCGACCGGCCGTCCCGCGCCCGAAGGGCGTTCTCGAACAGGGGATAGATGTTGATCGGCCGGTCCATGCCGTGGACCGCCTCGTAGGGGCTGACCCCTGGACGGCCATCGCCGATCCATTCCGGGGGCGGCAGGTCCTCTGCGTCGTCCCAGTCATCGAAGCCCAGGCCCCGGGTCAGGCGCTTGACGCCCGAGCCCATGAACTCGGCGCCGACCACAAGGACCTGGCGGTTCAGGCCCTCGGAGATCCGCTGCGCGGCGACGTTGATCGCGTACTGCGAGCTGTTGCCCCCGGTGCGGGTGTAGACGCTCCAGCCCGGGGCGGCGCCCAGCCGGCGTGACAGGGTCAGGGGCGGGTTCGTCGAATGCGGCATGACCCGCCGCTCGCCTGGGGCGTCCACCGCGAAGCTGATGACCGCAAGGCCATCCACGCCCGCCAAGGCCTCGCTTCCCAGCCCCGCATCCTCGGCCGCCCTTTCCGCCGCGATCTTGAGCAGGGCGGTCGGAGATGGGGAGGCGCCGGGATCGCCGCGCCAGGTGAACTGGCCGCCTCCGACCAGAACCGGTGTAGTTTCGTCGCTCACACGCGCCCTCCCCGTCTTCTGGCTGGCGATCCTAGAGCCCGAAGGGCCGCTCTCAAGGGGAATTCCGGGGCTGCCACGAATTGCACGTAAAGAGGGCGCCGGGCGCCTGTTTTTAAGGCGCCTGCCCGAAATGCGGCACCGGGGGCGGCTCCGGGACGTTCCGGAACTTGAACCTGCGCCGCGCCTGGGTCACCTGCCCGCTTGTCACCGGGTGCGGACCCGGCCCGGAGTCGTCGGATGAAAAAGATCGAAGCCATCATCAAGCCCTTCAAGCTCGACGAGGTGAAGGAAGCCCTGCAGGAGCTGGGCCTCCAGGGCATGACGGTGATCGAGGCCAAGGGCTACGGGCGCCAGAAGGGCCACACCGAACTCTACCGCGGGGCGGAGTACGTCGTGGACTTCCTGCCCAAGATCAAGGTGGAGGTCGTCCTGCCTGACGACCAGCTCGAGGCCGCACTGGAAGCCATCGTCGGCGCCGCCCGTACGGGTCGCATCGGCGACGGGAAGATTTTTGTCTCGGAGGTCCTGGATGTCCTGCGCATCCGCACCGGCGAGACGGGAGACGCCGCCGTCTAGTCGGCGGGGATTTTGACCGAGAAGGGGAACATCATGGCCACGGCCAAGGACATTCTGGACCAGATCAAGGAAAAGGACGTCAAGTACGTCGACGTCCGCTTCACCGACATCCGCGGCAAGATGCAGCATGTCACTTTCGACATCGACCTGGTCGACGAGGAGTTCCTGACCGACGGGACCATGTTCGACGGCTCGTCGATCGCCGGCTGGAAGGCCATCAACGAAAGCGACATGAAGCTGCGTCCGGACCTGGACACGGCCATCATCGATCCCTTCTACCAGCAGACCACGCTGGCCCTGATGTGCGACGTGGTGAACCCCGACACCGGCCTGCCCTACAACCGCGACCCGCGGTCGATCTCCAAGGCCGCCCTGAACTACCTGAAGTCAGCCGGGGTCGGCGACACGGTGTACTTCGGACCCGAGGCCGAGTTCTTCATCTTCGACGACGTGCGCTGGTCCACCGCCCCGCATAACACCGGCTATTCTTACGACTCCACCGAACTGCCGGTGAACTCGGCGAGAGAATACCCCGAGGGCAACATGGGCCACCGCCCGGGCCCCAAGGGCGGCTACTTCCCGGTCAACCCGGTGGACTCCGCCCAGGACCTGCGCGGCGAGATGCTGGCGGTGATGGGCGAGCTCGGCATGAAGCCCGAGAAGCATCACCACGAGGTGGCGCCGGCCCAGCACGAACTCGGCCTCAAGTTCGACACCATGGTGGTGATGGCCGACCGGATGCAGCTCTACAAGTACGTCATCCACAACGTGGCGGCGGCCTACGGCAAGACCGCGACCTTCATGGCCAAGCCGATGTTCGCCGACAACGGCTCGGGCATGCACGTGCACCAGTCGATCTGGGGCGCCGGCAAGCCGCTCTTCGCGGGCGACAAGTACGCCGGCCTGTCGCAGATGTGCCTCTGGTACATCGGCGGCATCATCAAGCACGCCAAGGCCATCAACGCCTTCTCGAACTCGACGACCAACTCCTACAAGCGCCTGGTGCCCGGCTACGAAGCCCCGGTGAAGCTGGCCTACTCGGCCCGCAACCGCTCGGCCTCTATCCGCATCCCGCACGTCGACAGCCCGAAGGCCAAGCGCATCGAGGCCCGCTTCCCGGACCCGATGGGCAACCCCTACCTGACCTTCACCGCCCTGCTGATGGCCGGCCTCGACGGCATCATCAACCAGATCGATCCGGGCGGCCCGCAGGACAAGAACCTCTACGACCTGCCCCCGCGCGAGCAGAAGAAGGTCCCGGAGGTCTGCGGCTCCCTGCGCGAGGCCCTCGAGGCCCTCGACAAGGACCGCGCCTTCCTGAAGGCCGGCGGCGTCATGGACGACGACTTCATCGACTCCTACATCGAGCTGAAGATGGAAGAGGTCATGCGCCTCCAGCTCCATCCTCACCCGGTCGAGTTCGACATGTACTACAAGTGCTGACGCCAGCGCCGCGGCGCTGACGCAGGAGGGGCCGCCGGAGCGATCCGGCGGCCCTTTTCCATGCGCGGCGGCAAGGTGCGAATCGCGGCAAACGAAGGCCATGTCCGGGCCCCCTCCCCAAGCCTCGCTGTTCGACGATCCCCAGCCGGAACCCCGGCCGGCCGGCCTGTCCGAGCCCGGACCCGCGCCTGCGCCCCCTCCCGCTCCGCCCCAGGCCCCGGCCAAGGGCGGCGGCTACTCCGCAAAGGACATCGAGGTCCTCGAGGGCCTGGAGCCCGTGCGCAAGCGTCCGGGCATGTACATCGGCGGGACGGACGAACGGGCCCTGCACCACCTCTTCGCCGAGGTGCTGGACAACGCCATGGACGAGGCCGTCGCCGGCCACGCCAGGGTGATCGAGGTCCGCCTCGACGCCGACGGGGCCCTGACGGTCCGGGACGATGGCCGCGGCATCCCGGTCGACCCGCATCCCAAGCACCCGGGCAAGTCGGCCCTTGAGGTCATCATGACCGTCCTGCACTCGGGCGGTAAGTTCTCGGGCAAGGCCTACGAGACCTCGGGCGGCCTGCACGGCGTTGGCGTCTCGGTCGTGAACGCCCTGTCCGAGCACCTGGAAGTCACGGCCTTCAAGGACGGCTTCGAGTGGCGCCAGACCTTCAGCCGGGGCAAGCCGGTCGGCGGCCTGGAGAAGCTGGGCCCGACCCGGCGGCACGGCACGGTCATCAGCTTCCGGCCCGACCCGGTGATCTTCGGCGACGCCGCCGTCTTCCGGCCGGCCCGGCTCTACCGGATGGCGAGGTCCAAGGCCTACCTGTTCGGCGGCGTCGAGATCCGATGGACCTGCGACCCTTCCCGGATCCAGGACCAGACCCCCGCGGAGGCGGTCCTGCGGTTCCCCAATGGCCTGGCCGACTACCTCGCCGAACGGGTGCGCGACGTCGAGACCGTGACGCCGGAACCCTTCACCGGCCGCTTCGAGCGCAAGGGCGACCCGGGCAAGGTCGAATGGGCGGTCACCTGGACCGGCGCCGGGTTCGGCGAGGCCGACGGCTTCCTCCAGTCCTACTGCAACACCGTGCCCACGCCCGAGGGCGGGACGCACGAGGCGGGCTTCCGCGCCGCCCTCACCCGGGGCCTCAAGGCCTACGCCGAACTGGTCGGCGAGAAGCGGGCCGGCCTCCTGACCGCCGAGGACGTGGTCGCCCAGGCCGGCGGACTGGTCAGCGTCTTCATCGCCAACCCCGAGTTCCAGGGCCAGACCAAGGAGCGCCTGTCCTCGACCGAGGCCCAGCGCCTGGTCGAGGCGGCCCTGCGCGATCCCTTCGACCACTGGCTGGCCGCCCAGCCCAAGTCGGCGCGCGCCCTGCTCGACTTCGTCATCCAGCGCGCCGAGGAGCGGCTCAAGCGCCGCCGGGAGAAGGAGGTGTCCCGCGCCTCCGCCACACGCAAGCTGCGCCTGCCGGGCAAGCTGGCCGACTGCTCTGGCCAGTCGGCGGAGGGCTCGGAGATCTTCATCGTCGAGGGCGACAGCGCCGGCGGCTCGGCGAAGCAGGCCCGCGACCGCCGCACCCAGGCCATCCTGCCCCTGCGCGGCAAGATCCTGAACGTGGCCTCGGCCACGACTGACAAGCTGGGCCAGAACAAGGAGCTCTCCGACCTGATGCTGGCCCTGGGGGTCCAGGGCGGCTCGCGGTTCCGCGAGGAGGACCTGCGTTACGAGCGGGTGGTCATCATGACCGACGCCGACGTGGACGGCGCCCACATCGCCAGCCTGCTGATCACCTTCTTCTACCGGACCATGCCCCAGCTGATCCGGGCCGGCCGGCTCTACCTCGCCCTGCCGCCCCTCTACCGCCTCAGCCACGGCGGCAAGGTGGTCTACGCCCGGGACGACGCCCACCGCGAGGCCCTGCTGGCGACCGAGTTCAAGGGCAAGAAACCCGAGGTCGGGCGCTTCAAGGGCCTCGGCGAGATGATGCCCGCCCAGCTGCGCGAGACGACCATGGACCCTGCGCGGCGAATCCTGGCCCGGGTCACCCTTCCCCGCTCCGAGGAAGAGGTCGCCGAACTGGTCGAGGCCCTGATGGGACGCAAGCCCGAGCTCCGCTTCCGGTTCATCCAGGAGAACGCAGAGTTCGCCGTGGCGGACCTCGACCTCTGAGGCCCTGGCGGCGGCGCGGTAGCGCGTTGACTTGGAGCCCCCAGCCCGTATGTTCCGCGGCGCGCGACGACTGACGTCCGCGCCGCCGCGCCGTGCGCGCCCCCGCCCTGCGGGTCGGGCCCGTCGCCCCTTAGGCAAATAATGACCGAATTCGCTGAACTGGGCCTTTCGCCCGAAATCCTGCAGGCCGTCTCCGCGACGGGCTACACCACCGCCACCCCGATCCAGGCCCAGGCCATCCCCATCGCCCTCACGGGCAAGGACGTGCTCGGCATCGCCCAGACCGGGACGGGCAAGACCGCCGCCTTCACCCTTCCGATGATCGAGAGGCTCGCCCAGGGGCGCAGCCGCGCCCGCATGCCGCGCGCCCTCGTCATCGCCCCCACGCGGGAACTGGCCGACCAGGTCTCCGCTTCCTTCGAGCGGTACTCCGCCAACCAGGCGCGCAAGCTCTCCTGGGCCCTCCTGATCGGGGGCGTCTCCTTCTCCGACCAGGAACTCAAGCTGGACCGCGGCGTCGACGTCCTGATCGCCACGCCTGGCCGGCTGCTCGACCACTTTGAACGCGGCAAGCTGCTCCTGACCGGGGTCCAGATCCTGGTGGTCGACGAGGCCGACCGGATGCTGGACATGGGCTTCATCCCGGACATCGAGCGCATCTTCAAGCTGACTCCACCGAAGAAGCAGACCCTCTTCTTCTCGGCGACCATGCCGCCCGAGATCACCCGGCTGACCAAGCAGTTCCTGAACGATCCGGTGCGGATCGAGGTCGCCCGCCCGGCGACCACGGCCGAGACCATCGCCCAGCACATCGTGCGGCTGCCGACCTCCGATCCCAAGGCCAAGCGCACGGCGCTTCGCATGCTGATCGAGGCGGAGGGGATCAAGAACGGCATCGTGTTCTGCAACCGCAAGTCCGAGGTGGACATCGTGGCCAAGAGCCTGCGGACCCACGGCTTCGATGCGGCCGCCATCCATGGCGACCTGGACCAGCAGA
Source organism: Phenylobacterium parvum (assembly GCA_029977805.1). Lineage (GTDB taxonomy): Bacteria > Pseudomonadota > Alphaproteobacteria > Caulobacterales > Caulobacteraceae > Phenylobacterium > Phenylobacterium parvum_A. The sequence goes on along the minus strand of JAPOKE010000006.1, from coordinate 8,784 downwards.
CCCGGATGCGCACCCTCGACGCCTTCCGCAGCGGCGACCTCAAGCTCCTCTGCGCCTCGGACGTCGCGGCCCGCGGGCTGGACATCCCCGACGTGAGCCACGTGTTCAACTACGACGTGCCGCACCATGCGGACGACTACGTCCACCGGATCGGCCGGACCGGCCGGGCCGGAAAGTCCGGCCGGGCCTTCATGATCGTCACACCGGCCGACGCCAAGAACATCGACAAGGTGCTCAAGCTGATCGGCAAGGACCCCGAGGAGGTCGTCCTGGAAGGCGTGGACTTCTCGGCCATCAAGGACACGCCCCGGGATGACCGGCGCGGGGGTCGCGGACGTCCCGCCGGGCGCGGTCGCTCCCGCGATGGCGAGGATCGCCCGCCCCGCCCCCGGCGGGAGCGCGAAGCAGCCCCTGATGCGCGCGCCGAGTCGGCGTCTCCTGCGGAGGCGACCGCCCCGGCGCCCGCGGTGGAGCCGGAGGCCCCGCCTCCCCCGGCCCGCCGGGAGCGGCAGGAACGGCCTGCGCGAGCTGAACGCCCCGAGCGCCCCGAGCGCTCCGAACGCGCCGAAAGGCCGGAACGGGCGCCCCGCCGCGGAGGTCGGGACAGGGACGATTCCGATGACGGCGACCGCCCGGGCAGGCCTGTGGTGGGCTTCGGCTCGGAGCTTCCGGCCTTCCTGGCCCGCCCCACAACCCCAGGCCGAAAATAGGCCGCGATCGCCTCGGCGCTTGACTTGGGAGCCCGGGGACTAAAGTGAAGCGGGTGCGGGCGGCTTCGGCTGCGCCGCACCTTTCGCTGGCGGGGGCTTGGAAAGAGGGGAATGGCGGAGGATCTCGACTCCAGGTTCAGGTCGCCTGAGGCCTACGAGCTGGCCCGCATGGCGCTGGAGCGGCTGGAGAGCCACCGTGTCTGGCCAACCCCCATCAACTACGAGCTCTGGTCGCATGTGATCGCCGACCCCAATGGCCCCCTGGCCCGGGAGCTCGAGCGGCTGATGGTCAGCGGGGAGCCGATCACCGACGACCTCGCGGAGCAGCTGGCCTCCACCTTCCTGCCCCGGGGCCGGCTTTCCGAGCAGATCCGGGACACGGGCCAGGCCCTTTCCCGGGAACTGGCCACCGCCGAGCAGGCCATCCGTTCGGCCCAGGAAACGAGCGAGACCTTCTCCACCCGGCTCGAGGAAACCTCGCGGACCCTCGAGAGCGATCCCACCAGCACCGCCCTGCAGGGTGTGGTCGCCAACCTGTCGGACGCCACGCGGGAGATGCAGGCGCAGAACGCATCGGTGGAGCGCGCCCTCGCCGCCTCGACCTCCGAGGTGGCGATGCTCCGCGAACAGCTCGAGGTGATCCGCAAGGAGGCTGCGACCGACCCCCTCACCCGGCTGGCCAACCGCCGCGCCTTTGACGAGAGGATCGAGCAGGCCCGGGCCGACGCCGACGCCAAGGGCGAGTTCTTCTGCCTCGTGCTGCTCGACATCGACCACTTCAAGAAGTTCAACGACACCTGGGGCCACCAGACCGGCGACCAGGTCCTGCGCTATGTGGCCAGCGTGATCCGCAAGCGGGTCCTGCCCCCGCGCTTCGCCGCCCGTTTCGGCGGAGAGGAGTTCGCCCTCATCCTGCCGGGTGAAAGCCTCTTCGAGGCCTCGCCCCTGGTGAACGCCATCCTCAAGGATGTCTCCGCCACGAGCATCCGCAGGCGGTCCACCAATGACAACCTGGGGATTATCACCCTCTCGGCCGGGATCGCGGGCTACAGGGCCGGCGACTCCATCCATGAGCTGATCGAACGGGCGGACGCCAGCCTCTACAGGGCCAAGCGCCGGGGCCGGAACCGGCTGGTCGTCGAAGGCGACGCCTGATCCGCCGACGGCCCGCACAAGGGTCTGGCCTGACGCAGGGTCATCCGGGTTTTGCTCATCCCGGAGCACGATACGGAGGACTCCATGGCCTACGAGAAGATCAAGATTTCCCTGAATGACGGCATCGCCGTCATCGCCCTCGCGGATCCGGGCACTATGAACGCCGCGGGCCTCGACACCATGGCCGAGCTGCGCGCCGCCTTCGCCGCCTACGCACGTCCCGACTCCGGCGCCCGGTGCGTCATCCTCACCGGCGAAGGCCGCGGCTTCTGCTCCGGCGCCAACCTCTCCGGCGGCGGAAGCGCCGGACAGGCCGCCAACCCCGATCCGGAAGGCCCGGACTCCGGCTCGGCGCTCGAGACCGTCTACAACCCCTTCATGACCTCGCTGCGGGACTATCCCATCCCGATCGTCACGGCGATCAACGGCGCGGCGGCGGGCGTGGGCTGCTCCCTGGCGCTGATGGGCGACATCATCGTCGCGGGCGAGAGCGCCTACTTCCTCCAGGCCTTCCGCCGCATCGGCCTGGTTCCCGACGGCGGCTCGACCTATCTCCTGCCCCGCCTCATCGGCAAGGCTCGGGCCCTGGAGATGGCCCTGCTCGGCGAGAAGATCCCGGCCAAGACGGCCCTCGACTGGGGCCTGGTCAACCGCGTCGTCCCCGACGACCAACTGATGACCACCGCCCACGAGATCGCGCGTTCCCTGGCCGACGGCCCCTGGGCGCTCGGCTCGATCCGCAAGCTGATCTGGGACAGCCTCGACAACGACTGGCTGCAGCAGCTGCACGCCGAGCGCGTCGCGCAGAAGACCGCCGGACGCACGGCCGACTTCCGGGAGGGCGTGATGGCCTTCCTCCAGAAGCGCGTGGCGGTGTTCACCCGCAAGTAGGACGGATCAGGCGTCGGGGGCTGCGGCGGGCTGGATGGTGACGCTCTCGCCGCAGCCGCAGGCGTCCGTCTGGTTCGGGTTCCGGAAGACGAACTTGGACGACAGGCGGGTCACCTCGTAGTCGATCACCGTTCCGAGAAGGAAGAGGACCGCCGAGGGCTCCACCAGGATGGTGACGCCCTGGTCCGTCACGACCTCATCCAGGGGATCGACCGTTTCGGCGTAGTCGAGGACGTACTCCTGGCCGGCGCAGCCGCCGTTCTTGACGCCGACCCTCAGGCCCGCGATCGGCGTCTGCGACCGCGCGATGATCTCACGCACCCGTTCCGCCGCGGCCGGGCTCAGGGAGACCACCTGGGGGCGCGGCCGCCGGGGCCGGGGCGAAGCAGAGAGGGTGTCGAGGCTCATGGCTGCAATATGGGCTCAGAACATGTTCAGTTGAAGCTTGGCCTCGTCGGACATCCGCGAAGGGTCCCAGGGCGGGTCGAAGACCAGGTCGACCTTGATGTTCCTGACCTCGGGGATGGCGCGGATCGCATCCTCGACCCAGCCCGGCATCTCGCCCGCCACCGGGCAGCCCGGCGCCGTGAGGGTCATGTCCACCGCCACGTCCCGCTCATCCGAGACGTCGACCTTGTAGATCAGGCCCAGCTCGTAGATGTCGACCGGGATCTCCGGGTCGAAAACCGTCTTGAAGGCCTCGATCAGCCGGTCGGTCAGCCGGTCGAGCTCAGCCTGGCTGAGGGCGCTGGGGGCGGCTTCACCGCCCGGCTGGCTTGCGGATTCGGTCATGTGAAGAAGGTCCGGGTTCGATCAAGGGCGTCCAGGAAGGCGTCGACTTCCTGGTGGGTGTTGTAGAGGGCGAAGGAGGCGCGGACGCTGGAGCTGACCCCCAGCCGTCGCATGAGGGGCTCGGCGCAGTGGGTCCCGGCGCGCACCGCGACGCCGTAGCGGTCCAGGAGCTGGGCGATGTCGTGGGCATGGGCGCCCTCGACGGTGAAGCTGAGCACGGCGCCCTTGCCTTCCGCCTCGCCGAGAATGCGTATCCCGTTGACGCCCGAGAGCCCCCCGGCGGCCCGGCGGTAGAGCGCGGCCTCGTGTTCGGCCACCGCCTCGCGGTCCAGGCGGGACAGCCAGTCCACCGCGGCGCCGAGGCCGACCGCCTCGACGATGGGCGGGGTGCCCGCCTCGAACCTCAGGGGCGGCTTGGCGTAGGTGATGGCGTCGAAGTCCACCCGGTCGATCATCTCGCCGCCGCCCTGCCAGGGCGGAAGCGCCTCGAGCCGCTCGGGGCGTCCCCACAGGACGCCGATCCCGGTCGGTCCGTAGAGCTTGTGTCCCGAGAAGGCGACGAAGTCGGCGCCGAGGGCGCGGACGTCCAGGGGCGCGTGCACCACGGACTGGCAGGCGTCGACGACGCAGATCGCGCCGGCGGCCCGGGCGAGGTCGGCGATCCGACGGACCGGGTTCACCGTGCCAAGCACGTTGGACATGTGGACGACGGAGATCACCCGGGTTCGCGGGGTGATGAGCCGCTGGAGGGCCTCCATGTCCAGGGCCCCATCGGGCAGGAGGGGCGCAAAGCGCAGGACCACGCCCTTGCGTTCCCGCAGGAAGTGCCAGGGAACGATGTTGGCGTGGTGCTCCATCTCGGTCAGGAGGACCTCGTCGCCCTCGCCGAGCCCCTGGCCCAGGCCCGCGGCCACGAGGTTCAGGGCCTCTGTGGCGCCCCGGGTGAAGACGATTTCCGCCTCGGAGGCGCCTATGAACCCTGCGACTTTTTTCCTCGCATTTTCATAGAGTTCTGTCGTTTCATTCGCGAGGGTGTGAAGGCCCCGGTGGACGTTGGCGTAGCTGCGGCGCATCATGTCCGCCATCGCCGAGATCACGGCCTCGGGCTTCTGGGCGGAGGCGGCGCTGTCCAGGTAGACAAGCGGCCGGTCGCCGATCCTCCGGGAGAGGACCGGGAACTCGCCCCGCACGCTGTCCGGGTCAAAGGCCATCAGGCGGCTCCAAGACGGGCGGCGAGCCAGTCCCGCAGGCGACCGGAAGCGGCCGGGGACTCGACCCGGTCCAGCACCTCGCCGAGGAAGGACGCGGCCAGGAGGATCCGGGCCTCGCGCTCCGGCAGGCCACGCTGGCGCATGTAGAACAGGACCTCGTCATCGAGGGCGCCGACCGTGGCCCCGTGGGCGCAGGCGACGTCGTCGGCGTAGATCTCGAGTTCCGGGCGCGCGTCCACCTCCGCCCGGTCGGACAGGATCAGGGCGTTGTGCGCCATCCGCGCGTCCGTCCCGTCGGCGCCTTCCTGCACGACGATCCGGCCCTGGAAGACGGCCCTCGCCTGGTCGTCGACGATCCCCCGCGCCAGCTGGTCGGTGCGGCCGTCGGGGCCCTCGTGCCGGACGCTGCTGGTCAGGTCGGCGTGTCGCCGGCCGGAGAGGAGATAGGCCCCGTCGAGACGGGCCTCCGCTCCCTGGCCGGGGTGGCTGACGCGGGTCTCCAGCCGCTGCCGGCGTGATCCGGTGGTGAGGAGGGTCTGGGCGAAGCGGGCGCCCGGGGAGAGCCGGACATCGAGCTCGGCCACCGCCACCGCGTCCGGATCTAGGTCGCAGACCGCCAGCCGCTCGCAGGCCGCCCCCTCCCCCAGATCGAGCTCGACCCCCAGGAGGGACAGGCCGGAGCCGCCGCCCTCGTGGGACTCCAGGAGGGTCAGGCGAGCCCCCGCACCCACCCGGATGCGCAGGCGGCAGGCGTGGGCGCCGTCGCCCCGGGACACCTGCCGAAGGACAAGCGTCCGGTCGCCGCCGGCCTCGACCTCCACGGCCTCCGGGCCTGCGCCGTTCGCGACCACGAGGACCTCGCCCGCCACGCCGTCGAAGGGGCCGGGACCAATCGATTCAGGATCGAGGGCGAGGGAGGGCTCGGGGATCGTCCGCAGCAGGCCCCGGAGATCCGTCCAGCGCCAGTCCTCGTCCCGCCGCGACGGCAGGAGGGTGGCGTCGCGCAGCCGGATGGCCTGGCCGAGGTTCACGCAGCCCTCGCGTACTTGTCATAACCCTCGCGTTCGAGCTCCAGGGCGAGCTCGGGCCCGCCGCTCGCCACGATCCGGCCGTCCGCCAGGACGTGCACGCGGTCCGGGCGGATATGGTCGAGCAGCCTCTGGTAGTGGGTGATGACCAGCATGGCCCGGTCCGGCGCGCGCAGGGCGTTCACCCCTTCCGAGACGATCCGCAGGGCGTCGATGTCGAGCCCGGAGTCGGTCTCGTCGAGGATCATGAAGCGCGGCGCCAGGAGCGCCATCTGGAAGATCTCCATCCGCTTCTTCTCGCCGCCGGAGAAGCCGACGTTGAGCGGCCGCTTCAGCATGTCGAAGTCCATCTTCAGGTCGGCGGCGCAGGCGCGCGCGCGCTTGAGGAAGTCCGGCGCCGAGACCTCGGGCTCCCCGCGCACCTTGCGCTGGGCGTTGAGGGCGGTGCGCACGAAGGTCAGGGCCGGAACCCCCGGGATCTCAAGGGGATACTGGAAGGACAGGAAGAGGCCCTGCGCCGCCCTCTCGTCCGCCTCGAGGCCCAGGAGGTCCACGCCGTCCAGCTTGGCTTCGCCGTCTGTGACCTCATAGCCCGGCCGGCCGGTCAGGACGTAGGACAGGGTCGACTTGCCCGCCCCGTTCGGCCCCATGATGGCGTGCACTTCTCCCGCCGGCACCTCCAGGCTGAGGCCCTTGAGGATCTCGCGGTCGCCGACGCGGGCGTGCAGGTTTCGAAGGCTCAGCATCAGGGGGCCTCGTCGGCAAGGAACTGGGCGAGGATGTCGAGGGCGCCCGATACGGAGGTGGCGACGGCCTGCTTGCGCGGCGCGGCCGTCGGCGTGGTGGCCGTGCGCTTGTCGGCCGAACTGACGCTGGCCTCGCCCGCCTCGAAATAGGCCCGAAGCCGGAAGGCGTCGTGGTCGAGGGTGACGGCGTAGCGGGTCCGGTCGAGCCGGAGGCCCCGCTCGCGCAGGAAGTCGGGATCCGAGGCCAGGATGTCATAGAGGGCGCTGGCGGCGCCGTGGTCGGCCTCCTGCTGGGCGCGCTCCTCGGCCTCGCGGGCCAGGCGCTCGGCCTCCCGCCGATGGATCTCCAGGTCGAAGGCCTGGCGCAGGGAGAGCTTCTCGGTAACGGTCATCCGGGTCACCCCACACTGCCTTCGAGGGAAATCGCGACGAGCTTCTGGGCCTCCACGGCGAACTCCATGGGAAGCTCCTGGAGCACGTCGCGGACGAAGCCGTTGACCAGCAGCTGGACGGCCTCCTCCTCGGAGAGCCCCCTCTGCCGGGCATAGAAGAGCTGGTCCTCCGAGAGACGGGTCGTCGTCGCCTCGTGCTCGAAGGTGCAGGCCCCGTTGCGCGCCTCGATGTAGGGCACGGTGTGGGCCGCGCAGGCCTTGCCGATCAGCAGGCTGTCGCACTGGGTGAAGTTCCGCGCATGGTCGGCGTTGGGCATGATTTGGACGAGTCCGCGGTAGCTGTTTTGGGACTTGCCCGCCGAGATGCCCTTCGAAATGATGGTCGAACGCGAGCCGGCGCCCAGGTGGATCATCTTCGTGCCGGTGTCGGCCTGCTGGCGCCCGTTGGTGATGGCGATGGAATAGAACTCGCCGACGCTTTCCCGGCCCCTCAGGACGCAGGAAGGATACTTCCAGGTGATGGCCGAGCCGGTCTCCACCTGGGTCCAGGACACCCGCGAACGGTCGCCGCGGCAATCCGCCCGCTTGGTGACGAAGTTGTAGATGCCGCCCTTCCCGGTCTCCGGATCGCCCGGGTACCAGTTCTGGACGGTCGAGTACTTGATCTCCGCGTCCTCGAGGGCGACCAGCTCCACCACCGCGGCGTGCAGCTGGTTCTCGTCGCGCATGGGCGCGGTGCAACCCTCCAGGTAGGAGACGTAGGCCCCCTTGTCGGCGATGATCAGGGTCCGCTCGAACTGGCCGCTGCCGGCGGCGTTGATCCGGAAATAAGTCGAAAGCTCCATCGGGCAGCGTACGCCCGGGGGCACGTAGACGAAGCTGCCGTCGGAGAAGACGGCGGAGTTCAGGCAGGCGAAGAAATTGTCGGTCACCGGCACGACAGAGCCCAGGTACTTGCGCACCAGCTCCGGGTGCTCGCGCACCGCCTCGCTCATCGAGCAGAAGATGACGCCAGCCTCGGCCAGCTCCTTCTTGAAGGTGGTGACGACGCTGACGGAGTCGAAGACGGCGTCGACGGCGTAGCGGGGCGCACCGGTCACGCCCGCCAGGACCTCCTGTTCCCGAAGCGGGATGCCCAGCTTCTCGTAGGTCTTCAGGAGCTCGGGATCGACCTCGTCCAGGCTGGCGGGCCCGTCCTTGGCCTTGGGCGCGGCGTAGTAGGTGGCGTCCTGGTAGTCGATGGGCGGGAAGCTGACCCGGGCCCAGTCGGGGGACTCCATGGCGCTCCAGCGCTCGAACGCCTCCAGCCGCCAGGCCAGCATCCAGTCCGGCTCTTCCTTCTTGCGGGAGATGAAGGCGACGGTGTCCCGGTCGAGGCCCTTGGGCGCGAACTCCTGCTCGATCTCGGTGACGAAGCCGTGCTCGTACTTCTCGAGCCCGGCGACCTGTTCAACGGTGTCCTTGACGGCGGCCATCTGTCTGCTCCTCAGGCCGCAGCCGGGTGTTGGCGCCCGGCGCGCCGGGACTTCAGCTCGATCCATGCGTCCGCCGCAGCGCGCCAGTCCTCCGGACGGGTGGACCAGCCGCCGCTGAGACGGATGGCGCAGGGGGCGAGGTCAGTAAGTCCCATGGCCTCCAGCACCCGGCTCGGGCGGACCTTCCCGCTGGAGCAGGCGGCGCCGGCGCTGGCCCGGACCCCGGCGAGGTCGAGGCCCATCACCTGGACCTCGGCGGACAGGCCGGGTGCGGGTTGACGGATGAGCAGAAACGCTGCCTCGTCGCCGCGCTCGGCGGATGGCAGTGCGAGGCGTGCACGAACATGCGCTGGACCCCGAAGAGCAAAGGCATCCCCTGCATCG
>JAPOKE010000069.1 GCA_029977805.1 Phenylobacterium parvum | reverse complement strand
ACACACGTGACTCCGTCGGCGTGGAGGCGGTGCTGGTCAACGGCGAGCTCGCCTGGACCCCTGCCGGCTACACCGACGCCAAGGCCGGCCGGATCTGCGAGATGGCGTGAGGCCGACCGCCGGGGCGAGGGTTCGGCGGCCCTTCGCCGCAGCCCCCCCGTCTCGCTCCGGGCAAGGGCGCAGCGGCGCTTGATCTGCATCACGGCGGCGGCGCGGGGCGGCGTGTGATAGGCTTGCGCCAATGGCCCCTCGGGGCGCCAGACCGGAGGGGGAGATGTCCGTCCAGGCCGCACGGTTGAGCCGCGATGCGCTGATCGAGAAGTACGATGGCCGCGCGCCGCGCTACACCAGCTATCCGACGGCGGTTCAGTTCTCCCCGGAGGTGACGGCGGAGATGTACGCCGGCTGGCTCGCGGGCCTGCCCGACGACCAGCCGGTCTCCCTCTACATCCACGTGCCCTTCTGCTCGCGCCTGTGCTGGTACTGCGGCTGCAACACCCGGGCGGTGAACAACCATGGGCCCGTGGCGGCGTATGTCCTCTATCTCGAGCGGGAGCTCCTGTCCCTGCACCGGGCCCTGGGCCGGCGGCGCCTGCAGGTCTCGTCCATCCACTTCGGCGGCGGCACGCCCAACATGCTTTCACCGGTGGAGCTGCGGTCCGTCCTCGCGGCGCTCTCGGCGGCCTTCCGCTTCGGCGGCGGGCTGGAGGTGGCCGCCGAGATGGACCCGGAGATCCTGACCCGGGAATGGGTGACCACGGCCTGCGTCAACGGCCTGTCGCGCGCCAGCCTGGGCGTGCAGAACCTGGACCGGGAGGTCCAGGCGGCGGTGAACCGCCTTGAGGCCTTCGAGCACATCGCCCACTGCGTGCGCTGGCTGCGGGACGGCGGCGTCTCGTCGATCAACATGGACCTGATGTACGGGCTGCCGCACCAGACCGTCGCCAACACGAAGACCACGGTCGAGACCCTGATGGTGCTGCGGCCCGAGCGGATCTCCCTGTTCGGCTACGCCCACGTCCCGTGGATGAAGAGCCACCAGAAACTCATTGATGAAAAAGCGCTTCCGGGCGCTTCCGAGCGGCTGGACCAATTCGAGGTCGCGGCGGAGCGGCTCATCTCCGAGGGCTATGTCCGGATCGGGATGGACCATTTCGCCGTTCCCGAGGACGAACTCTGCCTCGCCCAGGCCGAGGGCCGGCTGCACCGCAACTTCCAGGGCTACACCACGGATTCAGCGAGTGTTCTGATCGGAATGGGCCCCTCTGCCATCGGCAGCCTGCCCCAGGGCTTCGTGCAGAACGCCTCGCAGGAGATCGAATGGCGCAAGTCCCTCGACCATGACCAGCTGCCGGTCGCCCGGGGTGTCGTGGTGAGCGCCGACGACCGGTTCCGCGGCGAGATCATCGAGCGCCTGATGTGCGACTTCGCCGTCGACCTGGGCGAGATCTGCGCCCGCGACGGCCGCCACCCGCGGGAACTCGTCCACGAGATGTCCCGGCTCGAGGCCTTTGCGGCCGACGGCCTGGTGGAGCTGGACGGCTTCCGCGTGAAGGTCACCGACGCCGGCCGGGTGGTGGTGCGCAGCGTCTGCGCCGTCTTCGACGTCTACTTCCGCGAGGTCGAGGGCCGGCACTCCCGGGCGCTCTAGGCGGCCTTTTCCTCGCCCCGCGCCGCCAGCCAGTAGAGGACCGGAGTGGCGATCCGGCTCAGCAGGGTGGACGACACCAGGCCGCCGATGATGGCGATGGCGAGGGGCGAGTAGAGGCCGGACCTCTCGAGGGCCAGGGGAATCAGGCCGCCGATGGCGGTGACGCTGGTCAGCAGGACCGGCAGGAAGCGGACTTCCCCGGCCCTTTCGATGGCCTCGCGGAGCGGGACGCCCTCCCGCCTCAGCTGCTCTGTGAAGTCGACGAGCAGGATCGAGTTTTTGATCTCGATGCCGATCAGGGCGATGATCCCGATGACGGCGGTGAAGGACAGGGAGTTGCCTGTCAGGGCCAGGGCCGCGACCGCGCCGAACAGGCCCAGGGGGATGATGCCGGCCACGACCAGGGCGCTCCTGAACCTGCCGAACTCCAGGACCAGGACGGCGAGGATCCCGAAGATGGCGATGGTGATGGCGGCGCCGAGGCCGGCGAAGCTTTCCGACTGGGCTTCGGCCTGGCCGCCGAAGCTGAGCCTGTAGCCCGGCGGCAGGGCGAGGTCCGCCAGGCGGCGATCGACGTCCGCGGACACCTTCGAGGCGAGGGCTCCGGGCTCCAGGAAGGCGGAAACCGTGACCGTGCGCTCCCGGTCATACCGGTCGATCCGGGAGGGGCCCGTCACCGGGCGGGGCGCCGTGAGGGCCGAGAGCGGCGCCGTGGCGCCGGTCGCGGTGGGGACATAGACCGCGCCGAGGACGGAAAGGTCGTTCCGGTCGCCCACGGCGGTCTTCTCCATCGGCAGGCGGACCTTGACCGCGTAGTCGTCGCCGTCCTCGTCCCGGAACCGGGCGGCCTCCTCTCCCGTCAGGGCGAGGCGGACTGTGCGGCGGGCGGCGCCGGGCGGCACGCCGAGCGCCGCCGCCTTGGCCTCGTCGAGGCCGAGGTCCAGGTCGGTGCGGTCCACCCGCATGGGATTGCCGACGTCGCGGGCCCCGGGGGTCGACTTCAGGATCTGCTCGATCCGGTCCGCCCCGGCCTTCAGGACATCCAGCCGCTCCCCGGTCAGCCGGACCTCGATGGGCGCCTCCACCGGGGGACCGTTCTCGAACAGGACCAGGGTGATGCGGGCGCCGGGATAGCGGGCGAAGTCCTCGCGCAGGCGGGCCACGACCTCTTCGCTTTCGCCAGGGCGCCAGGCCTTGAGCCCGACAAAGACCTCGGCATAGCCGGCGCTGCTCTCCCTCTGCTGCTGGTTGTAGAAGATCTGGGGGTTTCCCCGCCCGAGGTTGGCGGCGCGCCAGGCGACGTCGGGCTCCCGGGCGAGGGCGGCCTCGACATGTCGCAGGGCCTGTTCGGTCCGGGTCAGGGCGGTCCCGTCGGGCAGCTCGATGCGGACGAGGAACTGGGGGGTCTCCGCCGGCGGGAAGAGGCTGGTCCCGATGGCCCGGGCCAGGGGAACCGCGGTCAGGCACAGGGCGAGGATCAGGGCCGTCGTCAGCAGGGGGCGGGCGAGCCCGGCGTGCAGCACCGGGGCATAGAAGCGCTGGATTCCCCCGTTCACGGCGCGCAGGAGGGCGTTCCCCTCCGGATCCTCGTGACGGGATAGGATCCGGCTCGACAGGAAGGGGATGATGGTGAGGGCGACGACGAGCGAAGCCGCCACCGTGACCAGCACGGTGACCGGGAGGGAGCGGATGTAGGCCCCGGCCCCGCCCGGCAGGGCCAGCAGGGGAAGGAAGGCGAGCATGAGGGCGGCGGTGCAGCCGACGACGGCCAGGCCGATCTGCCGGGTCCCGTTGATGGCCGCCGTGATGCGGTCCTCGCCCTCACGCATCCGGCGCGCAATGTTCTCGACCACCACGATGCTGTCGTCGACCAGCAGGCCCAGGGCCAGGACGAAGCCGGCGATCGAAAGCTGGTTGAGGGTGAAGCCAAAGGCCTGGAGCAGGGCCAGGCCGATCAGCAGGGAAAGGGGAATGGACATCATCACCACCACCCCGGCCCGGAACCCGAGGGGCAGGAGGGTGATCAGGACGAGCCCGAGGGCGATGCCGAAGTCCCGGAAGAGGTTGCCCAGCCTGTGGTCGACATTCTCCGACTGGAAGAAAGCGCGTTCCAGCTTCACCCCGGCCGGCAGGGTCTTCTCATGCTCGTCCAGGGCCCGGCGGACCTGTTCGGTGATGCGCCCGACGTCCTCGCCATCCTTCTGCGTGACCGTCACGAAGACCGCCCGCTTGCCGTTGAACCGCGCGAGGTGGCCGGCCTCGTCCTGCGCCCAGGCCACATCCGCCACGTCGCGCACGCGGACCACCCGGCCCTCGAGGCTCCGCACCGGCGTCTCGGCCACGGACTCCAGGGTCGCGAAGGCCCCGCCCGTCTTGACGTTGAACCGGCGGTCGCCGGCCTGGAGGGCGCCGACCGGCGCCTCCGCCCCCCGCGCCCTCAGGGCGTCGGTGACCGCGGTCGCCGGGAGCTGCAGGGCGGCGAGCCGGGCGAGGTCGAGGGAGACCCGGACCTCGGACGGGGGCGCGCCCCAGTAGCGGGCCTGGCGGACGCCGGGGGTGCGCGCCAGACGCTCCCGGAGACGCTCGGCGGCCTTCTCCAGTCGGCGCATGGGCAGGGTGTCGCTGACCAGGGCCACCTGGACGATCGACACCTCGGTGGTCCTCGCACGACGGACCTCAAGCCGGGCGAGGCCGTCCGGCAACCGGCTGCGAAGGGCGTTCACCTCCCGGACGACCTCGTCGTACTTGCGCTCCGGGTCGACGTCGTAGCTGAACTCGACCGTAACCACCCCGGCCCCGTCCTGGCTGGTGGAGCGGATCTGGGTGACGGAATCGAGGCCGTCGATCGCCTCCTCGATGGGATCGACGATCAGCTGCTCCACCTCCGCGGGCTCGGCGCCCGGCAGGACCGCCTGGACGACCACGATGGGCAGCGGAAAATGCGGGTCCTCCGACCTCGGGGTCGAGCGGAAGGCGTTGATCCCCAGCGCGGCCAGCAGGGCGAAGGCGACGAGGGTGAACTGCCAGCGGCGGACCGCGAAGCCGGCGATATCCGGCTTCATCGGGCTGCGCCGGTCAGGGCGCGGGCGTCAGCCACCCGGACGCGCTCGCCATCGCTCACGAAGCCGCCGCCGGCGGTGACCACCCGTTCGCCGGGTGCAAGGCCGCGGAGCCGGGCATGGTCCCCGTCGAAGCCGAGGAAGACCACCTGGGTGCGGGCGACCCGGTCGCCCTTCAGCCGGAAGACGAAGGCGCGGTCGCCGCTGGCCTCGATCACGGCCTCAGCCGGAACCTTCACGCCGTCCGATGCGCCCCCCGCCGGGGGGAAGATGGCCTTCGCGGTCAGGCCGCTCCGCAGGTCGGGCCGGCCGGGCAGCTCGATCTCCACCGTGACCGCGCCGGTCCGGGGGTCTGCGCCCTGGCCAACCCGCACGACCCGGCCCTGCAGGGGCGGACCGGGGAGGGAGTCCACCAGGGCGCTGACGGCCTGTCCCTTAGAGACCCTGGCGATGTCCCTGTCCGCCACCGGGGCCCTCAGGACCAGGGGGCTGGACAGGTCGGCGATCCGCAGGATGGGCTGGCCGGGCTGGACCACCTCGCCCGCCTGGGCCAGGCGCTCCAGCACCACGCCGCCTGCAGGGGCGAGGAGGCGGGCCCAGCGGCCGTCGAAGGCGGCGGAATCGTAGGCGGCCTGGGCGGCCTTGAGCGCGCTCTTGCGGTCCTCCAGCCTCTGGTTGCTCACATAGCCCTGGGCGAAGAGGGCCTCGTCCCGGCGCAGGTCCCGGCGGGCGCGCTCGAGGTCGGCCTCGGACTGGGTGACCCGGGCGTTGACGGCCGACGGATCGATCCGGGCCAGAACCTGTCCCGCGGAGACGGGGTCCCCGGCGTCGACGGCGAGGGCGGTCATCACCCCGCCCACCCGGAAGGCCAGGTTCATTTCCTTCTGCCGCTCGAGGGCGCCGGTCACGGTCAGGCCGCCCTGCGCCCCGTCGGGCTCGACGAGGGCGATCTCCACGGCGGCCGGCGGCGCAGGCGCCGGCTCCCCGCCGCGGCCGCAGCCCGCAAGGAAGGTGAGGAGGACGAGGCCGAGCGCCGCAGGCCTTGCCGCGCCGTCAAAAGCGGTCATGGTGGGAATCCCGAGGACCTATCACTGATCACTTATCACTGATAAGTCAGCCGGGGATGTCAAGGCGGGGCAGCACAGGCCGAGGTGAATTCGCCGTCATGATCGCAGGAACCGAACGGTCGCCCCGAAAGCCGAAGGGCAGGGGCGCCGAGCGCCGGGAGGAAATCCTCGACGCCGCGCAGCGCCTGTTCACCGAGCGTGGCGTCATGGCTGTCACGACCCGCGAGATCGCGGCCGCCGTTGGGATTTCCCAGCCTGCCCTGTACGCCCACTTCCACAGCCGGGACGAGATCCTCGTGGATCTCTGCGAACGGTCGTTCCGGGCCCTGGCGGAACGCATGGCCGCCCTGCCGCTGGGGGTGCGGGACCGTGCCGGCTTCCTTGAGATGTGCCGGGTCTACATCGACTTTGGCCTCGAGCAGCCGGACGCCTACCGCGTGGCCTTCATGCTCGAGGCGAAGGCCTCGGAGGCGGCGCAGCTGGAGGCGCGGATCCTCGCCGCCGGGCTGGATACATTCGAGGATTTCCGGGCTCGCCTGGCGCAGCTGGTGGACGCGGGCATGACCCGTTCGGGCGACGCCCGGCTACTGGCCCAGTCGCTGTGGTCCGGGCTCCACGGCCTGGTTTCACTTCTCCTGGCCCGCCGGGAATTCCCCTGGGTCGACATCGAGACCCTGGTCGCCCGGCACCTTGAGCTTCTCGCGGACGGGATCCTGGCGACCGACCCCGTCACCCCCCGCCGTTGATGTTGATCTTCTGCCCGTTGGCGTAGGGGTTGGCCGAAGAGACCAGCCAGGTCACGGCGGCGGCTACGTCCTCCGGGGTGGACACCCGGCCGAAGGGCGAACGGGCGTCCAGCTCATGGATGTCCGCGATCCCGGTGGTGGCCTTGGTCAGGCGCTTGCCCATCTCGGTGACCGTCAGGGACGGGGCGACGATGTTGCAGCGGATGCCGTGGGCGCGCTCTTCCTTGGCGATGGTCAGGGCCAGGGCCTCCATGGCCGCCTTGGCCATGTTGTAGGGCCCGCCGCGGGCCGCCATGCCCATGGTGGCGACGGAGGAGATCATGATGATGTCGCCCCGGCCGCGGGTGCGCATCTGCGGGATCAGGAGCTTGCAGAGGTAGTGCGGGCCGAAGGCGTGGACGCGGACCACGCGCTCCATCTCGGCCGGGTCGGTGTCCGCCACGCTCTGGCCGCGGCTGGCGATGCCGGCGTTGTTGACCAGGATGTCCACCCCGCCGAAGTCCCGGACCACGGCCTCGGCCATGGCGGCGTCCTGGTCGAAGTCCTCGACAGCGGCCGCATAGGTGCGCGCCGTCCGGCCCATGGCGCGGATCTCGGCGGCGGTCTCCTCGGCCGCGTCCACGTCCGACCGGTAGTTCACCGCCACGTCGGCCCCCGCCTCGGCGAGGAACAGGGAGATGGCCCGTCCGATTCCCCGGCCCCCGCCGGTGACGAGGGCGACGCGCCCGGAAAGATCGACTTGCATGGCCCTCGGCCTCCTCCGCTCGGTTTCTTCCTTCCTAGCCGAGGCGGAGGGGCGGGTCAGTGGGATTCTTGGGGCCATCCTGTCGGGCCGGTAACTTGACAGGGACGCCCCGCATGCGAGGGATCAGTCGCAAGACCTTTGGGGGGTGAGGAATGTCGAGTGGCGGCGTGAGGGGGCGTACCGGGCCGGTGGCCTGGGCGGGAGTGGCGGCGGCCCTGGGACTGTCGGTGGTCGCGGCGGGGCTCGCCGGACCGGCGAACCGGGCGGTGGCCAAGCCGCCCGCTTCCATGGAGTTCTGCAAGATCTACCCGACGGCGCATGTCTGCGCCGCTTCCCCGGTCGTGAACTGCACCACCTGCCATACGGTTCCCCCGGCCCGGAACCTCTTTGGCGAGCAGGTTTCCGCCAACCTCGCCCCGGGCGCGGCGCGGCCCCTGTCCGACGCGGACTTCGTGGCCGCCCTGCCGGCCGCCCTGAAGGCCGTGGAGTCCCTGGACGCCGACGGCGACGGAATCCCCAACCTCGCCGAGCTGATCGCCGGGTCCCAGCCCGAGCTGGCCTCCAGCCGGCCGACCTCCGCCAGCTGCACCCCCGGCCAGGCGCGCAGCGCCGCCGCCGGGCGCTGGAACACCTGCGGCTATGATCCCGCTCACGCCTACCGCAAGGTGACGCTGGACGTCTGCGGCCGCTCGCCGACCCGCGCCGAGACCGAGGCCTTCCGCCAGCTGCTGCCCAGTGAGTCCGCCTGGCGCGGCGCCCTGGCCAACCGGCTCGACCAGTGCCTTCGCACCCCCTACTGGCTGGGCGTCAACGGCGTGCTCTGGAACCTGGCGAACGCCAAGATCAACCCGGTCGACAGCATCAAGGCTGGCCCCCGGGCGGGCTCCATCCCGCTGGCCGACTATGAGTGGGACTACAACCTCTTCGCCTGGCTCAACACCGGCGACCGCGACGTCCGCGGCCTGCTGACGGGCCAGGACTTCGTGAAGCGCACCAGCGACAGTCCGCCGACCTTCGAGCCCGTGCCCGAGGACGGCATGCGCGCCCTGCGGCAGGCCGGCCAGACCGTGCCCCGCGACAAGCGCGCCGGCATGATCACCACCCGCTGGTTCACGACGGTGAACACCATGTTCACCCCCATCCCGCGCACGACCGCGGCGGCGGCCTACCGTCAGTACCTCGGCCTGGACCTCGCCCGGATGCAGGGCCTCCACCCGGCGGTGAGCGAGCCTGCGGACTACGACGCCAAGGGCGTGGCGGCGCCGGCCTGCGCGGTGTGCCATTCGACCCTCGACCCGCTGACCTATCCCTTCACCCGCTACGACGGGATCATCCGCAACAACTACAACCCCAACCGGCTCAAGAACTTCGTGCGCACGGACGGGCCGCGGGTGGTCGAGGCCCCCGAGGCCGGGGAGATCTTCGGCCAGAAGGTCGCCAACCTGATGGAGTGGAGCCAGGTCGCCGCCAATTCCGACGCCTTCGCCCAGAAGGTGGTCTGGGACTACTGGAAGCTGATGATCGGCCGCGAACCCGGTCCGGCCGACCAGGCCGAGTTCACCCTGATGTGGAAGGGCCTGAAGGCGCAGGACAAGTTCAACTACCGGACCGAGCGGATGCTGCACGCCCTTGTCCTCACCGAAGCCTACGGGAGGCCGTAAGTTGCGCATCCCCGCCCCCATCGCCCTGGCCCTGACGGCCATCCTGTCCCTGTCCGCCCTCGCCCTGCCTCCCACGGCGGCGCGGGCCCAGGAGGCGGCGCCCGCCTCTCCGGACCCCCGGGTCAAGTTCAAGGACGGCGAGCGCTACCTGCGCGACCTCGCCGAGTCCCTCGAGATCCCCCGCAAGGAGATCTGCCTGGAGCTGTCCCGCTATGACTGCGCGGACAAGGCCTTCCGGATCGTGCTCGGCGGCGTCGATCCCTACGAGATCCGCATCATGCAGCCGCTGGACCAGGCCTCCCTGGCCTCGCCCATCGCCTTTGACCGGGTGGCCCTGCAGGTCTGCTCGAACCGGGTGGCGCGCGACAAGGCGGACCCGGCGACGGCGGTGCTGTTCAAGCCCGCCGCCGGACGCCCCGACGCCGCCTGGCGCGAGGCCCTGACCGACAGGCTCTACGACCGCATCCTGCGGCGCGGCGCGGACGCGGCCGAACGGCAGCGCATGGCCGGCTTCCTCGAGGGCCTCGAGGCCCGCACCGGCCGGTCGCCCAAGGGGCAGGCCGACCAGACCCTTCTCGCCTGCTTCGCCCTGGCCTCCTCGGCCGAAGCCGCCTTCTACTGACACCGGAGCCGGGACCATGACTGAACGCGCCTCGACCCCGAACGCCTCACGCCGCGGCGTCCTCGCCGGCATGGCCGCCGGCCTCGCCGCCCCGGGCGCCGCCCGCGCCGCCGCCCGCCGGAAGGGAGGGGGGCCGGAGCCCCGCTTCCTGATCGTCCTGGGCGGGAGCGGCGGCTGCTCCATCGTCGATTCCTTCATGGCCGTCCGCGAGTCGGAGAGCCGGAACGGAAAGATCCTCAACGCCTGGCCGGACTCCCTGGTCCAGAGCCCGGGGAACGGGCCCTTCCGGGCCATCGACTTCTCCAGCAAGACGATCGGCGCCATCCCCGCGCCCTTCACCGCCAACCAGTCCGAGTTCGTGAAGCGTCACAGCCAGGACATGATGGTGGTGACCTACACGGGCACCAGCGTGAACCACGGGGTGGCCGAACACAGGTCCGTCACGGGCAACGCCGCCTGGCGCGGCCGGACCCTGCAGGAGGCGACCGCCCTGGCCTACGGGGCCGGGCGGGCCATTCCCAATGTCCACCTGATCAACGGCACCGCCTTCACGGACCGCGGCACGGACGACTCCCTGCCGTCCTCGGCCTACGGCGAGCGGGTTCCCGCCCCCAACCTCTGGCCCCTGTCGCTCGACGGCTATCGGGGCGTGAAGGGCGCGCCGGACCGCAAGCTCTTCGAGGCCGCCCGGTCGTTCCGGGACGGGACCCTGGATCCCCAGTCGGACTTCGCCCGAACCTTCGCCGCGTCGGACCGCCTGAAGCGCTGGTTCGAGCTGCGCGGCGCCCCCCTGAGGGACATCGAGGGCGGCGACCTGATCACCCAGCTGATGGTCCACCCTGACTCCGAGGACATGCCGCTGAAGGCCTTCGGCCTGAAGTCCTCGCCCCTGGCCAAGAAGGTCCGCGAGGCCTTCCCCGCCTATGGCTTCGACCCCATCGAAAGCCAGGCCGCCCTGGCCTTCCTGCTGATCCGCTGCGGCGTCGCCTCCACCGTCACCCTCGGCCCCGAGAACTCGGCGGTGTTCAACAAGGGCGCGGCCCTCGGCCGGGGCGGACTGTCCGCTGGGGACATGCGCAACACCCCCATCGCCTTCGACTTCTCGCACCAGGCGCACCGGGAGGTGCAGTCCCTGATGTGGAGCCGGGTGCTGAGCGTAGCCGACCGGCTGATCACCCTTCTCAAGAGTGAGGAGCTGGCGGACGGCAAGAGCTACTGGGACCACAGCCTGCTCTACGTCGCCACCGAGTTCGGGCGCAGTCGCAACCGGCCGGCGGGCGCCATGACCTTCGGATCCGGCCATGACCTGAACAACGGGGCCCTGATCGTCTCGCCGCTGGCGAATGGCGGCAAGGTGCTGGGCGGCGTCGATCCCGACACCCTGATGACCTACGGTTTCGATCCGCTGACCGGGCGTCCCGATCCGGGGCGGAACATGACCGAGGCGGAGGTCTTCTCGGGCATCATCCAGGCCCTGGGCATCGAGACGCCGGGGGCGGGCCTGCCCGACATGCGCATCATGCGCCGGAAGGCCTGAGGTGCGCCGGCGCGCAATCGCCGTCCTGGCCGTCCTGGCCCTGGGCGGGATGGCGCCGGCGGGCCTGACGCCCGATCCCGCCCTGCGCTACGCCGTCTCCGGCGTCGGCCCCCTGGCGCTGCGCGCCGGGCCGGACCCCGGGGCGGAGGCCGCGGCGTCCCTGCCGGCCGGCGCCCGCGACCTCGTCCTGACAGGGCGACGCGCAGAGGGG
>JAPOKE010000068.1 GCA_029977805.1 Phenylobacterium parvum | reverse complement strand
CCGCCAGGACGAAGTCCCAGCGATTGCGCAGTCGCCGGAAGGGCCCCGAGATCAGGTCCACGTCGATCCGCCTCAGGGCCGGATCCCGGCGCACCCGGGTGGCGAACCGCTCACGGACAGGACCGAAGGCGACCTGGACCTCGGCGTCCAGCCAGTCGGCGCCGTCCGCCTCGGTCCGGGCGTTCCAGGTCCTCAGCGACCGGACCCAGGGCACGAACTCGGGATAGCGGGAGACGTCGCCCACCAGGCCGAACAGGGCGTCCGGGGCATAGGGCGACTGGCGCGAGACGCGGTGGCGCAAGGCCCCTACCCGCCGCGGGCCAGCCGGGCGGCCTTGAGCCGGGCGAAGTCCTCGCCGGCGTGGTGCGAGGACCGGGTCAGCGGGCTGGCCGAGACCATCAGGAAGCCCTTGGCCCGCGCCGCCTCCTCGTAGCCCCGGAACTCGTCGGGATGCACGAACCGCTCCACCGCCGCGTGCTTGCGGGTGGGCTGCAGGTACTGGCCGATGGTGAGGAAGTCGACGCCCGCCGAGCGCATGTCGTCCATGACCTGCAGCACCTCTTCCCGCGCCTCGCCCAGCCCGACCATCAGGCCAGACTTGGTGAAGGCCGACGGATCCGCCTCCTTCACCCGCTCCAGCAGGCGCAGGGAGTGGTAGTAGCGGGCGCCGGGCCGGATGGAGGGATAGAGCCGGGGCACGGTCTCCAGGTTGTGGTTGAAGACGTCCGGGCGCGCGGCGATCACCTCCAGCGCCGCCTCCACCGGCTTGCGCAGGAAGTCCGGGGTCAGGATCTCCACCGTCGCGCCGGGCGCGCGGGCGCGAATCTCCCGCACCACGGCGGCGAAGTGGGCGGCGCCCCCGTCGGCCAGATCGTCCCGGTCCACGGAGGTGATGACCACGTGCTTCAGGCCCATCTTGGCCACGGCGTCGGCGACCCGGGCGGGCTCGGTGGGATCGAGGGGCTCGGGTCGCCCGGTGGCCACGTTGCAGAAGGCGCAGGCCCGCGTGCAGGTGTCGCCCATGATCATCATGGTGGCGTGGGACTGGGTCCAGCACTCGCCGATGTTGGGGCAGGCCGCCTCCTCGCAGACCGTCACCAGGCCATGGGCCTTCACGATGGCGCGGGTCGCCGCATAGCCCTCCGAACCGGGGGCGCGGACACGCAGCCATTCCGGCTTGCGCAGCACCGGCGTGTCGGGGCGGTTGCGCTTCTCGGGATGGCGCGGGCGCGGGCCGGCGCGGGTGTCGATGACGGTGGCCATGCCCCTAGATCAGCCTTCCCGGCCCCCGGATCAAGCGTCGCGAGGGATCACGGCGGGGAACGCATCTTTTCATTCCCGTGAGGGCTGACTACCTTCGTCCCAGAAACAGGTATCGGGGGGACGACGCATGGCCAGGCTGGCGGATCATCTGAACGGCGGCGGGACCCTCTTCAGCGCCCTGGTGGACGCGCGGGGAACCTTCGGGGCCAGGAAGCCCATCCTGGAGGACCAGGACCGCAATCCCCTCTCCTACACCGACCTGATCCGGGCCGCCTTCGCCCTGGGGCGCCGTATCGCCGCGATCACCGAGAAGGGCGAGCGGGTCGGGGTCATGCTGCCGGCCAGTTCGGCCGGCGTGGTCGCCTTCTTCGCCCTCCACGCCTTCGGCCGCGTGCCGACCATGCTCAACTTCACCTCGGGCATCCGCAACCTGAAGGCCGCCTGCGAGCTGGCGGGGGTGAAGCGGGTCCTGACCGCCCACAAGTTCATCGAGCAGGGCCAGCTGCATGACCTGGTCGACGCCCTCGAGACCGTCGCGACCGTCACCTACCTCGAGGACGTGCGCGAAAAGGTCGGCCTGGCCGACAAGCTTTTCGCGGCGGCGGCGGGCGCCCTTCCCGCCCGCTTCGCCGCGGCCGCCCGGCCCTCCGACATCGGGGTCATCCTCTTCACCTCAGGCAGCTTCGGGGCCCCGAAGGCGGTGGTGCTGACCCAGGAGAACCTCGTCGCCAACGTCGCCCAGGCGGCGTCCTTCATCGACATCGACCCCGACTGGGTGCTGTTCAATCCCCTGCCGATCTTCCATTCCTTCGGCCTGACCGGCGGCATCCTGCTGCCCCTGCTGACGGGCATGAAGGTGTTCGAGTATCCCTCGCCCCTCCACGTCAAGCAGATCCCGCCGCTCATCAAGGACACCAAGGCCGCCCTCCTGCTGGCCACCGACACCTTCATCAACCAGTACGCACGGGCCAGCGAGAGAGACGAGCTTTCGGGCCTCAAGTTCATCGTGGCGGGCGCTGAAAAGGTTCGGGAAGAAACCCACAACCTCATCCGGGACCGCTTCAACGGCGTGCCGGTCCTGGAGGGCTACGGGGCGACCGAGGCCGCCCCGATCATCGCCATCAACCGCCCCGACGACAACCGGCGCGGCACGGTGGGCGGGCTCCTGCCCGGCATGGAGGCCCGCCTCGAGCCCGTCGAGGGCATCTCCGGCGGCGGCAAGCTTCTCGTGCGCGGCGCCAATGTCATGGCCGGCTACCTGCGTCCGGACGGCACCCTGGACGCCCCCCTCGACGGCTGGCACGACACCGGCGACATCGTCAGCATGACCGACGACAACTGGCTGACCATCCTTGGCCGGGTGAAGCGCTTCGCCAAGGTCGGCGGCGAGATGGTGTCCCTGACCGCGGCCGAGGACCTGGTCCTGTCCCTGTGGCCCGACAACCGCCACGCGGTGATCGCCATGCCGGACCCCAAGAAGGGCGAGCGCCTCGTCCTCTTCACCGACCGCAGCGACGCCGCCGCCACGGCCATCATCGAGCACGCCCAGTCCCTCGGCGCCCCCGAGATCGCCGTGCCCCGCAAGATCGTGAAGGTGGCCGAGATCCCGGTCCTGGGCACCGGCAAGACGGACTATGTCACCATCCAGCGCCTGGCGGAGGTGGAAGGACGCCGGGCGGCGTAGAGCCCGCCTCGATTTCTCGCCTGGGTGGAGGTGGCGCGCAAAGCGCGTTGGAAGGGACCAGTTGAGGCGCCACAGACTCCCTCACCGACCTTCGGTCGGAGCTCCCCCTTGGGCGAGCAATGGGCCTTCTCACTCCTCCCCCTTTCAGGTGGAGGTGGCGCACGAAGCGCGGCGGAGGGGGCCTCCGGAGGCGCCGCCCCTGCCCCTGTCGTGTCCGTCTCGACGGTGACACCCGGATTGCAGGTGGTTCCAGTCGTCCTCGACTGGCGTTTCCGCACCCGTCACCGCATGTGCGCCGATTGCAACAGGGTCGCGCTCCAGTCCGGCAGCTCCCGCAAGGCCCGGGCGACCGGAACCAGGCTCGAGCCGACTTCGCTCTGGGTCATGTCCCGGGCGGATCGGTGAAACGAAAGACCCTCCGCCACGAAGATGGGATTGATGAATCCCGCCGCCGGAAACCCTGGCGGCGGCGCATCAACATGCTGGACATGCTCGAACCCCAGCGGCCTGAGCGCACCCAGACGCCAGCCACACTCCTCCAGCACCTCCCGCCTCACCGCCTCCTCGACGGTCTCACCCGGCTCCAGACGCCCCCCTGGCGTGATGTGGCGATAGCCATCGCGCTCCCTCACTACAACGACGGCCCGGCGCCGCAACACCAGGGCCCGCGCTGACCGGACCAGGGCCACCGGCAGGGCTCGATCCGAGATGTAGGTCCGCGCCACCACTGGTGCGTCGACATAGTTCCCGCTCCGCTCGGCGACGGGCGTCAGGTCGGCCAGCGACGCGGCGAATGCCTCGGCCAGATGATCGAGGTCTGGGGATGGTGAAACCGTCACCGGAAGAGGATATGGGCCGTCAACCTGCCCCTGCAAGACATGACGACTGGACCCCATGCACTCCCCCACAAGGACAGGGCGCAACGGGTCTTGAGGTCACTCCCCCTCGCCGGAGATCTTCGGCCGCAACCCGTCACATGACCTGCCATGACCCTCGTCAGAGTCGATGCTTGGGGGTAGGTTGGGGTCCTCTACGGTTGTCTCGGAACCTCTCAGATGCCTGCAATGGGGCCTGCCCAGGCGGAAGCGCCGTTTATCCCCGCAGCCGTCATTCCGCCCCAGACAGATCCGCCATCCTGGTTGCTGGCGGCGCGCACGCCCTTCAATCAGATCGAAGGCTGGCCAAGAGCGGTCTTCGAAGGAGACGCCTACCGACCGCCGTTTCCGGGAATGCCCCTGTTCCTTGCTCAGCCAGAGGCCATACGGACAGTCCTGCTGGATGCCGCACAAGACTTTCCGCAGGGTGAACTGCTCAAGCGCATGATGCGACCGGCCTGGGGAAGAGGTCTTTTCACGGCTGAGGATCGAGACTGGCGATGGCAACGGCGCGCGACGGCGCCAGCCTTTCGTCCGGCGGAGATGGCGGAGCTGGCCCCATTGGTCAGCGGCGTCGCCGACAGGACTGTGGAAGGCTGGACCGGGTCAGGACAGGCGAACCTGATCGACATCCCTTCGGAGATGGCGAGGCTGACCTTCGAGGTCATCCTCGACACAATGCTGTCCGGTGGTGAGGACTTCGACCGCGCCGCGATGCAGTCCCGGATCAAGTCCTTTATCGCGGACATCGGCAGAATGCGCGTCAGCTACTTCCTGGCGCCGGATGCCTACCATGCATCGCGACCGGACGCCCGTTCCGCACACCGCCAGCCCCTTCTGAACGACATCAGACGCATGGTTTCCCGCCGCCGGGGCTCGGCCTCCCGCCCCGACCTGGTTGATCTCCTGCTCCAGGCTCGCGACCCGGAGACGGGCCAGGGGATGGATGACGATCTGCTCGCCAATAACTTGGTCGGGTTCATTGTGGCTGGCCACGAAACCACGGCGCTGGCCCTGACCTGGGCGCTCTACCTGGTCGCCTCGCATCCCCCGACCGCCGCGCGAATCCGGGACGAGGTGACTAAGGTTGCTGGGACGAAGGCGATCGACGCCACTCACGTCGATCGATTGGTGTTTACCCGCCAGGTTCTCAGCGAGACCTTGCGGCTCTATCCTCCGGGGTTCCAGCTCACCCGGGTGAGCCGAAAGCGAACGGAGCTGGCGGGATTTCCGGTACAAGCCGGATCTCGCGTCATCATCCCCGTCTACGCGCTTCATCGGCATCGAGGCCATTGGGCTAACCCCGACGCCTTCGATCCCGACCGGTTTGCGCCGTCGGCGCCTCAGCCCGATCGCTTCACCTATCTGCCCTTTGGCGCCGGTCCTCGCATCTGCCTCGGCGCCGCCTTCGCGATGATGGAAGCGGTGACGGTCCTGGCAAGCCTCGTGCGGGCCATCGACTTCACCGTCGTCTCACCCCACCGGGTGCGGCCGGTCGCCAGGCTCGCCCTGCGCCCGGCGGGTGGTTTGCCCATGTCGGTCCGAAGACTGAGATGACGGAGGGCCCTCGGGCACCCGCGCCCCTCAGACGTGCAGCGCCCTGCCGAAGGCGTCCAGGGCCGCCTCGTGCATGCCTTCGCTGATGGTGGGGTGCGGGAAGACCGTGGCGAAGAGGTCGGCCTCGGTGGCCTCAAGGTTCATGGCCAGCGCATAGCCCTGGATCATCTCGGTGACGTCCGCGCCGATCATGTGGGCGCCGACAAGGGCGCCCGTCGCGGCGTCGAACACCGTCTTGACGAAGCCTTCGGTCTGGCCCGCCGCGATGGCCTTGCCATTGGCGCGCAAGGGAAAACGGCCGACCTTGACCTCCAGGCCCCTGACCTTCGCCTGGGCCTCGGTGATCCCGACCGAGGCGACCTGCGGATTGGCGTAGGTGCAGCCAGGGATCGGCGCGGTCAGGTTGGCGGGCTTCAGGCCGGCGATGTGCTCGACGCAGTGGACGCCCTCGTGGCTCGCCTTGTGCGCCAGCCAGGGCGGGCCGGCCAGGTCGCCGATGGCCCAGAGGCCGGGAACACCCGTGAAGCCGTGGGAATCCGTGACGACGTGGGTCTTTTCGATGGTCACGCCCAGGGCTTCCAGCCCCAGGCCCTCGACATTGCCGACAATGCCCACGGCGACGATGGCGACCTCGGCCTTCAGGGTCTCCTCGGCGCCACCGGCCTCGACGGTCAGTTCCACGCCCTTGGCGCTGCGGGCGAGGCGCCGGACCGAGGCCCCGGTGCGGAAGGCGATCCCGCGCGCCTCGAAGGCCTTGCGGGCTGCGGCGGACACCTCCTCGTCCTCGACGGGAAGGATGCGCGGCAGGGCTTCGATGACCGTAACTTCCGAGCCCAGGGCCCTGTAGAAGCTGGCGAATTCGATCCCGATGGCGCCAGATCCCACGACCAGCAGCGAGGTCGGGAGCCGCCCAGGGACCATGGCCTCGCGATAGGTCCAAACCCGCTCGCCGTCGGGGGTCAGGCCCAGGTCCGGCAGGGTCCGGGCCCGGGCGCCCGTGGCGAGGATGACGTTGGCGGCCTTCAGCAGCTTCTCCCCACCGGCCTTCAGGGCGACGCGCACCAGGGGCGCGGGGGCGCCGGCCTCCAGACGCGCCTCTCCCTCGATCACGGTGATCTTGTTCTTCTTCATCAGGAAGGCGACGCCGGCGTTCAGCTGGCCCGCCACCTTGCGCGACCGCGCGACCACGGCCTCGAGGTCGAAGCCCGCCTTCTCCACCCGCAGGCCGTAATCCTCGAGATGTCCCAGGGTTTCAAAGGTTTCCGCCGACTTCAGCAGGGCCTTGGTGGGGATGCACCCCCAGTTGAGGCAGATCCCGCCCAGCTTGTCGCGCTCGACGATGGCGACCTTCAGGCCGAGCTGCGCCGCACGGATGGCGGCCACGTAGCCGCCGGGGCCGGCGCCGATGACGACAAGGTCGAAGTCCACGGCGGCCTCCCTAGACGATCATGGTGACGGGCTCTTCGATCAGGGCCCGGAAGGCGGCCAGCCACCGGGCGCCGATGGCGCCGTCGATGACCCTGTGGTCGCAGGTCAGGGTCACGGTCATGAGGGTGCGCGAGACGACCTGGCCGTCGCGGACCACCGCCCTCGCCTCGCCGGCGCCCACCGACAGGATGGCGCCCTGGGGTGGATTGATGATCGAGCCGAACTGGCGGATCCCGAACATGCCGAGGTTTGAGATCGAGAAGGTACCCCCTTGGAATTCCTCGGGTTTCAGCTTTCGGTTGCGGGCCCGTTCGGCCAGGTCCTTCGCCTCCTGGGCGATCTCCGCCAGTCCCTTCTGCTCGGCCCTGCGGATGATCGGCGTGATCAGCCCGCCCTCCACCGCCACCACCATGGAGATGTCCGCATGCCGGTGCAGGGCGATCCCCTCGGGCGTGAAGGAAGCGTTGGCTTCGGGCACCTGCCTGAGGGCCAGGGCGGCGGCCTTGATCACCAGGTCGTTGACGCTGACCTTGATCCCCCGGGGCTCCAGCAGGCCGTTGATCCGGGTGCGGGCCGCCAGAAGGGCGTCGATCTCCACATCAATCGTCAGGGGGAAGTGCGGGATATCCCTCGCACTTTCCGTCAGCCGCCGGGCCACCGTACGGCGCATGCCGTCCAGCGGGACCAGGGTGTAGCTGTCGTCCGGATAGCCCAGCTGGGCCAGGGTCGGAGCCGGCCCCGAGGCCGAGCCCGCTGCCGGCGCCGAAGCCGCAGCCGAAACCGGGCGCGGCGCAGCGGCGGCAGCCTCGACGTCGGCGCGGATGATCCGGCCGTGCGGACCCGAGCCGGTCAGGGACGCGAGGTCCAGGCCCCGCTCCGCCGCCAGCCGGCGCGCCAGGGGTGACGCGAAGATCCTGCGCCTTCCCTCTGTCCCGACATTGTTTTCAGGTGCAGGCCCAGGCCCGGTCACTGCGACGGGAAACGCCGCCGGGGTCGCCGTCGGGGTGGGTGCCGCAATCGCGGGAGCAGCAGCCGGTGCCGGCGGCGGCGGGGCTGCGGCTTCACCCCCGGACAGGCGGGCGATGGGGGCGTTGACCTTCACGCCCTCGGTTCCCTCCGCCACCAGGATGGCCTCCACCACGCCCTCGTCGACGGCCTCGACCTCCATGGTCGCCTTGTCGGTCTCGATCTCGGCGATGACGTCCCCGGAGCGGACGGAATCCCCAATCTTTACATGCCACTTGGCGAGGGTCCCCTCCTCCATGGTCGGGGACAGGGCGGGCATCAGGATGTCGGTCATGGCGCGGCCTCCCGCGACAGGTGGGCCAGGCTGGCGGCATTGGCCTCCCAGTTACGGCCGTCGAACTCGGTCAGGTCCATATCCACCGCCGCGTCCAGGCAGCGGGCGTTGACCGACCAGCCGTCGGGGTTGGAGCGCGGCCGGTAGAAGCTCTTCACCCCGCAGGTCCGGCAGAACAGGTGCCGGGCCACGCCGGAATTGAAGGCGTACTCCGCCAGTTCACCCTCGCCCTGGACCAGCCGGAAGCGGCTCTCCGGGACGATCAGGTGGATGAAGCCAACCTTTGAACACATTGAACAATTGCAGGTATGCGCCTCGGGCCGTTGCGGCAGCGAGACCTCGAAGCGCACCCGCCCGCAGTGGCATCCGCCGGTCTTCCAGGCCAGGGCGCTCACCGGTAGCAGACCTTCAGGGCCGCCTCGACGATCCGCTCCACCGACGGCAGGGCGAGGGCCTCGAGGTTGGCGGCGTAAGGCAGGGGCGCGTCGGCCTGGGCGATGCGCAGCGGCGGGGCGTCCAGCCAGTCGAAGGCCTCGGCCGCGACCGTGGCGACGATCTCGGCGCCGACGCCCATGGGCGACCACCCTTCCTCGACGCTGACGATCCGGTTTGTCCGCTTCACGCTCTCGACAATGGTCGCGCGGTCCAGGGGACGCAGGGTCCGGAGGTCCACGACCTCGGCCTCAACCCCCTGTTTGGACAGGATTTCCGCCGCTTCGAGGGCCAGACCCACCATGCGCGAGTGGGCCGTAAGCGTGACGTCCCGGCCCGGCCGCCGGATGAGGGCCTGACCGATCGGTACGGTCCAGTCCGGGTCCTCCGGCACGTCGAACTCCTGGCCGTAGAGCATCTCGTGCTCGAGGAAGACCACCGGGTTCGGGTCGCGGATCGCGGCCTTCAGCAGGCCCTTGGCGTCGGCGGCGTCGTAGGGCGCCACGACCTTCAGGCCGGGGATGTGGGCGTACCAGGAGGAATAGTCCTGGCTGTGCTGGGCCGCCACCCGGGCCGCGGCGCCGTTGGGGCCCCGGAAGACGATGGGACAGGTGATCTGCCCGCCCGACATGTAGAGGGTCTTGGCCGCCGAATTGATAATATGATCAATCGCCTGCATGGCGAAGTTGAACGTCATGAACTCGACGATGGGCCGCAGGCCCGCCATGGCGGCGCCCACCCCGAGGCCGGCGAAGCCATGCTCGGTGATGGGGGTGTCGATGACCCGGCGGGCCCCGAACTCCTCCAGGAGGCCGCGGCTGACCTTGTAGGCGCCCTGGTACTGCCCGACCTCCTCCCCCATCAGGAAGACCGTCTCGTCCCGGCGCATCTCCTCGGCCATGGCGTCGCGAAGGGCGTCGCGGACGGTTGTCCGGCGTCCCGCGGGCGTCGCGGCAGGGGGGGTGGGAGCGTCTGGCGCCCGCTCCGCAGGCGTCGCCTGCACAGGAGGGGTGACCTTGGGGACTTCAGGGGCGGGAACAGGGGGGGTAACCGGGGGGGGAGACGACCCGGCGCCGGCCTCGGCGCCCAGCCGGGCGATCGGGGTGTTGACCTTCACCGCCTCGGTTCCCTCGGGCACGAGGATGGCCTCGATGATCCCCTCGTCGACGGCCTCGACCTCCATGGTCGCCTTGTCGGTCTCGATCTCGGCGATGACGTCGCCGGAGCGGACGGCGTCGCCGGCCTTGACGAACCACTTGGCGAGGGTCCCCTCCTCCATGGTCGGGGACAGGGCCGGCATGAGGATGTCGCTCATCGCGCCACCCCCACGTAGATGTCGGTGAAGAGCTCCGCCGGGTCCGGCTCGGGCGAGATCCGGGCGAACTCGGCGGCGTCGGCGACGATGGCGCGGACGTCGGCGTCGATGGCCTTGAGCGCGGCCTCGTCGGCCCAGCCCTTCGCGGCCAGCAGCTCCTGGACGTGATCGATGGGATCGCGGTTGCGCCGCACCTCCTCGACCTCCTCGCGGGTCCGGTACTTGGCCGGGTCGCTCATGGAGTGGCCGCGGTAGCGGTAGGTCTTCATCTCCAGGATGTAGGGCCCCTTGCCCGAGCGGGCGTGCTCGGCGGCGCGGGCCGCGGCGTCGCGCACGGCGATCACGTCCATGCCGTCGACCTCCTCGCCGGGGATCCGGAAGGAGGCCCCCCGCCGGAAGAGGTGGGTCTCGGAGGACGACCTCTCGATGGAGGTGCCCATGGCGTACTGGTTGTTCTCGATGACGTAGACGACCGGCAGGCTCCAGAGCTCGGCCATGTTGAAGCTCTCGTAGACCTGGCCCTGGTTGGCCGCCCCGTCGCCGAAGAAGGCGAAGGCGACATTGCCGTTCCCGCGATAGCTGTTGGCCAGGGCGAGGCCCGTGCCCAGGCTGACCTGGGCCCCGACGATCCCGTGGCCGCCGAAGAAGCCGGCCTCGGTGGAGAACATGTGCATGGAGCCGCCCTTGCCCCGGGACGAGCCCCCCGCCCGGCCGGTCAGCTCGGCCATGACCTCGCGCGGGTCCATCCCGCAGACCAGCATGTGGCCGTGGTCGCGATAGCCGGTGATGACCTGGTCGCCGGGCCGGCGCACGGCCTGGACGCCGACGGCGATGGCCTCCTGGCCAATGTAGAGGTGGCAGAAGCCGCCGATCAGGCCCATGCCGTAGAGCTGGCCGGCGCGCTCCTCGAAGCGGCGGATCAGCAGCATTTCCCGGTACCAGGCCAGGAGCTGGTCGCGGGACGCCCCGCCTTCGTCGGTCGGGCGGGCCGCCGCCTTCCGCGTCTTCCGTTCGGCCGCCTGGCGCGCCATTCGAAACTCCCCTGAACCGTCCGGGACGGCCGGACGACAGGCCCCTCAGGGCCCGACGCGGATCACATAGTCCCTCGGATCGGCGAATCCCAGCAGAGCCCGGGCGCGTTCGTCGAGAAGATCGGCGGAAATCGATTCATCCCTGAGCAGGCGCGCCCGGGTTTCGAGCTCCGTGCGCCTCTGGGTCAGGGCCGCGAGTTCAGCCTGCCGCTCCAGGAGGGCCTGGTCCAGCTCTCCGGTGGACAGGATTCCCCTGTCGCCCGTCAGGGCGTGGATCCCGAAGTAGAGGATGAGCAGGCCAAGGACCGCCGTCGTCCAGTAGGTGCGCAGGGTCTGTAACACCGGTTCGCGCGACTCGCAGGTTGATCCACGGCGCGAAGGTGCCCCGCGCGGATTAACTTTGGGTTTCCGGAGCCCGGAGAGGCGCGCCGCGCAGCCGGCGGCTGGACCCCCG
>JAPOKE010000067.1 GCA_029977805.1 Phenylobacterium parvum | reverse complement strand
AGGATGGCCGCCCAGATTGCAGTTACGAGAATGGCCTCGCGTATCCTGGCAACGAACATCCAACCCTCCAAAATCCCGCCGGCGCGTGGGGACAAGCATGAAATCGGAGCAGTCGGGAGGGCGTTGACGCCCGTCTACGTCCTGTCGCCCAGGGCTCGCCGGAGGCCCTCCCTGAAGAAACTGTTCCACTGGCCGTCCTCAAAGGGCAGCCAGTCGATGCTGCCTATTTCGAACCCGGGGCAGGCGCGCCTCAGGTCCAGGACCGCGACGGAAACACCGCGTTCCTCTCCGCTTCTCACAAGCGCATTGATCTTCACGATATGTGCGAGCCAATAGGCAGGTCGTCGGATCAGCGATTGTTCGGCGACGTCCAAGGCGTCGCTCCATTTGCCTGTCATACAGTAACTGGTCGCCAACTCGCCGAGGGTGTGAAAGGCGAAGGCATCGCCGGGGCTAAGCCGAAGCGCCGTCTGTAAGCTTACCATGGCTTCCTCAGGGCGTCCCGCCATGTTGAGGCCCGAGCCCAGCAGCGCGTGTCCGAGCGGGAGGCTCGGATTGAGCTCGATAGCCCGCCTGTAGAGAGCAAGAGCCCGGGCGTTATTCCGGACAACCATCTCGTAGCCGCCCAGGATGGCGTAGGCGCGCCCATCCTCCGGGTCAGCGCGCATGGCCTCCCGCGCAAGTCGAGACCACTCCCGCATTTCCTCTGGGTGCAGGCGCTCGGCCCAGTTGTTCCAGCCAATCCGCCAAGCCGCCTGGACGAGAACCTCTGGATTTCCGGGCTCCAGGCGCAATGCTTCAGCCAAGAGTTCTCCAGCCATCGCATTGTCCTTGCGGGTCATCCGGTTCATATGCCAGCGACCACGCCAAATCAGGGAGTTTACATCTCGGCTCGTTGCGGGCCGGGCGGCTGCTCGGCTCTGTTCAACGTGGTCGATCCGTGCATCCAGCACTGCCGTCAGGCTGCTCAGGACTGGAGCGAGGCTCTCATTTGAAAGGCTTCCTGGAAGGTTGAATTTCTCAGACCAGATGACCTGGGCGTTTTCCGCATCGATGGCGGAGACGGCGAGGACGAAGTCCGTCCCCGCGCCGCGCAGCCGTCCTTCGATGAGGTAGCGGGCGCCCAGCGACATCCCAACGGAACGTGCGTCAATCTCTCCAGAGAGATGGTTGAAGCTCGAGCTTCGGGCGATCACGGGCAGCCAGCGCAGCCGGGAGAGCTGGTCGATCAGGTCCTCGCTGATGCCTTCGGCGGGGATGTCCAGGGCCTCGTCGCCGGTCTGGTTCTGGAACCTCAGAACCGCGACTGCGGGCCGGCCCTCGAACCCCGGCGCCGGCTGGGAAAGGTCGATGAAGCCGACGGGGAGCACGGGTGCAGGTTCGCCGACGCCGCCGGCTTCCCAGGACGCGGCCTGGGCGTGGATCAGGGTCCGCTGCTCCCGCAGCCAGTCCTCGAACCCCTCTTCCCCGGGCAGGTCCAGTCCCTCGAGGAATTCGGAGACGCCGCGCGGGGGAGGCCTTTCGTTCTCGTTCGCCGCGCCGGGAACGGGGATGTCGAAGTCGATCCTCGGCAGGTTCAGGCGCACCCGCGCGCCCTCGGTGATCAGGAGGGGGTCCCGTTCCTCGGCCAGCAGCTTCCTGAGGTTGGAAAGTTCCCGCCGCAGGCTGGTCTGGGCCTGGGTGGATTCCCGCGAGCCCCAGAGCTTGTCCTGGAGGAACTGGCGCGTGCGTTCGCCATCCCGGCCCGTGGCCAGAAGGGCGATGAGCCCGATCGCCTTCTTGCTTGCGACTTCCAACCTGCGTCCATCCGGCCCGAGGAGGCGGAACGCCCCCATAAGTCGGACGGAGTAGAATCCGGATCGCCCCGTCATTCAAATCACCCCAGAGCGCCGACATCCCGGCGCCTGACCCCGTTTTCACGTATTCTTCACGTCGGGAGCCCCCTCCCGACCTTCAACCCTCTGCGCACACTACAGGTGTTTGAAATGAACTTCCGAAATTTGAGCAATTACAGGTCGGCCCCATCCCGTGAGGGGAGACCAGACCGGATATTCAAATTCACGCTCTTTTCACGTTGATTTCACGGATTTTCAGTCGATCGGGGCCCCACGCATCTCGCGTATGAAGAGGCCGCCGGCGACCAGGGTGATCGTCGCGATGACGATGGGATACCAAAGCCCCCGGTAGATGTCGCCGGAGGCGGCCACCATGGCGAAGGCCGTGGCCGGCAGGAAGCCGCCGAACCAGCCGTTGCCGATGTGGTAGGGCAGCGACAGGCCGGAGTAGCGGATGCGGGTCGGGAACAGTTCGACCAGCATGGCGGCGATCGGGCCGTAGACCATGGTGACGTAGAGCACCAGCAGGGTGAGCAGGCCCACCACCATCGGCCTGTTGATCTGCGCCGGATCGGCCTTGGCGGGATATCCGGCCCCGGCCAGGGCGGCGCCGAGGGTCTTGGTCCAGGCGGCGCGGGCGTCCGCGAGGTCCTTGCGGGAGAGGTTCCGGCCGTCGATCGAGGCAAGTTCCGATGCGCCGATCCGCACCCGGGCGAGGGTCCCGGCCGGCGCCGCCTCGTTGCGATAGCTGACCCCGGCGTTGGCCAGGGCCGACTTGGCGATGTCGCAGGACGAGGCGAAGGCGCTCTTGCCGATGGGATCGAACTGGAAGGCGCAGTCGGCGGGATCGGCGATCACCGTGACCGGGGCCGAGGCCGTCGCCGCCGCCAGGGCCGGGTTCGCCGCCACGGTCAGGGCCTTGAAGATCGGGAAGTAGGTCAGGACCGCCAGCAGGCATCCCGCCAGGATGATCGGCTTGCGCCCGATCCTGTCCGACAGCCAGCCGAAGACCACGAAGAAGGGCGTGCCGATCAGCAGGGCGGTCGCCACCAGGGCGTTGGTCGTCAGCCCGTCGACCTTCAGCGTCTTCTCCAGGAAGAAGAGGCTGTAGAACTGGCCCGTGTACCAGACCACGGCCTGGCCGGCCGTCAGGCCCACCAGGGCCAGGACCACCAGCTTCAGGTTCGCCCGGTCGGCGAAGGCCTCGGTCAGGGGCTTCTTCGAGGTCGTGCCCTCATCGACCATCTTCTGGAAGACGGGGCTCTCGTTCAGCTTCAGCCGGATCCACATGGACAGGGCCAGCAGGACGGAGGAGACGAGGAAGGGGATGCGCCAGCCCCAGGCCTTGAAGGCCTCCTCGCCCACCTGGGTGCGGACCAGGATGATCACCACCAGGGACAGGAAGAGGCCGAGGGTGGCCGTGGTCTGGATCCAGCTGGTGTAGAGGCCGCGCTTCCCCTCCGGGGCGTGCTCGGCCACGTAGGTCGCCGCCCCGCCGTACTCACCCCCAAGGGCGAGGCCCTGCAGCAGGCGCAGGAGGACCAGGATGATCGGCGCCGCCACGCCGATCTGGCTGTAGTCGGGCAACAGGCCCACCGCGAAGGTGGACAGGCCCATCAGCAGCATGGTGACCAGGAAGGTGTTCTTGCGCCCCCAGAGGTCGCCCAGCCGTCCGAAGACCAGGGCGCCGAAGGGCCGGACGGCGAAGCCCGCCGCGAACGCCATCAGGGCCAGGATGAAGCCCGTGGTCTCGTTCACGCCTGAGAAGAAATGAAGGCTGATGAAGGCGGTCAGCGAGCCGTAGAGGTAGAAGTCGTACCATTCGAAGACCGTGCCGGCGGAGGCCGCCCCCACGATCATCCGGTCATTCCGCGCCTCGCCCGCCATCTTCGCCTCCCCAGGTCACAGCCCCGGGAGAGGATAGGCCCCGTTCGCCCGGGGAATCCAGAGCGCGAAGCGGCGCCCGGACCGGCGCGTCGGCCGGTCCGGGGCCGTGGGGATCAGAGGTCGGAGAACTTCTTGCCGTCGGCCACCAGCTTCTCGAGCAGGGCGGCGGGCTTGAAGTCGTCGCCCATCTTGGCCTGGAACTCCTTCATCTTCTCCAGGACCTTGGCCGGGCCGATCTGGTCGCCGTACCACATGGGGCCGCCGCGATAGACGGGCCAGCCGTAGCCGTTCTGCCAGACCACGTCGATGTCGGAGGACCGGATGGCCTTGCCCTCCTCGAGGATCTTCACGCCCTCGTTGATCATCGGGTAGATGCAGCGCTCGAGGATCTCCTCGTCGCTCACCTTGCGCGGGTTGGCGCCGGTCTTGACGATGAAGTCGTTGATGATCTTCTCGGTCACCGGGCTCGGCTTGGCGTTCCGGTTCTCGTCATAGTCGTAATAGCCCGCGCCGGTCTTCTGGCCGCGCCGGTCCATCTCGCAGAGCACGTCGCGGATGCTCTCGCCCTTCGACCGCTCCTTGACCCAGCCGATGTCCAGGCCGGCCAGGTCGCTCATGGCGAAGGGGCCCATCGGGAAGCCGAAGTCATAGAGGACCCGGTCGATGTCCCAGGGCATGGCGCCTTCCATGACCAGCTTCTGCGCCTCGCGCTGGCGCTGGGCCAGGATGCGGTTGCCCACGAAGCCCGGGCAGACGCCGACCAGGGCGGCGATCTTGCCGATCTGCTTGGCCAGCTTCATCGAGGTGGCGATCACCGACTTGGAGGTGTGGTCGGCGCGGACGATCTCCAGCAGCTTCATCACGTTGGCGGGCGAGAAGAAGTGCAGGCCGATCACCGCCTCGGGCCGCTTGGTGACCGAGGCGATCTCGTCGATGTTCAGGCCCGAGGTGTTGGTGGCCAGGATGGCGCCCGGCTTGCAGATGGCGTCCAGCTTCGTGAAGATGTCCTTCTTCACGTCCATCCGCTCGAACACCGCCTCGATGACCAGGTCGACCGGGGCCAGGTCGTTCATGTCCAGCGAGCCGGTGATCAGCGCCATGCGCTCCTCGACCTGGGCGGCGGTGATGCCGCCGCGCGAGGCCGTGCGCTCATAGTTGCCGCGGATCACCTTCAGGCCGCGCTCGAGCGCCTCCTTCTGCACCTCGACGATGGTCACGGGGATGCCGACATTGGCGAAGTTCATCGCGATGCCGCCGCCCATGGTGCCGGCGCCGATGATGCCCACCGACTTGACCGGGATCAGGGGGGTGTCGTCCGGCACGTCCGGGATCTTCTGGGCCTGGCGCTCGGCGAAGAAGGAGTAGCGCTGGGCCGCCGACTGCGAGCCGGTGACCAGTTCGCCGAACAGCTTGCGCTCGACGGCCAGGCCCTCGTCGAAGGGCAGGTTCACCGCCGCCTCGATGCAGCGGATGTTGTACTCGGGGGCCAGGAAGCCGCGGAACTTGCGGGCGTTGGCCTTGCGGAAGGCCTCGAAGATCTCGGGCTTGCCGCGGGCCGCCTCGACCTTGCTGTTGTTGTCGCGCACCTTCACCAGGGGCTTGTTCTCGGCCACGCAGCGGCGGGCGAAGGCCACGGCGGCCTCGCGCAGCTTGCCTTCCTCGGCCAGCTCGTCGACCAGGCCCATCTCCAGGGCCTCCTTGGCGGGGGCGTGACGGCCGGAGGTCATCATC
This sequence comes from Phenylobacterium parvum, assembly GCA_029977805.1. GTDB lineage: Bacteria > Pseudomonadota > Alphaproteobacteria > Caulobacterales > Caulobacteraceae > Phenylobacterium > Phenylobacterium parvum_A. The sequence goes on along the minus strand of JAPOKE010000067.1, from coordinate 5,890 downwards.
TCCAGGGCCTTCTCCGGGCCGGCCACCCGGGGCAGGCGCTGGGTGCCGCCGGCGCCCGGCAGCAGGCCGAGGTTCACCTCGGGCAGGCCGAGGCGGGCCGAGGGGACGGCGACGCGATAGTGGGCGACCAGGGCGACCTCCAGGCCGCCGCCGAGGGCGGTGCCGTGGATGGCGGCGACCACCGGCTTGGGCGAGTTCTCCATCATCTCCTGCACGTCGAACAGGGACGGTCCGCGGGACGCGCCGCCGAACTCGGTGATGTCGGCGCCGGCGATGAAGGTGCGGCCCTCGCAGATCAGCACGATCGCCTTGGCGGCCGGGTCGGTGGTGGCGGCCTTGAAGCCCTCGAACAGCCCCTCGCGCACATTGGCCGAGAGCGCGTTCACCGGCGGCGAGTTGAGGGTGATGACGGCGACGTCGCCGTCCATCGAAAGGTCGGTCACGGGGTTGATGGCGGTCATGCGTTTCCTCGCTCTGCGGTTTCCGGACCGGCCGTTCAGGGGGCCGGTTCCAGCGTCGGAGATCCCGGGCGGTTTATACGCCGCGCCGGAGGCGGGCGAGTCAAAACTGCGGCCCGGGACCTGATCGGCTTGACCGTCCGGGGCAACTGTGAGACCGCCTTGAGGGAACACGGAGGCCCGCCTGAGGCTCCGGTCGGGAAGCGTGGCGCCGCATTGGCGGGGCCCGGGGGGAAACGGAGTTTGCGCATGCGCCTGAAGGTCTTTGGGTTGGCCCTCGCCGCGGTCTTCGCCGCCGCGTCGTTCAGCGTCGCCTCCGCCGCGCCGGCCAAGATCCCGCGCACCCCCGACAAGCGCCCCGACCTGAACGGGGTCTGGCAGGTCCTGAACACCGCCAACTGGGACATCGAGCCCCATGGCCCCCGCGCCGCCCTGGCCTTCCGCCCCGGCCCGGTCGTGCCGGTGCCCGCCAAGGAGGTCGTGGCCCTGGGCGCCGTCGGCGCCGTGCCCGCCGGTCCTGGCGTGGTGGTCGGCGGGACCCTGCCCTACAAGCCCGAGGCCCGGGCCCTGCGCGACGAGAACCGCGCCGACTGGCTGAACCGCGATCCCGAGATCAAGTGCTACCTGCCCGGCGTGCCCCGGGCGAACTACATGGCCTTCCCCCTGCAGATCATCCAGGGCGGTAACGAGACCCTGATCGCCTACGAGTACGCCGGGGCGGTCCGCAACCTGCTCTTCAAGGACCCCGGCCCGGCGCCGGTGGATTCCTGGATGGGCCAGTCCGTCGCGAAGTGGGAGGGGGACACCCTGGTCGTCACGGTGACCGGCCAGTCCGACTCCACCTGGTTCGACCGCGCCGGCAACCATCATTCCGCCGCCATGACGGTGGTCGAGCGGTGGAGCCTGATCGACGCCGACCACCTGCGGTACGAGGCCGAGATCACCGACCCGGAGACCTTCACCCGGCCCTGGAAGATGTCCATGATCCTGTACCGCCGGGTCGGGGAGGACGCCCGCCTTCAGCAGTTCAAGTGCGTCGAGTTCGTCGAGGAGCTCATGTTCGGCAAGTACCGCAAGAACCCGCTGCCCTGACCCTTCGACACGCCAGACGATCCTTCCGGAGACCTGACCATGATCAAGAGCCCTTCCCGAGCCCTCGCCGTCCTCGCCGCCGTCGCCGGCCTGTCCTTCGCCGGCGCCGCGGGCCAGGCTGACGCGCACCACGCCTTTGCCGCGGAGTTCGACGGAAACGCCCCGGTCCTGCTCCGCGGGACGGTGACCAAGGTCCAGTGGATCAATCCCCACGCCTGGGTGCACGTGGCCGTGCCCAAGGCCGGCGGCGGGACCGTCGTGTGGATGGTCGAGGGGGGCACCCCCAACACCCTGCTCCGTTCGGGCCTCACCCGGGACTCCCTGAAGCCCGGGACGGCGATCATCGTCCGGGGCTACCAGTCGAAGGACAAGGCCTGCGCCCCCGCCTGCAAGGCGAACGGCCGGGACGTGACCTTCACCGACGGCCGCCGGGTCTTCATGGGATCCTCCGGCACGGGCGCGCCCAAGGATGGCGCCGATCCCACCGAGCGCCGCCCCTAGGCCCGGCCCTCACCCATGCTGGATGACTTCGTAGCCTGGCTGGCGACGACGCCGGGGAGCATCGCGCTTCACGAGTCGCTCTACATGTACGCCATCGTGGAGACGATCCACGTCGTCGCCATCACCCTCTTCGTGGGCACGATCGCCATGATCGACCTGCGGGTTCTGGGCCTGGCCCTCGGCCGGGTCCCGGTCTCCCAGGTCCTGCGGCGGCTCCTGCCCTGGACGGTGCTGGGCTTCGTCATCCTCATCATCACCGGGGCCCTGCTCTTCTACGCCATCCCGGAGCGCACCTTCCACAGCCTCTGGTTCCGGGCGAAGATGCTGCTGCTGGTCCTGGCCGGGATCAACGTCTGGCGTTTCCACCGGGCCTACGGGCTTTCGCCGGGCGACTGGGACATGGGGCCGGCCCCGGCCCGGGCCAGGTTCTCGGCCATGGCGTCCCTGGCCCTCTGGATCGGCGTCATCTTCTTCGGCCGGTTCATCGCCTACAACTGGTTTGACTGCGACAAGCCCCAGCCGGCCTTCATCTCCGCGGTCTCCGCCTGCCGGAACTTCACGCCATGAGCCTCTACGCCCTGTGCGAGGCCATCGAGGCCACCGCCCTGTCCGCCGCCATCCGGGAATCCCTCTGGCTCTTCCCGGTGATCGAGGCCGTCCACCTGGTCGGGCTGGCCATCCTTGGCGGGTCGCTTTTCGTCGTCGACCTCAGGCTCATGGGCGCAGGCCTGACCCGGCAGTCCATCGCCGAGGTGGAGCGGGGCGCGCGGGCCTGGTTCCTGGGCGCCCTCCTGCTCATGCTGGTGACCGGCTCCCTCCTCGGCGTCTCCGAGGCGGTCAAGCTCTACGACCGGCCGGCCTTCTTCGTGAAGATGATCGCCCTGGCGACGGCCCTGTTCCTGACCTTCACACTCCGCAGGGCCCTGGTGGCGCGCAACCCGAACGGCGGGGCGTTCGCCTTTGCGGTCGGCGCCCTGTCGCTCTGCACCTGGCTGACCACGGCCGTCGCCGGCCGCTGGATCGGCTTTTCCTGACGGCCTGGGCCGGAGCCGTCAGGCCCGGCCCAGGACCTTCGCCCTCAGCCGGCGCATGCCCCCCAGCCAGCGGTCATAGTCCGCCGTCTTGCGCTGCATGTAGGTCCGGACGATCTCGTGCGGCAGGATCAGGAAGCTCTCGGCCTCCAGGCCCTTCACGACGGCCTCCGCCACCTCGTCGGGGGTCAGGACCCCGTCCAGGTTCTGCGGCTGCTCCTGGCCGCCGCCGGCCCTCAGCATGGCCGTGTCCACGCCCTGCGGGCACAGGACGGAGACCTTGATCCCCAGGTCCCCCTGGGCGATGGCCAGGCTCTCGGCGAAGCCGATGGCCGCGTGCTTGGTGGTCGAATAGACCGCGCTGCCGATCTGCGAGAGCAGGCCAGCCGCCGACACCGTGTTGAGGATGTAGCCCTCGCCCCGGGCGATCATGCCCGGCAGGGCGGCCCGGGCGCCGTAGACGTGGGCCATGACGTTGACCCCCCAGGCCCGGTTCCAGACCGCGTCGGGGGCGGAGGCCGCATTGTCCGGGTCGGGCTCGCCGCCGCCCACGCCGGCGTTCTGGCAGAGGAGGTCGATCCGCCCGTGGGCGGCTTCCACGGCCCGGACCATGGCCTCGACGGCCGAGGGATCAGAGACGTCCACCGCGTAGGATGAGCCGCCGATCTCCGCGGCGACCTTCGCCGCGCCCTCGCCGTTGAGGTCGGCCACGGCCACGTGGGCCGCGCCTTCCCGGGCGAAGCGCCGGCAGAGGGCCGCGCCGATGCCGTCGGCGCCGCCGGTGACGATGATGATCTTTCCCTGAACCTTCATGGGTCGGGTCTCCTAGTCGTAGGCCATCAGGATTTCGTCGAGCGCCCGCTCCAGGTCGGTGACGGTCGAACAGTGGGTGAGCAGGGTGCAGAAGGGCCGGTATTCCAGCAGGCAGCTGTCCCCCGAGCCCCAGTTCGTCGCCGGCTCCGGGCACAGCCAGACCAGCCGCTTGGCCTGGTCGGCGATCTGCTTGAAGACATCGAGGCGCGGGTCCGAGTAGTTCGAGCGGCCGTCGCCCAGCACCAGCACGGTGGTGCGCCGGTCGATGACCTCGCCGAAGTCCCGGTCCAGCTCGAGGAAGGCCGCGCCATAGTCGGTCCCGCCCGAGCCCACCTCGTCGACGATCGCCCGCATGGCGGTCTCGAAGGGCAGGGTCTCCAGCGGCCGGCTGACATCGGCCAGGTGGGCGGAGAAGGCGAAGGTCTCCAGGTCGGTGACCTTTTCCTTCAGGGCGTGCAGGAAGAGCAGGAGGAAGCGGACATACTGGGCGACCGAGCCCGAGACGTCGCAGACCGCCACGATCTTCGGCCGGTCCTTGCGCTTGATCTTCCAGATGATGTCGAAGGGCACGCCGTCGTGCCCGGCGTTGGCCCGGAGGGTGCGTCGCACGTCCAGCCGCCCCCGGTCCTTCACCTTGCGGCGACGGGCGTGCCGCACCGCCAGCCGCTTGGCCATGCGCTCCACCAGGGCCCGCATGCGCTCGGTGTCGCTGCGCCCCAGGGCGCCGAAGCTGCGCTCGGCCAGGATCTCGTTCATGAAGGCGTCCTGCGCCGACCGCCCGTAGATCTCGAAGCGGGCCTCGACGAAGGCCCGGGCCTGTTTCTGGAGGGCCGAGCGGGTTCCCATCAGGGCCTCGGCCTCGGCGTCGCCCTCGGCGTTCCGCCGGGACAGGGCCTCCATCAGCCGGGCCTCCAGGGCCTCGACCCCCATCTGCTCCATCATCTTGCGGACGAAGTAACCGGACTGGGTGGCGAAGCGGATCTCGTCCACCCCCGCCGCGGCGCCGGCCCGCTCGAGCGCCATGGCCAGCTGCCCTGGGTTCTCGCCCCGCGCCAGGGCCGAGAGGGCCTCCACCGGGTCGCCGCCTTCGCCCCCCTCGCCGCCCTCGCTGTCGCCGGCCTCGGGCTCCCCGCCGCCGGGCTGGCGGGCGTCCGGCTCGCCCCCTTCGCCGGGCTGTCCCTCCGCGGCGGCGTTGGCGGCCGCCTCCCGGCTGAAGTACAGCTCGAAGAGCTGCTCATGGATCGCCTTTTCCTCGACGGACTTGGCCAGCACCGTCCCCAGGGCGGTCTTCAGGACGCCCCGGTCCTCCCAGCCCACCACCTCCACTGTCCGTGCGGCGTCCATGGCCTCGGTGGTCGAGACCCCGGCGCCGGCGGACCGCAGGGCGCGGATGTAGCGGGTGAGGGTCCGCTCCATCAGCGGCCGGCCTTGTCCCCGCCGTCGAGGAGGGCCTCCACCTTGCCGGCGACCTCGGCGATGTCCGACTGGCGCTTGAGGATGACGTTCAGGGTCGAGCGCACCAGGGCCGGATCCAGGCTGTCGGCGTGCAGCAGGATCAGGGTGCGCGCCCAGTCGATGGTCTCGCTGATCGAGGGCAGCTTGCGGATGTTCTCGCCCCGCACCGCCTGGATGAAGGCCACCAGCCGCTCCAGCAGCCGGTCGGAGACGCCGGGCACGCGGGTGCGCACGATCCGCGCCTCGAGCTCGGCGTCGGGGAAGTCGATGTGCAGGTGCAGGCAGCGGCGCTTGAGCGCATCGCCCAGCTCGCGGGTGGCGTTGGAGGTCAGCACCACCAGGGGCGGGACCTGGGCCGCAATGGTCCCGATCTCCGGCACGGTGACCTGGTAGTCGGAGAGCACCTCCAGCAGCAGGGCCTCGAACTCCTCGTCGGACTTGTCGATCTCGTCGATCAGCAGGACCGAGCCGGTGGACTGCTCCATGGCCTTCATCGATGTATTCGGCGCGCTCGATGCATCGGGCGGTTCGATTCTGGTG
>JAPOKE010000066.1 GCA_029977805.1 Phenylobacterium parvum | reverse complement strand
CCTCCGGACCGCTTTCGCGGCCCACCTCCCCCTGGGGGCAGGGGAATCGCATTTGGCTTGAGTGATCTGGGCAAACTGGATTCTGAGGGTGTCTTCCTTGTTTTGGGAGACTCCCATGGGAGATTTCGAAGCTTTCTTCTCGGAGGTTCCGGACCCGCGAGCGAGCAACGCGCGCCATGATCTGTTGGAAGTGATGTTCGTGGCTCTGGCGGCGGTTCTTTGCGGGGCGGAAGACTGCACGGACATGGCGGAGTTCGCGGACGCCAAGCTGGAGTTGCTGCGTCAGGTGGTGGGCCTACCGCACGGTCCGCCGAGCCACGACACGTTCAGCCGGGTGTTCCGTCTTCTGGAGCCGGAGCCGTTCGAGGCGGCGTTTGCGAGGTTCACGCGGGCCTTCGCCGGGGCGGTGACGGGGGTGGTGGCGATCGACGGCAAGGCGCTGCGCGGGGCTTATGAGCGGGGGCGCAAGGCGACGCCGCTGCACCTGGTCAATGTCTGGGCGGCCGAGGCGCGGCTGGTGATCGGCCAGCGCCTTGCGCCGGGTCGCAACGAGGCGCTGGGCGCCCGGCAGGCCCTGGCGCTCCTGCGGCTCGACGGCTGCATCGTCACCGCCGACGCCCTGCATTGCCGGGCCGACACGGCACAGGCGATCCTCGATACCGGCGCGGACTACGCCCTGGCCCTGAAGGCGAACCAGCCGGTCCGTCTGGCGCAGGTCAAGGCCCTCTTCGACACCCTCGATCCCGCAGCCGGGGCGGCGAGCGGTCCGGTCAGGGCCCACGACCGGTCCGAAAGCCGCACCGCCATCGTCGTCCCCGCCCAAGGCATGGACTTCCCCGGCCTCGCCGCCGTCGCCCGCGTCGAGACCCGCCGCAAGGTGCGCAACGAGCCCGAGGCCGTGATCGTACGATGGTATCTGCTCTCCACTCTGCTCACCGCAGAGCGGATGCTCCAGGTCGCAAGGACCCACTGGACGATCGAGAACCAGCTCCACTGGGTCCTGGACGTCGCCTTCGAAGAAGACCGCGCAAGGAGCCGCAAGGACAATGCCCCACAGAACCTCGCCCTCCTCAGAAAACTTGCCCTCAACATCGCCAGGCATCACCCCGCAAAGGGTTCAATGAAGAAGAAGCTCAAGCGCGCCGGATGGGACGACGCCTTCCTGCTCTCCATGCTCGGCCATATGCGATAGCCCTGCCCCCAGGGGGAGGAATGATCAGGCCTTTGCTCCCCATCAGAAGGAGCGCCCGGTGAGGGGGTCAAGGGCGGCTCAGCCGAGCCCGGCCGCTACATCCGGCGCCAGACGGCGAAGTCGGCGAGTTCCATCAGTGCGGACTTCCAGCCGTCGGCCCCGTCGAAGCCCGCCAGGGCCGCCTTGGCGTCGGCGGCGTAGTCCTCGGCAAGGGCCAGGGTGGCGTCCAGGGCGCCGCAGCCGGCCACCAGCAGGCGGGCGCGCTCGAAATCGGCCTCGGTCTGCTCACGCCGGTCCACCGTGCGGTCCCAGAAGGCCTTCTCGGCGGCGCCGGTCCGGGCGATGGCCAGCAGCAGGGGCAGGGTCGCCTTGCCCTCCCGGAAGTCGTCGCCGGGGTTCTTGCCCAGGGTCTCGCTGGCGCCGGAATAGTCCAGGGCGTCGTCCACGAGCTGGAAGGCCAGGCCAAGGCTGCGGCCAAAGCGGCGCAGGCTGGCGCAGGTGGCCGCCGGCGCGCCGGCCGAAACCGCCCCGGCCTCGGAGGCTGCCGCGAACAGCTCGGCGGTCTTGGCCCCGATGATCTCCAGGTAGGTCTCCTGGGGCAGGTCCAGGTCGTGCGAGCGGGTCAGCTGCAGGACCTCGCCCTCGGCGATCACCCGGCTGGCCCGGGCCAGGATCTCCAGGGCCGGCATGGACCCGGCCTCGACCATCAGCTCGAAGGACCGTGCGAAGAGGAAGTCGCCCACCAGGACGCTGGCCGGCGCGCCCCAGATCAGGTGGGCCGCCACCTTGCCCCGGCGCAGCTCGGAGGAGTCGATGACGTCGTCGTGCAGCAGGGTGGCCGTGTGGATGAACTCCACCGCCGCCGCCAGGTTCAGGCAGGCGTCGTCCTTCGCGCCCGCCAGGCGCGCCGCCGCGATGGTCAGGAGGGGACGCAGGCGCTTTGCGGAACCGCCGATCAGGTGCTCGGCCAGGGCCGGGATCACCGAGACGGGGCTCTGCATCCGGTCGCGGATCAGGGCGTCCACGCCGTCCATGTCCCGCTTCGCCAGGCGGGTCAGCGCGGCGATGGAGGGCGCGCTGCGGGCGACCGGTTCGGCGGCTTGCGTTGCGGACGACATGGCGAACGCGATAAGGCAGGCTCCTCGCCGGCACAATGCCCAACCGGGGTTTTTGGCGGAAACGGATGACGGACCAGACCCAGTCGGACGCCATGCTCGGGGGGAGGTTCCGCCTCCTCCAGTCCGCCCGGGGCTACCGGGCGGGCATGGACGCCGCCCTCCTGGCCGCCGCCTGTGACGCCCGGCCGGGCGAGCGGGTTCTCGACCTGGGCTGCGGGCCGGGCGCCGTCATGCTGGCGGCGGCGGTGCGCCGGCCGCAGGCGCGCTTCACGGGGATCGAGGCCGATCCCGAGGCCCTCGGCCTTGCCCGCGCCAACATCGCGCTGAACGACCTCGCGGACAGGGTGGAGGCCCTCGCCGGCGACGTCGCCCTTCCCTTCTCCCGCCTCGGCCTGCCGCGCTTCGACGCCGCCCTCTGCAACCCGCCCTTCTTCGACGACGCGCGAGCCCTGCGGGGGCCTGCCCCGGAGAAGACCCGGGCCTGGATGGCCTCGGACGGCCTGTCGGCGTGGATCGGCTTCCTGCTGAAGGCCGTGCGCGACGGCGGGACCCTGACCCTCATCCACCGGGCCGACCGCCTGGCGGACATCCTCGCCCTGCTGGCCCCGAAGGCGGGCTCGATCCGCATCCGCCCGGTCCAGCCCCGGTCCGGCTCCCACGCCAGCCGGGTGATCGTGCGGGCCATCCGCGGCGGGCGTGCGCCCCTGGCGCTCCTGCCCCCCCTGGTCCTGCACCCTGACGGCGAGGGCCAGCACACCCCGGAAGCCGAGGCCATCCTGCGCGACGCCGCCCCCCTGCCCTGGGGCTAGGTCGTGCGCCAGCGCCCCCCACCGGGAGAAATGAGCTGCTCATTGCTCCCCCGAGGGGGGCTCCCCCCGAAGCCGACTGAGGGGGTCAATCCCCCTCGCCGCAGACCCCCTCCGGCCCGCTGCGCGGTCCACCTCCCCCTGATGGGGAGGAATTAGGGAGCCATTGCTCCCCCAAGGGGGAGCTTTCGGCGAAGCCGGGTGAGGGGGTCAACGGCGGTTTCGCAGACCCCCCGGCGCGCGACGCCTAGAAGTCGTCTTCCATCAGCGAGCGGAAGTGCTCGAAGATCTCGGCCGCCCGGGCCTCGCCCGTCGGCGGGGGGGCGTCCGCGGCCTCGGCTCCGGCCTCGCCTTCGCCCGGCGCCGCATCGGCGGCCGCCCCGGAGAGGCGTCCGACCACAAGGCCGTTCTGGACAAGGACCAGGGTCTCCCCGGCCTCCAGCCCGGCGAGGAGCTGCGCCGCCCGGGGCGGAAGGTCATCGAGGTCGAGCTGCTTCATCGCCTGCAGTCTAATCCGGCCCCGCCGCGCGGCAAGCCGGCAGGCTCGGCCATGGACGCGAAGGCCGGAAGAGGCGACAATCCCGATCCTGGAACCCGGAGGCGACGCCCATGGACCCGATCCCCGCCGGCCACGCCCTGGCCCTCTGGAGCGCCCTGCACATCCTGCTCCTGCTGGCCCTGTCCCTGCTGGTGGTGCGGCAGAGGCGCCGCCACGGGGTGGCCCTCGGCGACGGCGGCGTGCCCGAGCTGGCCTGGGCCATCCGCGCCTTCGGCAACGCCACAGAGTACATTCCCATGGGCCTGGTCGGCCTCGCCGCCCTGACGCTCGCCGGCGCCCCGCCCCTCGCCGTCCACCCGGCGGGCCTTGTCCTGTTCGGCGGCCGGGTGGCGCACGCCATCGGCCTTTCGAGGTCGGGCGACGCCTCGCCCCTGCGGGCCGGCGGCGTGGCCGCCACCTGGGGGGCCTACATCTACCTGGCGGTGGCGCTTCTCTTCTACGCCCTGCCCTGATCCGGCGGCCCGGCGCGGGACCGGCGCGGCTTGCCCGGGCGGCGGAGGGCGGCCATATGGCGTCCATGAGCACTGAACTCTCCGCTGACCTTGTCGCCGCCGCCCTGCGGGCCGGAGCCGACGCCGCCGAGGCGATCGACGCCGAGCACCAGTCCCTTTCGGTCACCGTCCGGCACGGCGCCCTCGAGGAGGTGGAGCGCGAGGAGGCGCGGGACCTCAGCCTTCGGGTCTTCGTGGGTCGCCGCCACGCCACCGTCTCGGGCTCGGACATCTCGGCGGACGGCCGGGCGCGGCTGGTCGCGCGCGCCGTGGCCATGGCGCGACTGGCGCCCGAGGATCCCTGGTCCGGCCTGGTGGAGGGCGAGGCCCTGGCCTCCGGCCCGCACCCGTCCCTCGACCTCTTCGATCCGGCCGACCCGGCGCCCGAGTCGCTGGAGGCCCTGGCCCGCGAGGCTGAGGCCGCAGCCCTCGACATGCCCCGCATCGCAAACTCGGACGGCGGGTCGGCCTCCGCCTCGCGCTCGGCCTGGCGCCTGGCCGCCTCCAACGGCTTCTTCGGCGAGCACCGGGCGACCGGCTTCCATGTCGGCGCAGCGGTCATCGCCGGCGAGGGCGAGGGCATGGAGAGCGGCTATGACGGCCTGTCCCGCCGCTGGTTCACCGACCTCCCGGCGCCGGAACAGGTGGGCCGGGAGGCCGCCCGCCGCGCGGCGTCGCGCCTGGGCGCCCGGAAGATCGCCTCGACCACCGCCCCGGTGATCTTCGAGAACCGCATCGCCACCGCCCTTCTCGGGCCCTTCATCGGGGCGATCAGCGGCCCGTCCGTGGCCCGCGGCGTCTCCTTCCTCAAGGACCGCCTCGGCCAGGCCGTCTTCGCCGGGGCCATCACCCTGGTGGACGATCCGCACAGGCCCCGGGGCCTCGGCTCCTCCCCCTTCGACGACGAGGGCGCGCGGAACCAGAGGACCGCCCTTGTCGACCGCGGCGTCCTGACCACCTGGCTGCACAATGCGGCCTCGGCCCGGCAGCTCGGCATGGCCCTGACGGGGCACGCCTCCCGGGGGTCCGCCGGTCCCGCCGGGGTCGGGACCTCAAACCTCACCCTGGAGCCCGGCGACCGGGACCTCGCCGGCCTGATGGCCGACGCCGGCGCGGGCCTCCTCGTGACCTCGATGTTCGGCCCCTCCCTCAACGCCAACACCGGCGACTGGTCGGTGGGCTGCTCGGGATTCTGGTTCGAGGGGGGAGAGATCGCCTACCCGGTCTCGGAGATCACCGTCGCCGGCGCCCTGCCCGACATCTACGCCCGGCTGGTCCCGGGGGCGGACCTGGAGCTGCGCGGCTCGGCGAATTCGCCCTCCCTGCTGGTGGACGCCCTGTCGATCGCGGGCAAGTAGCGCCCCGGGCGAGCCCATCCGGGGGATGCAGATGCCCCGGGAGCACCCGATCCGGCACGGATGGACCCCCTGCGGCCCAAATTCCGGCACAGTCCATTGATCCTTAACCCCGACGGGCCTATCCGGCCCGGAAGCATTCGGATCCAGGAGCCGCACCCATGCCCCACCGCCAGCTTCTTCACCTCGTCATCGGCGGCGAGCTCATCGACGTGGACACGGTCGAGTTCCGCGACCTCAGCAAGATCGACCTGGTCGGCGCCTACGCCAGCTACCAGGAGGCGGTGGACGCCTGGCGCGCCAAGGCCCAGTCGACGGTGGACAACGCCCTGATGCGGTACTTCATCATCCACGCCCACAAGCTGCTCAACCCCGACACCGACGACCACCAGCACTGACCTATTCGCGGCGGAGCAGGGTCTCCGTCAGGGCGCGGCCCCACATGTTGGACCGGAAGTCCGCCTTGATCGCGGCGGGGTCGTAGGCGGGGCTGTCGACCCACTCCAGGAAGGTCTGGCCCGCCGGTTCGCCCTCGGCCAGGTAGCGCTCGAAGGTATAGTCCAGCACCCCCGTCTTGCCGGCCTTGATGTGCAGGTACTTCAGGCTGAGCTGAGACAGGGCCTCGCGGATCGGCAGGCCCTTGCGGAAATGCAGGTAGAGGACGCTCATGATGCCCGCCCGGTCCGCCCCGGACTTGCAGTGCATCAGGGCCGGGTACTCCAGGGTCTCGAACAGGGCCTTGGCGCCATGCACGCGGGCGCGGCTCGGGACCTCCCGCGAGGTGATGGTGAAGTCCACGAGGTTCAGGCCCAGCCGGGCGCAGGCGTCCTTCTCCAGGGCGTAGAAGCTGGCGTCGAACCCGCCGCGCAGGTTCACCACCGTTCGGATCCCCTTCGCCTTCCAGTCCTCGAGCTGGAAGGGCCAGGGCTGGTTGGCCCGGTACAGCTCCTCCGAGACGGCGTGCGCGTTCGAGAAGCGCAGCCTCAGGAAGGCGTGGTCCTTGAACAGGTAGTCGAGGTAGGCGCGCCGCCGCCCCTTCGGCGTGGTCAGGTCATATTCCGCCAAGACGGGGCTCCTGCGTGTGGGCCCTATCTAGGGCGCCGGCGCCGCACCGCAAAGCCTGCGCACCGCGCGCCGGGACCGGCATCTTGACTTCCCCCGCCCGAGGGCCGACCCCAGCGGGATGAACGCCCCGGCGGACCCCCCGCAGATGGCCACCCGCGAGATCCTCTCCCGGACCTGGCGCGTCTATCTTGCGCCCCGCTGGCCGGGCCTGCTGCTCGCCGGCCTGTGCGCGGTGGTCGTGGCGGTCCTCAGCGCCCGGCTGGTCCAGATCCTCGAGCCGGCCATCAACGACCTGATCGCCCGGCCCAAGCCCGGCGCCCTGCTGGTCATCCCGGCCACCATCGCCGTGCTCGCCATCGGCCGGGGCCTGGCCCAGGTCCTCCAGGCGACCCTGGTCAACCGGATCGGCAACGCCGTGGTCGGCGACGTCCAGGTCCAGCTGTTCGGCAAGCTGGTCCGTGCGGACCTCGCCCGGCTGCGCGCCCAGCATTCGGGCAGCTTCGTCTCGTCCGTGCTCTACGACGCCGGCCTGATCCGCGAGGCGGCCACCGCCGGGGTGATCAACTACACCCAGCACGCCCTCACCGTGGTCGGCGCGATCAGCGTCATGGTGTCGAACGACCTCGTCCTGTCCCTCGCCCTCGTGGTGGCCGCGCCGGTGGCCAGCCTGATCATGCGCCGCTACGCCAAGCGCTCCTCCCGGGCGGCCCAGGGCGCCATGGCCGAGACCTCGGCCCTCTCCACCGCCATCATGGAGAGCCTGGACGGGGTCCGGGTGGTCAAGATCGAGAACCGCGAGGCCTTCGAGGAAGACCGGGTGGCCGAAGTGGTGCGCCGCCGCCAGGCCTTCCTGGTCCGCGGGGCCAACGCCCGCGCCCGGGCGGCGCCGGCCACCGAGACCCTGATGACCCTGATCACCGCCGGGGTGATCGCCTGGGCGGGACTCAGGTCGCAGGAGGGCGGCATGAACGCCGGCGCCTTCGTGGCCTTCATCGGCGCCCTGGCCCTCGCCTCCCAGTCCCTGCGCCAGCTGGCCAACCTGCAGACCGTCTTCTCGGAGGGGGTGTCCGCCGCCCGCCGCCTCTACGCCGCCCTCGACGTCGAGCCTGAGGTCAGCGACCGGCCCGGCGCGGCCGAGGCGCCCCGGGACATCGCCCAGGTGACCTTCGAGGACGTGCGCTTCGCCTATGGCGACGGGCCGGAGGTCCTGGCGGGGGTCAGCCTTTCCGTCGGACGGGGCGAGACCGTCGCCCTCGTCGGCCCCTCGGGCGGCGGCAAGTCGACCCTGCTCAACCTGATCCCGCGCTTCTACGACGTGACCGGGGGACGGGTGGCCCTGGACGGCCGCGATGTCCGCGACCTCGCCCTCGCCTCCCTGCGCCAGCGGATCGCCCTGGTCACCCAGGAGCCCTTCCTGTTCGACGACACCCTGCGGGCCAACATCGCCTACGCCCGGCCGGGGGCAAGCCAGGCGGAGATCGAGGCCGCCGCCCGGGCCGCCGCCGCGCACGACTTCATCACCGCCCTGCCCCAGGGCTACGACACCCAGGCCGGCGAGGCCGGCCTGCGCCTCTCCGGCGGCCAGAGGCAGCGCATCGCCATCGCCCGGGCCTTCCTGAAGGACGCCCCCATCCTCCTGCTCGACGAGGCGACCAGCGCCCTGGACTCCGAGAGCGAGGCCCAGGTCCAGGCCGCCCTGGCCCGGCTCATGGAAGGCCGGACCACCCTCCTGGTCGCCCACCGCCTGACCACCGTCCGCGGGGCGGACCGCATCTATGTCCTCGACCGGGGGCGGATCGCCGAGAGCGGGACGCATGAGGCCCTGCTGGCCGCAGGCGGCCTCTACGCCCGGTTGGCCGGCGCCGGCGACCTCGAGAGCGCAGGCGGGGCGCCGTGAAGGGGTTCCTGAAGAAGCCCTGGGTGCAGGCCGCCCTGGGGCGGGTCCTGGCCGGCTACCTGATCCTCATCCGCCGGACGACCCGGTGGCGGCATGAAGGGCTGGAGGTCCTCGAGCCCATGTTCGCCTCCGGGCAGGGCGCCATCGGCCTCTTCTGGCACGGCCGCATCCCCATCTGCCTCGGCATGGCCGAGACCTGGTGGCGCAAGGACAGCCGGCGCTGCCTCGTCTCGCCCTCCGCCGACGGCGAGTTCGTCGCCCTGGCCCTCGACCACGCCGGCTTTCCGGCCATCCGCATGTCCACCGCCAAGAAGGGCGACTCGGCCAAGGCCCGGGCCGCCGTCGCCGCCTTTCGGGAAGCGGTCCAGCACGTGGCGGACGGCGGCGTTCTGATCATCACACCGGACGGCCCCCGGGGTCCGAACGAGGAGATTGCAGCCGGCGCCCTGCAGATCGCCCGGCGCACAGGGGCGCCCATCTTCCTGACGGGCCTGGCGGTCTCGCCCTCGGTCCAGCTGGAGAGCCTCTGGGACCGGGTCATGGTCGCCGCCCCCTTCGGACGGGGCGTCTGCATCTGGGAAGGGCCCTTCCACGTCCCGCCGGACGCCGAAGAGGCGGAGATCGACCGCCTGAGGGCCGACTGGTCCGCCCGGATGTCCGCCGCCACCCGTCGCGCCGAGGCCCTCGTGGGCCGGCGGCCGGTTGATCCGCCCCCCGCCGGGTGAGAGACAGGGCGCATGCCGCACGACGACCACGCCCATCCCGAGAGGCCCGGACATCCCCGCCATGACCCTGGCCATGACCACGGCCACCACCGGCATGGGCATCACCACCACGGGCATCACCATCACGGGCATCATGGGCATGGTCATCATGGCCATGCGGCCCCGCCCGCCGACTTCACCGGCGCCTTCGCCCTCGGCATCCTGCTGAACGCCGGCTTCGTGGCGGTGGAGGCGGGGGTCGGGATCGTGTCCGGCTCCCTCGCCCTCCTCGCCGATGCGGGGCACAACGCCGCCGACGTCCTGTCCCTGGTCCTGGCCTGGGGCGCCGCCGTCCTCGCCCGCCGCCGCCCCGGCGCCCGGCACACCTACGGCCTGGGCAAGGCCACCATCATGGCCTCGGTCACCAACGGCGTCCTCCTCGTCGCCGCGGTCGGCGCCATCGCCTGGGAAGCGGTCCAGAGGCTGGCCGACCCGGGACCGGTCGCCGCCGGACCGGTCATGGTCACCGCGGCCATCGGCGTGGTGATCAACACCGCCACCGCCCTCCTCTTCCTGCGCGGGCAGGAGGACCTGAACGTGCGGGGCGCCTTCCTGCACATGGTGGCCGACGCCGCCGTCTCCGCCGCCGTGGTCGTCTCGGCCGGCCTCATGCTGCTGACCGGGGGACTGCAGTGGCTGGACCCCGTCCTCAGCCTGGTCATCGTGGCGGTGATCCTCTCCGGGGCCTGGGGCCTCCTGCGCGACTCCGCGGCCATGGCCATGGACGCCGCGCCGGCGGGGATAGACGTCGCCGAGGTCCGGGCCTGGCTCGCCGGCCGGCCGGGGGTCACCGAGGTGCACGACCTGCACGTCTGGTCCCTGTCGACCACCCGCACCGCCCTCACCGCCCACCTGGTGCGCCCCTCGGGGGAAACGCCGGACGCCTTCCTGGCCGAGACGACCCGGGGCCTGGCCGAGGCCTTCGGGATCGACCACGCCACCCTCCAGGTCGAGACCGGGGAACTGGACTGCGACCTCGCTCCCGACGAGGTGGTGTGACCCTCCCCCTCGCCCTCTACGGCCTGGCCACGCGCCTCGCAGAACCCTTCGCCGCCGGGGTCCTGCGGCGACGGGCGGCGGCGGGGCGCGAGGATCCGACCCGGATCGGCGAGCGCCTTGGCCGCGCCGGCCAGCCTCGGCCTGAAGGCCCCCTGGTCTGGCTCCACGGGGTCAGCGTCGGGGAGTCCGTCTCCCTCCTCGCCCTGGTCGAGGGGCTCCGGGCCCGGCGGCCGGACCTCGCCCTCCTCGTCACCTCCGGGACGCGCACCTCGGCCGATCTCCTCGCCCGTCGCCTGCCTGCGGGGGTCATCCACCAGTATGTCCCCGTCGACGCCCCCCGGGCCGCGGCCCGCTTCCTCGATCACTGGCGGCCGGGCCTCGCTGTCTTCGCCGAGAGCGAGCTCTGGCCCAACCTGATCCTGGAGGCCCGGCGCCGGGGAACGCGGCTGGCCCTGGTCTCGGCGCGGATCACCGAGGGCACGGCCGGCGCCTGGCGCAGGGCGCCGTCCACCGCCCGCCGCCTCCTCTCCGCCTTCGACCTCGTCCTGCCGCAGGACCGGGCCAGCGCGGGGCGGCTCACGGCGCTCGGCGCCGCCTGCGGGCGGGAGCTCAACCTCAAGCGCGCCGGCGCGCCCCTGCCCTTCGACCCCGCAGAGCTCGCCCGCCTGCAGGGCCTGGCGAAGGGTCGCCCCGTGGTCCTCGCCGCCAGCACCCACCCCGGCGAGGAAACCCTGCTGGCCGGCGCAGCGGAGGGCCTGGGCGCCCTCCTCGTCATCGCCCCCCGGCACCCCGATCGCGGCCCGGAGATCGCCGCCGCCCTCGGCGCCCCGCGCCGGGCCCTCGGCCAGGACCCGGGTCCGGGGGACCCGGCCTGGATCGCCGACACCCTGGGCGAGATGGGGCTGCTCTTCCGCCTCGCCGACGTCGTCGTCATGGGGGGAAGTTTTCCCGGCGGGATCGGCGGTCACAATCCCCTCGAACCGGCGCGCCTCGGGGCCCCGGTGATCACGGGCCCCGACATCGCCAACGCCGCCGACGTCTACGACGAGATGTTCGACGAGGCCTGCGCCATCCCGGCCCGCGATGCGGCGGACCTCAGGCGGAAGCTGGCCGGCCTCCTGGCCGACCCGGTCCTCCGGCGGCGGATGCGCGAGGCCGCCCTGGCCTATGCCGCACGGCAGGAGCAGACCCTCGCCGACGCCCTCGAGGACCTCGCCCCCCTCCTGCCGGCGCGGGAGGCCTCGAAATGAAGCTGCCGACGCCGCGCTGGTGGTATGTCCGTGAGGGTCGGCCCGGCCCGGTCCTGCACCTCCTGCTGAAGCCCCT
>JAPOKE010000065.1 GCA_029977805.1 Phenylobacterium parvum | reverse complement strand
AGCCTCTTCGCCGGGGCGGGCGACAACAGCGTCATGGGCGGCGAGGGCGGGGACACGGTCACCTCCGGAGCCGGGGCGGACACCCTTCTGGGCGAGGGCGGCGACGACAGCCTGAACGGCGGTGGCGGGGCCGACTCCCTCGACGGCGGCCTTGGCGACGACACCCTCACCCAGGCCATGACCTCCGCGGGCGTGGCCACCCTGATCGGCGGCCTCGGGAACGACGACTTCGACCTGACGGGCTCCGTCGGGGGCTCCAGCGTCCTGTCCGACGGCGGCGCGGGCGATGACAGCCTGCTCGGCGGCGGCGGCATCGACTACTTCATCGGCGGCGCGGGGGCGGACACGGCCACGGCCGGCGGAGGCGCCGACACCCTCCTGGGCGGGGACGATTCCGACAGCCTGTCCGGTGGGGCCGGCGCGGCCAGCCTCTCGGGCGACGGCGGCGCGGACACCCTGGCCGGCGGCGTCGGGTCGGAGACCCTCGCCGGAGGATCGGGCGCCGACGTCCTGTCCACGGGCGGCGGTTCCGACAATCTTTCCGGCGGGGACGATACGGACAGCCTGTCCGGCGGGGCGGGCGCGGCCACCCTGTCGGGCGACGCCGGCGGCGACACCCTGGCGGGAGGCGCGGGGGCCGTGATCCTCTTCGGCGGCGCCGGGGCGGACATCCTCTCCAGCGGCGGCGGGGCGGACACCCTCGCGGGCGGGGCGGACGGCGACAGCCTTTCCGGCGGCGCAGGCGCCTCGAGCCTGGCCGGCGACGACGGGGCGGACACCCTGGCGGGCGGCGCCGCGGGCGAGACCCTGGCTGGCGGCGCCGGCCAGGACCTGATCTCTGGAGGCCTCGGCGCGGACGTCTTCGTCTTCACCACCGGGTCCTCCTCGGCGATCGCCCGGGATGTCATCAGCGACTTCGTCGCCGGGACGGACAGGATCTCCTTCGGCCTCGGCGCCGCCAACAGCGGGACGGGCCCGGCCGGCTTCAGCGCCGCCGCCGACGCCGCCTCCTTCACGGCCGCCCAGGCCGCGGCGGCGGCCCTGATCTCGGCGGGGACGGACGACGTGGTGGCGGTCCGGGATACGGGCGCCAGCCTGACCTACGTCTTCGCGGACACGGACGGCGACAACGCCATCGACACCGTGGTGGAGCTCACGGGCCTCGTCACCCTGGCCCAGACCGACTTCACCGGCTGACGGTCAGCCCCGCGGGGCGAGGGCGCGCCAGCCGATGTCGGAGCGGTGGAAGCTCTCCGGCCAGTCGATCCGGGCGACCGCGTCGTAGGCCCGCGCGCGCGCGGTCGCCAGGTCCGGACCCCGGGCGCAGATGTTCAGCACCCGCCCGCCGGCCGCCCGCAGGATCCCGTCAGCATCACGCGTGGTGCCGGCGTGGAAGACCGCCACGTCCGGCCCGAAGTCCTGCTCCGCCCCGAGGATGGCCGTCCCGGTGCGCGGGGCGTCGGGATAGCCCTCGGCGGCCATGACCACGCAGATCGCCACCTCGTCGCGCCATTCCGGCTCCGGCAGGTCGGCCAGGGTCCCGTTGGCGCAGGCGACGAGATAGGGCACGAGGTCGCTCTTCAGGCGCAGCATGAGCACCTGGCATTCCGGGTCCCCGAAGCGGGCGTTGAACTCCACCAGCTTCGGGCCGCTGCGCGTCGCCATCAGCTCCACGAACAGGGCGCCGCGATAGGGCGCGCCCTCGGCGGCGATGCCCCGCAGGGCCGGGACCGCCAGCTGCGACATCACCTCGCCCACCAGTTCCCCGGTGAAGACCGGGGCGGGGGAATAGGTCCCCATGCCGCCGGTATTGGGGCCCTTCTCGCCGTCGAAGGCGCGCTTGTGGTCCTGGGCGGCCCCGAAGAACCGCACCGTCTCGCCGTCCGACAGCACGAAGAGCGAGCCGATCTCGCCCTCGAGGAACTCCTCGATCACCACCCGCGCGCCCGCCGCGCCGAAGCGTCCGCCCAGGGCGTCCTCGATGGCCGCCTCGGCGGTCGCCCGATCCGGGGCGACCGTGACGCCCTTGCCGGCCGCCAGGCCGTCGGCCTTCACCACGTAGGGCGGCGAGAAGCGGTCGAGGGCGGCGCGGGCCGTGGCGGCGTCCTCGCAGACCACCCAGGCGGCCGTGGGCAGGCCGTGCCGGTCGCAGAAGGCCTTGGTGAAGGCCTTGGAGCTCTCCAGCCGCCCGGCGGCGGCGATCGGGCCGAAGCAGGGGATCCCCGCGACGGCCAGGGCGTCGGCCAGTCCCGCCTCGACGGAGGCCTCGGGCCCGATCACCACCAGGTCGGCGGCGATCTCCCGGGCCAGGGCGACCAGGGCCTCGATCTCGGTGGGCCTCACGGGGGACAGCTCCCCCAGGGTCGCCATGCCGGGATTGCCGGGCGCCATGACGAGGCGGCGGGTCAGGGGAGAGGCGGCGATCTTCCAGGCCAGGGCGTGCTCGCGCCCGCCGGACCCGACGAGAAGGATGTTCATGGCCCGCCTTTCGCGCGGCCGGCCGCCAAGGTCAATCGGCCGCGGCCCTGCGGCGGTCGACCTCCAGGGCGTAGCCCGCAGAGCGCACGGTCCGGATCGGGTCGAAGCCCGGCGCACCCTTCGCCAGGGCCTTGCGCAGGCGGCCGATGTGGACGTCCACGGTGCGGGCCTCGACATAGACGTCGGAGCCCCAGACCGCGTCCAGCAGCTGCTCGCGGCTGAACACGCGCCCCGGGTTCTGCATGAAGAAGTCCAGCAGGCGGAACTCGGTGGGCCCGAGATGCACCTCGACGCCGTCGCGGGTCACGCGGTGGGCGGAGCGGTCCAGGGACAGGGTCCCGCGGACCACCACGTCCTCGGCCAGCCCCGGCCTCAGCCGGCGCAGGACGGCGCGGATCCGGGCGGCGAGCTCGGTCACCGCGAAGGGCTTGACCACATAGTCGTCCGCCCCGGTGTCCAGGCCCCGGATGCGGTCGCTCTCCTCCCCGCGGGCGGTCAGCATGATGATGGGCACGTTGCGGCTCTGCGGGCGCTGGCGCAGCCGCCGGCAGACCTCGATCCCCGAGACCTTCGGCAGCATCCAGTCCAGCACCACCAGGTCCGGAAGCTGCTCGTCGGCCTGGATCAGGGCCTCCTCGCCATCCGTCGCCACCGCGACCGCATAGCCCTCGCGCTCGAGGTTGTAGCGCAGCAGGGTCCCCAGGGCGTCGTCGTCCTCCACCACCAGGATCCGCGGGTTCACGGACACGGCCTCAGGCCCTCAGGTCGTCGGCCCGGGGCCGCTCGGCCGAGCTCACCTGCTCGCCGGTGATCTCGTAGTGGACGATCTCGGCGATGTTGGTGGCGTGGTCGCCGATCCGTTCCAGGTTCTTGGCGACGAACAGGAGGTGGGCGCAGGCGGTGATCGTCCGCGGGTCCCCCATCATGTAGGTCAGGAGCTCCCGGAACAGGCTGTTGTAGTGCTCGTCCACCTCCTCGTCGCGGCGCCAGACCTCCATGGCCCTTTCGGCGTCGTTGGCGGTGTAGGCGTCCAGCACCTCCTTGAGCCGGGTCTCGACCAGCCGCCCCATGCGCTCGATCGAGCGGTTGAGGGCGGGCATGGGCTCGATCTCGGACAGGACCAGGGTGCGCTTGGCGATGTTCTTGGCCAGGTCGCCGCAGCGCTCGAGGTTGGAGGCGATCTTCATCGCCGCCATGGTCCTGCGCAGGTCGTTGGCCATGGGCTGGCGCAGGGCGATCAGCCGGATGGCCTTCTGCTCCACGTCCGCCTCGATCTCGTCGAGCCGGTCATCCTGCTGGAGGACCTTGGTGGCCAGGGCGGGATCGCGCCGGACAACGGCGTCGACGGCGTCCCCCAGCTGGGATTCGGCCAGGCCGCCCAGCCGGGCGCAGGCCGCCCCCAGGGTGTTCAGTTCGTCCTCGTAGGACTTGACGATGTGCTCGCTCATGGGATCGCCCTCAGCCGAACCGGCCGGTGATGTAGTCCTGGGTCCGGGAGTCCCCCGGACGGGTGAAGATGTCCCCGGTGGGCCCGGCCTCGACCAGCCGGCCCATGTGGAAGAAGGCCGTGCGCTGCGAGACCCGGGCCGCCTGGGCCATGGAATGGGTCACGATGATGATGCAGTACTGGGCCCGGAGCTCGTCGATCAGCTCCTCGATCCGCGCGGTGGCGATGGGGTCCAGGGCCGAGCAGGGCTCGTCCATCAGGATCACCTCGGGGTTGATGGCGATGGCGCGGGCGATCACCAGGCGCTGCTGCTGGCCGCCGGACAGGCCCGTGCCGGGCTGGTCCAGCCGGTCTGAGACCTCCTTCCAGAGGCCGGCCCGCTTCAGGGCCTGCTCGACCACGCCCTCCAGCTCCGACCGCGAGGTGGCGAGGCCATGGATCTTGGGGCCGTAGGCGACGTTCTCGAAGATGCTCTTCGGGAAGGGATTGGGCTTCTGGAACACCATCCCCACCCGCGCCCGGAGCAGGACGGGGTCGAGGTCGCGGTCATTGACGTCCTCGCCGTCCAGCAGGATGCGGCCCTCCACCCGGGCGCCCGGGATGGTGTCGTTCATCCGGTTGATGCAGCGCAGGAAGGTCGACTTGCCGCAGCCCGACGGGCCGATCAGGGCGGTCACGGCCCGGTCGGGGACATCGAGGTCGATGTCGAACAGGGCCTGCTTCTCCCCGTAGAAGACCCGCACGCCCGACGCCGAGATGCGCGGGGCGCCGTCTGCGGGTGCGGCGGAGGCCGCCGAGGGGGCGGGGGCGGGAGGCTGGACCAGGGCGTCTGTCATTCGTGTCACCAGCGGCGTTCGAACCGGCGCCTCAGGAGGACGGCGGCGAGGTTCATAAGGATCATGAAGGCCAGCAGCACCATGATGGCGGCGGCCGTGCGTTCGTGGAAGGCGCGCTCGGAGGCGTTCTCCCAGATGAAGATCTGGACCGGCAGGACGGTGCTGGCCGAGGTCAGGGCGTCGGGCACGCCGGGGACGAAGGACACCATCCCCACCATCAGGAGGGGGGCGGTCTCCCCCAGGGCGTGGGCCAGGGAGAGGATGGCGCCGGTCATCACCCCCGGCAGGGCCAGGGGCAGGACATGGTGGAAGACGGTCTGGGTCCGCGATGCGCCGAGGGCCAGGGCCGCCTCCCGGATCGACGGCGGCACCGCCTTCAGGGCCGAGCGGGTGGCGATGATCACCGTCGGCAGGGACATCAGGGCCAGGACCAGGCCGCCCACCAGGGGCGAGGACCGGGGCACGTTCATCCAGTTGATGAAGACCGCCAGGCCGAGGAGGCCGTAGACGATGGAGGGCACCGCCGCGAGGTTGTTGATGTTCACCTCGACCAGGTCGGTCCACCGGTTCTTCGGCGCGAACTCCTCCAGGTAGGTCGCCGCCAGGACGCCGATGGGGATGGCCAGGGCCGCGGTCAGGATCAGCATCAGGGCCGAGCCGACCACCGCGCCGAGGACGCCCGCCTGCTCGGGCTCCGTGGAGTCCGACCGGCTCAGGAAGGTGGTGTTGAAGCCCGACTTGACGAGGCCCATGGCGTCCAGCTTGTCCAGCCAGTCCAGCTGGGCGTTGTTGAGCGGACGCTCCTCCTCGGGGGAGGCGCGCTTGATCTGTCCCTTGAAGTAGAGCCCGGCGTCGGCCTTCAGCGGCGCTGACAGGGTCAGGGTCTTGCCGATGAGACCGGGATCGGCCTTGACCCGGTCCATGACCTGGAAGCCCAGGTCGCCGGACAGCAGGTCCTTCATGGCGTCGCTCTTCGAGCCGTACTCATCGTCGGCCACCCCGATCCGCTTGAGCAACTGCTCGGCGATCAGGAGGTCGTAGTTGGCGCCGCCGGGGTCCGCCGCGTCGATGCGGGACGGGTCGAGATAGACCTGGGTCGTCAGCCGGTAGTCGATGAAGGTCGACCAGCCCTGCTGGACGATCCGGCCGATCAGCAGGACGAGGAAGCCCAGGGCGATGGCGATGGCGATCCGGCCATAGAGCCGGAACCGCCGCTCGGCGGCGTTGCGGGCCTTCAGCCGCCGGGCCACGGCGGCCTTGAGGTCGTCCGTTGCGGGGCGGAGGTCAGTCATACTGTTCCCGATATTTCTGCACGATCCGCAGGGCGACCACGTTCAGGAGCAGGGTCACCACGAACAGGGTCAGGCCCAGGCCGAAGGCCGACAGGGTCCGGGGACTGTCGAACTCCTGGTCGCCCGTCAGCAGGGTGACGATCTGCACGGTCACCGTGGTCACCGTCTCGAGGGGGTTGAGGGTGGTGCGCGCCTGGAGGCCCGCCGCCATGGTGACGATCATGGTCTCGCCCACCGCCCGGGAAACCGCCAGCAGCATGGCCGCCATGACCCCGGGCAGGGCCGCCGGCAGGACCACCTTCTTGACCGTCTCCGAGCGGGTCGCGCCCATGGCCAGGCTGCCGTCCCTCAGGGACTGGGGCACGGCGTTGATGATGTCGTCCGAGAGCGAGGAGACGAAGGGGATCAGCATCACCCCCATCACTGCGCCGGCCACCAGGGCCATCTGGTTCTGGACCTCGCCGAGGTAGAGGCCGAGGTCGTTGAAGGGCCCGCCGACCAGCTGGGCGCCGATGGCGTTGAAGCCGGCCCGGAACAGGGGCCCGACGGTCAGGGCGGCGAAGAAGCCGTAGACCACGGTCGGCACCCCCGCGAGGACCTCCAGCAGGGGCTTCACGATCGCCCGGGTGCGGGCCGAGGCGTACTCGGACAGGTAGATGGCGGCGAACAGGCCGACCGGCGCCGCCACCAGCATGGCGATCAGCATGATCAGGAAGGTGCCGGCGAAAAGGGGGATGGCCCCGAAGGCGCCCTCCGACACCACCTGGTCGGCGTACATGGCGCTCTGGGGGTCCCACTCCAGGCCGAACAGGAAGGCCTGGGGCGGCACGGCCTGGAAGAAGCGCCAGCTCTCCCAGACCAGGGAGGCGACAATGCCCACCGTGGTGAAGACGGCCGTCACCGAGCAGGCCAGGAGCAGGGCCCGAAGCCAGCGCTCCACGCCCTCCCGGGCGCGGAAGGCCGCGCGGATCCGGCTCAGGCTCCAGGCCGCGCCGGCCAGGGCCAGGACGGCCGCGGCCGCCAGGGAGATCAGGTGCAGGCGCCCCTCGATGGCCCGGGCCTCCCCCGCCGCGGCGTCCAGGGCGGCCTGCAGCTCGGGGGCGTAGGCGGTCTCGCTGCGCCCCTGGCCCCGGGCCTGGGAGATGGCGTCGTCGATGAAGACCTGGCGTTCGGCCGGCTCCATCGCCCGCACGGCCTCGGGAAGGCCCGCCCGCATCAGGGCGTTCTCGACGGGATCGCTGAGCAGGCCCGCGAAGAGCAGCACCAGGGCGGCGGGCGCCGCGGTCCAGACGGCGGCGTAGGCGGCGTGGTGGACCGGACGGGAGTTCACCGGCGCCCGGCCCTGCCCCGGCAACGCGGCCGCGCGCCGGCGCGCCAGGCCGTAGACGGCGCCGGAGAAGACCGTGAGGACCAGGAGGGCGACGGCGATCAGCATGGGTCGGTCACGTCGGGAAGCCTTGGATGCCGGACGCCCTCCGGCGCAGCGCCGGGCTCGGTCCCTGGAAGGTCTGGACGCCTGCGGCGCCCGTCTCGCCGTAGGTCATTACTGCGACAGCTCCGTTACGGGGAGTCCCGCCGGAACCAGGACCGTGAAAACAGTGCCGCGGCCAGGCGCGCTCTCGACCGAGAGGACGCCCCGGTGCCGGTTGACGATGTGCTTGACGATGGAGAGGCCAAGGCCGGTCCCCGGCCTTTCGCCGCTCTTCTGGCCCTCCACCCGGTAGAAGCGCTCCGCCAGCCGCGGAAGGTGTTCCCGCTCAAGGCCGGGGCCCTCGTCGCGCACCTGGACCACGGCGTAGGAGCCCGGGCAGGCGTCGGGATTGACCAGGGTGAGACGCGCCGCCTCCGCCAGGACCGGCGCCAGGGCCGCGTCCCTGTCGACGGGGCCGCGGACGGTCAGCCGCACCGCACCGCCTTCCGGGGCGTACTTCACGGCGTTGTCCGTGAGGTTCTGGATCACCTGGACCAGCTGGTCGCGGTCGCCGCCGACGACCGTCTGGCCGGCCCCGGCCAGGTCCGTCTCGATCCGCACGCCGCGCCGGGCCGCCTGGGGGCTGAGGGCGTCCGCCACGTCGGCCGCCGCAAGGGCCAGGTCGACCCGGCCCTGTGGGGCGACGTGCTCGTTCAGTTCGATCCGCGACAGCGACAGGAGGTCGTCGATCAGCCGCCCCATCCGCTCGGCCTGGTTCTGCATGATCCCGAGGAAGCGGTCCTGCGCTTCCCGGTCGTCCCGGGCGTGGCCGCGCAGGGTCTCGATGAAGCCCGAGAGCGAGGCCAGCGGCGTGCGCAGCTCATGGCTGGCGTTGGCCAGGAAGTCCGCCCGGGTCCGCTCGGCCCGGCGAAGGTCGGTCTCGTCGCGGAACAGCAGGACGGCCCGGCGGAGGCCGTCGGCCTCGGGCTCGAGGGGCCGGGCCAGGGCCTGGAAGACACGCTCCTGGGCGGCGCCCGAGGTGAAGGCGCAGCGCCCCTCGACGCCGCCGAAAAGGGCCTCGTCCAGGGCGGAGAGGACCTCGGGGTCGCGCAGGACCGAGACCAGCAGGACCGGGGTCGCGGCGGGCCGGAAGAGGGTGCGGGCGGCGGCGTTGGCCCGCTCGATCCGCAGGCCGGTCAGGTCATCAGGCTCCCGGGCGGAGACGACCAGGAGGGGGTCGGGCGAGGCGTCCAGGACTGCGGCCAGGCGCGCCTCGGCGCGGTCCTCGGGGTCCTGGGCGCGCGGCGCCGGGCTGACCTCCCTGGCGTGCGCCCGGGCGGGACGGAACCGCCGCGCAGCCCAGGCCGCGGCGCCTGCGCCGGCAAGCAGCGCGAGGCCAAGGTCCGGCGCCCCCCTGGACAGCCAGGCCCAGGCGCCTGACAGCGCCATCAGCGCCGCCGCGGCCCAGAGGGCGAGCGGGGCGCCGGCGGCGGGGTCCGGTCGGGAGTCTGGCTGAGGCAAGTCCGGTCCCCGTTTCAGGCGATCGCCCAATGACGCGGGGCAAGTATGACGCCTGCATGACAGTTTGATGACAGTCCCGGGATATCCGCCTGCGCGGGTCCCGGCGATTGTCCCGGAGGTCGTCAGGGCCTAGATTGCGCCGCCGCCAGCGCCCCTGCGGCCGCCCCTCCGGAGACCCCATGTCCCTCAACCGATTCGCCGAAGCCGAAGCCGCGTTCCAGGCCGGGCGGCGGGACGAGGGCAAGCGCCTCACCGCGGGCCAGCTGGAGGCCGATCCCGACGCCCCGGCGGCGGTCTATCGCAACTTCGGCGCCATGCTGATCCGCGACCGCGACTACGCCCAGGCCGAGTCGGTCGGCCGCCGCGCGGTCGAGCGCCATCCCCGGGACGCCGAGCTCTGGAACATCCTCGGCGTCGCCCTTCGCCGGCTGAAACGCTATCCCGAGGCGATCGAGGCCCTCGAGAAGGCCGGCAAGCTCAGCCCCCGCAGCGACGCCATCCAGCAGAACCTGGGCAATGTCTTCAACGACGCCCGCGATCCCCGGGCGATCAAGGTCTTCTCCCAGCTTGTCCGCAACGCGCCTTCCAACGCCGAGCACCAGCGCCAGCTGGGGCGGGCCCACTGGTTCGCCAGGGACTTCGACAAGGCCCTCCAGCGCCTGAACCTGGCCACGCGGATGAAGGCCGACATGGTCGACGCCTGGCTGGACCTGTCCGCCGCCGCCTCGGACGCCCGCGGCCCCGTCGAAGGGCTGGAAGCCCTCGAGCGCGGCCTGAAGGCCTGCCCCGGCGACGCCCGCCTGCAGGAGGCCCGCCTGTCCATGCTGCGCCGCTCGGGGCGGATGCGCGAGGCCGAGCAGCAGATGCTGGACATGCTCAAGGTCACGCCGGACGCGGCCTGGCTGCACTTCCAGCTGGGCGGCGCCCTGACCGACTACGACCGCAGCCGGGCCAACGAACACTTCCGGCGGGCCATCGAGCTGGCGCCCGACAATGTCGACTACCGGGTCACCTATGCCGAGAGCCTCGGCCGCGACCGGACGGGGGACGAGGGCGGCAACCTCGAGGCCGCCTACCAAACCCTGGTGGAGGTGCTGGACAAGGCCGAGCTGACCCCCGGCAACCTCAAGGTCATCTACGAGCTCCTGGTCCGGGTGGCCGACTACGACCGGCTCGAGGCCCTCGGCAGCTTCGCCAAGGTGGGCCGCACCTGGGCGGAGGCGGGCCGCCACACCGCCCTGATGGCGCACCTGGCCCGGGTGCGGACCGCCGAGGACCGGCTGGAGCTGGTCGAGCAGCACCGCATCTGGGGTCGCCTCGCCGACGCCGCCGCCGCCCGGCGGCCCATCACCCATCCCGCGCCCAGGGCGCCGGGGGGCAAGATCCGGGTGGGCTACATGTCCTCGGACCTGCGGGGGCACCCGGTGGCCTATTTCGCCATCCCCCTCTTCGAGCACTACGACCGCAGCCGGTTCGAGGTCTTCTGCTACTCCTGGTACCAGGGCGAGGAGGACCCGACCCAGAAGCAGATCACCCAGTGGGTCGACGGCTTCCGCTGGCGGAAGGACATCACCGACCGCGAGGCCGCCCAGCTGATCGCCGACGACAACCTCGACATGCTGTTCGAGCTGGGCGCCACGACCCACATGAACAAGCTGTCGGTGATGTCCTACCGCCCCGCCCCGCGACAGGCGAGCTGGGTGGGCTATCCCCACTCCGCCGGCCCGGAGACCATCGACTACCTGGTCCTCGACCCCTGGATGAACCCGCCGGATCCCCGGCTGGTGATCGAAAAGCCCCTGCTCCTGGCCCACACCTGGTACGCCATGGGCGAGCGCGCCTTCCGCGAGCAGCCGGCGGTGGACCCGGTCGCCCCGGTGGAGCGCAACGGCTACGTGACCTTCGGCACCGCCAACAATCCCTACAAGTACACCCGCGAGACCGTCACGGCCTGGGCGCGGGCCGTCGCCGGGACGCCCGGCTCGAAGTTCATGTTCGTCCGGCCCGAGGGGACCACGCCCACCTTCACGGCCAACATCCGCAAGGTCTTCGCGGACCAGGGCGTCTCCGGCGACCGGGTCGTCTTCGAGACTGTCCGCGGCCGCCACCTGCCCTTCTACAACCAGATGGACATCTCGCTGGACACCTTCCCCCAGACCGGCGGGACCACCACCTGCGAGTCCCTCTGGATGGGCGTACCCGTCGTCGCCCGGGTCGGCGACGCGGTCTTCGAGCGGATGAGCTATTCCATCCTCAACAACGCCGGCCTGGGCGACCTTGTGGGCAAGACCACGGACGAATACGTCGACATCGCCGTGCGCCTGGCCGCCGACCCGGCCCGCATCGGCGAGCTCCGCCGCACCCTGCGCCAGCGCCTTGGCGCCAGCCCGCTGCGCGACGCCGCCGGCTTCGCCCGCGACTGGTACGCCATGGTCGAGCGCGCCATGGCCGACCCGGTGCGGAAGTGAGCACAGGAGGGAGCCTTGAATCCTCATGTCGGCATCGCCTGGCAGATTGGCTCGACCTTCGGGTGGGGGGTCTACGGGACCCAACTGGCGCTCGGCCTCAGCAGGCGGAACCGACTGCCGACCCTGCTTGAGTCGCCCGGCCCTCTCACCCTCGACGCCCTTGAGTCCAACGCCCTAAAGCCTGCCCTGGACTTCCGCCCTCGCCTCGTGGAACTCATCAAGCGTCAGGGCGACGGTCCAATCGTCTGTCAGTTCCCGGTGATCCATGCCCGAGGTAATGACGCAGAGCTCCAGTTTGGTCGATTGTCGCCGCGCAC
>JAPOKE010000064.1 GCA_029977805.1 Phenylobacterium parvum | reverse complement strand
GGGGGCGCGACCTTCGACATGCGGATCCGGTCAGACCCACCGCCGCCGGGGGCGATTGTCCGGGTCGGGTTCGACCCCTCGGACGCGGTGGTGTTCGGACCGGACGCCGCGGGCGGCGTCAGCGGGCGCCTTCCTTCAGGTTGATGAAGGGCGCGCCGCCGGAACCGGTGACCTGGGGCAGCTTGCCGTCCCACTTCTCCACGGCCTTGAGGTCGACATAGCGCGGGTTCGCCGCCAGGGCCTGGTTGATGATCCGGATCGACTCCGCCTCGCCGCGGGCGGCGGCGATCTGGGCCTCGGCCTGGGCCTGGGCCTTGGCCACCTGGGCGCGCGCCGTCAGGGTCTCCTGGTCCGTCCGGGTCTTGGCCTGGATGGCCTGCAGGATGACGTCCGGGTAGCGAATGGTGCCGATCCAGTCGAGCTGGCTGACCACCACGCCGAACTTCGCCCACTTGGCGGACACCCGGGCGAGGGCGCGCTGGATCACCACCTGGCGGCCGCCGGAATAGAGGGCGTCGACATTGACCTTCTCGGCCTCCGCCGCGATCGCCGAGCGCACGTCGTTGCGGATGGGACCGTCGAGCAGCTGGTCAAAGGTCAGCCGGTAGGTCTCGTAGAGCTTCGGGGCCGAACCCCGGGTGACCTGCAGCGTGATCGCCACGTCCGCGGTCATCGGCAGGCCGGTGTTGTCGGCGAAGGCGATCTCCTCGTTCTCGGGACCACGCTCATCGGGCTCACGCGTGTAGCTGTAGGTCCGCTGGATCACCGGAAACTCGACGATCCGCTCGCCGAGGCCGCGGAAATGCCAGCCCGAGGACAGCGGCTGGGAGTCGACCCCGGCCGAAGGCCCGAGCGTGCGGATCTTCACCCCGACATTGCCGGGCTCGACGGTCTTCCCTGCGGCGATGAGGACCACCAGCACAAGGGCGAGGATTGCGGAGGCCGCGGAGAGGCGGCGCATGAGAACGATATTGGGAATGGCAGCACCCGATTGTATTCCCCCGGCAGGCAGATGTGGATGGCGGCAGGTCGCGTCAAGCACCGCCCGCCGAAGGATTTGGGCCAGGGACCCCGGGAATGAGCGCGAACCTCCAGCAGGACCACCCTCGCGGGACGCTTGACCGGCGCGGTTCCGGGACTTCGCGTTGCGCCTTCCTCCTGGCCCTGGGGGCCGGCCTGGTCCTCGGCGGGACGGCGGCGGCGCAGGGCGGCCCAGCGGCCGGGAGCCCGTCGGACCCGATCACGGTCAAGGGCTCCGTCCGGGTCCGCTACGAGGCCCTGGAGGGGCAGTTCCGCCCGGGCCGGTCCCCGAGGGACGACCTCTGGAGCGTCAGGTCCACCCTCTTCGCGGAATGGAACCCGGGACCGTTCCGGATCGCCGGAGAGGTCTACGACAGCCGCGCCTACGGCGCCGGGTCGGGAGGCGTGCTGACCACCGGCGAGGTCAACACCCTCGAGCCGGTGCAACTTTACCTGGCTGCGGACATCGACCGCCCCCTCGGCGATCGAAGCCGGCTCTCGCTGCAGGCCGGGCGGTTCACCCTGAACCTCGGATCCCGCCGCCTGGTCGCCGCCGACGACTACCGCAACACCACCAATGGCTACACCGGCGTCCGGGCGGACCTCCGCCTCGCCGACCGCACCAACGCAACGGTCTTCTACACCCTGCCCCAGCAGCGACGCCCCGAGGCTCCCGAGGACCTTAGGAACAACAGCTTCGAGCTCGACCG
Organism: Phenylobacterium parvum; assembly: GCA_029977805.1. Classification (GTDB taxonomy): domain Bacteria; phylum Pseudomonadota; class Alphaproteobacteria; order Caulobacterales; family Caulobacteraceae; genus Phenylobacterium; species Phenylobacterium parvum_A. The sequence goes on along the minus strand of JAPOKE010000064.1, from coordinate 10,406 downwards.
CGAAGATGGGTCGCAGAGGCTCTACGGCGGCTATGTCAGCCGTCCCCTTCCCGGGGGCGCCGGCCTTGCGGAGGCCGGCTATGTCCGCTTTCGCGAGACAGACACCCGCGACCGGGCGACCCGGGACCGGGACCTCCGCTCGGTCTCCGCACGGGTGATCACCGATCCCATGCCCGGCCGGATCGACTACGAGCTGGAGCTGATCCGCCAGACGGGACATGTCCGGGCGAGCCTGCAGGACAATGCGCCCGTGCAGGACGTCCGCGCCTGGTTCGCCCACGCGGATGCGGGCTACAGCTTCGCGCATCCCTGGCGGCCAAGGCTTTCGGTGGAGTACGACCGGGCGACGGGCGACGATCCCGGCGGCCGCTACACCCGCTTCGACACCCTGTTCGGCATGCGACGGGCGGACCTTGCCCCTGCAGGCATCTACGCCGCCCTTGGCCGCACGAACCTGGAGACCCTCGGCCTCCGCCTCGAGGCCACGCCCTCCCGTCGGCTGGATGTCTTTGCAACCGGACGCGCGCTCTGGGCGGACAGCGCCAGGGACAGCTTCTCGACCACCGGGGTCAGGGACCCCTCGGGCGCCTCCGGGCGATTCGCGGGCTACCAGTTCGAGGGACGCGCCCGTTACTGGATCCGTCCCGACGTCCTGAGGGCGGAGCTGAACGCCGCGATCCTCAGGAAGGAAGGCCTGCTGGCGGAGGCGCCGAACGCCAATCCTTCAGGCGACACCCACTATGTCTCCCTCGCCCTCACGGCCAGCTTCTGACCCGGGGGATCAGGCGCCGGTCTCCATCGGCAGGTCCGGGTCGCGGGTCCATTCCGACATGGAGCCGTCGTAGACCGCGACCGAGGGGTGCCCGAGCCGGACCAGCGCCAGGGCGTCCATGGTCGCCGAGATGCCGCCACCGCAGTAGACGATGACCCGGGGACGCTGCAGCGCTCCGGCGCCCTCGAACAGGGCCCGAAGATCCGCCTCGCCGCGATAGAGGCCGTCCGCGTCCAGCAGGGCGGCGTAGGGCACGTTCCGGCTGCCCTTGATGTGTCCCTTGCGGCCATAGTTGACCTCCGCCTCGCCGGTGTGGACCCCGGCGGGCAGGGCGTTGAGGGTGCAGACCCCGCCGTCGCCGATGGCGGCCAGGACGTCGTCGCGGTCGGCCCACGCATCCGGCCTTTCCGTGACCTGGACGCGGGCCGGAGGATAGGTCCTCGAACCGGACTCGACCGGGCGGCCCTCCGCCGACCAGCGGGCGAATCCGCCGTCGAGGACAGCGACGTTGGGAAAGCCGGCCGCCCTCAGGACCCACCAGAGCCGGGTGGCCCACATCGGGGTCGAGCTGCTGTAGCAGACGATCCGCAGGGCCGGGTCCAGCCCGGTCGCGCCCAGGGCCGCCGCGAGGGCCTCGCCCTTGAGCCGCGTGAAGCCGAGGGCGGCGGAGGCGTCGGACAGGTCCCGGGCCAGGTCGACGAAGGCCGCCCCCGGGATGTGTCCCGCCTCGTAGTCCGCCCGCCCGCTCTCCACCCGGTAGGGGCCCGGCTGGGCGGGCCGCAGGTGCACCGTGGCGTCGAAGATCCGTACGCCCGGATCGTCCAGGCGGGCGGCGAGCCAGGCCGTCGACACCAGACCCCGTCCATCCCAATCCGCCATGGTCATGCTCCCCGTCCGTTCGCAACGCACCGTCCCGCCCCGCTGCGGGAAGATCAAGCCCGTCGCGGATTCAGGTTCCCGAAGGGCGCAGGTCGGGCGTATGCAGTCGGGACGGGGCGCGGGAGGGACGGCGATGTCGGTGGTCACGGAAGTCCTCCAGCAGTTGCAGGGCCTGGTCGGCCTCGTCCTCATCACCCTGGGCGCCTGGGCCCTTTCCGAGGACCGCCGCGCCCGTCCGGGACTGAGGTGGATCCTCGGCGCCCTCCTCCTGCAGGTCGCCATCGCCCTTGTGGTGGTGCGGATTCCCTTCGTCTGGTCGGTGATCGGCCTCGCCAACCACGCGGTGGCGGCCGTCGAGAAGGCGACCCTGGTCGGCTCCAGCTACATGTTCGGCTACACGGGCGGGGCGCCGGCGCCCTTCGTCCTCAAGGAGGGCGCCCCGGCGCCCATGATCATCGCCTTCCAGATCCTGCCCCTGATCATCGTCTATTCGGCCCTGGCGGCCCTGTTCTGGCGATGGGGGATCCTGTCGAGAATCGTCGCCGGCCTTTCGTGGGCGCTGCGCCGGACCCTCGGGGTCAGCGGGGTGGTGGGCCTGAGCAGCGGGGCCGGCATCTTCCTCGGCGTGGTCGAGGCCCCCCTCGTGGTGCGCGCCTACTTCGAGCGGATGAGCCGGTCGGAGCTGTTCGCCGTGATGACCCTGGCCATGGCGACCATTTCGGGCGCCCTCCTGGTCCTCTACGCCCAGACCCTGGCGAAGTCGGTCCCTGACGCCGTGGGACACATGATCTCGGCCTCGCTGATCTCTCTGCCGGCCGCCATCCTGGTCGCCCGGCTGATGGTGCCGGGCGGCGGCGAGACCGAGGTCTCGGAGGACGAGACGGGCCTTCACTACGACAGCAGCATCGACGCCATCGTCCAGGGGACCATGGACGGGGTGCAGCTCTTCCTCGCCGTGATCGGCATGATCATCGTCATCTTCGCCCTGGTGGCGCTGGTCGACCAGGTCCTGGCCCTCGCCCCGGCCGTGCAGGGCGAGCCCCTGACCCTGCGCCGGCTGTTCGGCTGGCTCTTCGCTCCCTTAATGTGGACCCTCGGCGTGCCCTGGGACCAGGCGCCCCAGGCCGGGGCGCTCATGGGGACCAAGACCATCCTCAACGAGTATGTCGCCTACATGGACCTGGCCGCCCTGCCGCCGGGCAGCCTGGACCCGCGCAGCCAGCTCATCGTGACCTACGCCCTGTGCGGCGTGGCGAACCTGGCGAGCATCGGCCTCCTGGTCTCGACCATCGGGACCCTGGCCCCGTCCCGGCGGGCGGAGGCGGCGGGCCTGGGCATGAAGTCCTGGATCGCCGGGAACATGACTTCGGCCATGACCGGCGCGGTGATCGGCCTCGTCACCCTGGTTCGCTGACCGCCATGTTCGACGCCAGGCTCCGTCCCCTGATCGATCCCTTCCTCGACCGGATGGGCGCAGGCCTCGTACGCGCAGGGATCGGCGCGAACCCGGTGAGCCTGGCGGGGGCGGCCTCCGGCGCCCTTGCGGGCGTCGCGATCGGCCTCGGCCAGCCCCTGGCGGGCCTCGCCCTCGTCCTGGCCAGCCGGCTCCTGGACGGCCTCGACGGCGCTATCGCCCGGGTTAAGGGCCCAACGGACTTCGGCGGCTATCTCGACATCCTCTGCGACTATGTCTTCTACCTCGCCGTCCCCTTGGGATTTGGCCTCGCCACGCCCGGAAACCTGCCCTTCGCCCTCTTCCTGGTCGCCAGCTTCACCCTGACCGCCGTCAGCTTCCTCGCCTACGCCGCCCTCGCGGCCCGGCGCGGCCTGGAGACCCGGGCCCACGGCCTGAAGAGCTTCTTCTACAGCACGGGCCTGGCGGAGGGCGCCGAGACCCTCCTGGCCTTCGGGCTCATGTGCCTCTGGCCGGCCGGGTTCCCCGTGATCGCCTCGATCTTCGGCGGACTCTGCCTCCTGACGGTGATCCAGCGTAGCGTGATCGCCTGGCGTGTGTTTCGATGACACCCGACACTCCCCCGCGGCGCCCGCCGCCGACAAGCCGAGGAGGCTTCCGATGCGACTGATGCTGGCCCGGGCCTCCATGGCCCTGTCCCTCTTCCTGCCGGTCTATTTCATGGCCGCCGCCCTCGGGGTGAAGTTCGGCCTCTGGCCCTGGCAGGTGGGTCTCCTCAAGATGATCATCCAGCTGGGCCTGCCGCTGATCGGCCTCGCCCTGGTCCTGGGCCTCGTCGCCCTGGTCGCCGGCCTGGTCCGCAAGCCGCGCACGGGCCTGCGGATGGCCCTGGTGGGCCTGCTGGTCCCGGTCCTCGCCCTGGGCTTCCTGGTCTCGGTCCAGAGGAAGTCGGCGGGCATTCCCCCCATCCATGACGTGGCCACCAACATCGTCGACCCGCCGGTCTTCTCCGCCCAGGTGATGGCGGCCCGGACGGCGGTCGGCGCCAATCCCGTGGAGGCCATGACCGCCCCGATGGGCAGCCTGAAGGCCTACCAGGGGCCCGCCTTCGCCGGGATCGCCGGCAAGACCCTGGGAGAGGTCGGCCACGCCGCCTATCCGGCGGTGCGCCCCCTGGAACTCACGGCGCCCGCGGCAAGGGCCGTCGCCGCCGCCGAGGCCGAGGCCAAGGCGCAGGGCTGGAAGGTCGTGTCCGCAGACCCCGCCGCGGGGATCGTCGAGGCGACCGCAGAGACCTTCTGGTTCGGGTTCAAGGACGACGTCGTCGTCCGCGTGCGGCCCTCGGCCTCTGGCGGCTCGGTGGTGGACATCCGCTCCACCTCGCGGGTCGGCCTCAGCGACATCGGCGCGAACGCCAAGCGCATCGAAGCCTTCCTGGCGGGCCTCAAGGTCCGGGCGGCGGCCGGCTAGCCGACACCGGCGTGTCCCGCGCGCCGCTCCGGGTCGTCCTGGCGGGGGCCGGACACGCCCACCTGCATGTCCTGCGACGGGCCCGGACCCTTCGCGCCGCGGGTGTCGAGCCCCTCCTCGTGGCCCCGCCGGTCTTCCACTATTCGGGCCTTGCGACCGCCGTCCTGTCCGGCGCCCTTGCGCCCGATCGCGCCCGGCTGGACGTCGCAGCCTACGCCGCCGGCTGCGGCGTCCCCCACATTCCAGGCGAGGTGACCGGCGTCGACCTCGGGGCCCGGCGACTGCGCCTCTCGGACGGTCGGGAGCTCGGCTACGAGGCGGTCTCGTTCAACGTCGGCAGCGTCACGCCGGTCCCGGAGGATCCCGGGGCGGGGGACATCGCAGGAGAGGGCGGGACCTGGCCGGTCAAGCCGCTTGACCGCCTTGCCGCCCTGCGGAGACGCGTGGAGGACCTCGTCCGCGAGGGCGGCGCCAGCCCGGCCCTGGTGGTGGCGGGAGGCGGCCCCACGGGCTTCGAGGTCGCGGCCGCACTGGCGGGCCTCTGCGAGCGGAGGGGCGTGCGCCCGGACATCCGCCTCCTGCGACGGTCGCAGCCGGACTGGGCGCCGCCGGCCGCCCTGGCCCGGCTCACCTCCGCCCTGCAGGAACGGGGGATCGTCATGGTCGACGGCGAGGCGGTGGGACGAAGCGACGGGGCCTGCCGGCTCGCCGACGGCCGCGCCCTGCCCTGTGACCTCCTCGTCCTGGCGACAGGGCTCAAGGCCCCGCCTGACGTGTCAGGCCTGGGCCTGCCGGTCTCGGCGGAGGGCCGTCTCTTGGTCGGGCCCACGCTCCAGTCGACCGGGGACCCTGCCGTCTTCGCCGCAGGCGACTGCGCCGTGATCGCCGGCGCCCCGAGGCCGGCGGCGGGGGTGTTCGGGGTTCGGGCCGCGCCGGTCCTCGCCGGCAACCTCGCCGCGCTCGGGTCCGGGAGGCGGATGCAGGGCTACGCCCCCCAGGCGCGCTGGCTCTCCATCCTCGACCTCGGGGACGGGACCGGCCTGGCCCTGCGGGGCCGCGCCTGGAGCCTCGGCCGGGGCGCCCTGGCCCTGAAGCGTCGCCTGGACCTGGGATTCATGGCCCGGCTGAAGGCGACCTCAGGCGAAGTGCTTCAGGATTGAGACCAGCCGCCGGGTGCGGTCGGAGAACAGGGCGGGGGTGTAGAACTGGCCGGCCAGGCGCTTGTTGATCTCGCCGCGCGTCGGGTAGGGCGCGATCATCCCCGTCAGCTGGCTCAGCTTGAGGCCCGTGGCCAGGGCAAGGGACCAGGGGTGGATGTGATCGCCTGCGTGGCGACCCACGAGGGTCACGCCCAGGACCCTTCCCTTGCCCGTGGTGACGAGCTTGCCGAAGCCGCGGACGTCGCCCTCGGCCTGGGCCCGGTCGTTCTCGGCGAACTCGAAGACCTGGACCCGGACGTCGGCGCCGTGGCGCTTGCGCGCCTCCGCCTCGCCAAGGCCGATCGCCGCGACCTCGGGGTCGCAGTAGGTCACGCGCGGGACCTGCAGGGCGTCGGCGTTGACCGGCAGGGCGAAGAGGGCCCGCCGGACGACCAGCGAGGCGTGGGCGCCGGCGAGGTGGGTGAACTGGCCCCGCCCGGCGGCGTCCCCGATGGCGAAGACCCGGCGGTTGGTGGTCAGCAGGGACCGGTCGGTCCGGACCCCCTGGCGATCATGGGCGACGCCCGCAGCCTCCAGGTTCAGCCCCTCCAGCGAGGGGGTCCGGCCCACGGCGACGAGGAGGTGGGATCCGGAGACCCGGACCTCGCCCTCCCCCGACTTTGCGACCAGGACGGGGCCCGGCTCGACCCGGAGCACGTTGTGCCCCTCCAGGAGCTCGACCCCGTCGGCGAGCAGCTGGCGACGCACGACCGCCGCGGCTTCGGGGTCCTCGCGGCCAAGGATGTCCCCGGCCTCGACCACCACGACCTCCGAGCCCAGCCGGCGGAAGGCCTGGCCCAGCTCGACGCCGATGGGACCGCCGCCCAGGACGATCAGGCGCTCCGGCAGGGCCTTGAGCTCGAAGACGGTCTCGTTGGTCAGGTAGGGCGCGGCGTCCAGGCCCGGGATGGGGGGAACAGAGGCGCGCGAGCCGGTGGCGATGACGATCTTCCGGGCGGCGACCCGGACGCTGTCGCTGGCGACGGTCCGGCGGTCCAGGAAGCGCGCGGCCTCGCGCACCACCTGCACGCCCAGGCCCTCGAACCGCTCCTGGCTGTCGACCGGGGCGATGGTGCGAATGGTGTCGTGGACGTGGGCCATGACCCGGGCGAAGTCGACCTTGACCGGGCCGCCGGTGACGCCGAGGGCGGCGGCGCCGCGCGCCGCGTGGACGGCGGAGGCGGCGGCGATCAGGGCCTTGGACGGGACGCAGCCGTAGTTGAGGCAGTCGCCCCCCATCTCGCCCTTCTCGAAGAGGACGACCTTCAGGCCCAGCTGGGCCGCGCCCGCAGCGACGGAGAGGCCGCCAGAGCCGGCGCCGAGGATGGCGATGTCCGCCTGGATCGTCTGGGTCACAGGGACTTTCCCGAACGGGCGCGCAGGCGCTGGAAGACGGTGGCGCCCAGGGTCAGGAGACCGAGGGCCACGAGGGGAAGGAAGACCTTGGGCGAGAAGATCACCCCGAGGTCAGGCGTCCCGCCGCGGGAGAGGATCTCGCCGATCCCGGCGCCGATGCCGCTGTAGATGAAGGTCGCCGGCATGATGCCCAGGAAGGTCGCCAGGGCGTAGGCGCGCAGGGGGGCGTGGGCCAGGGCGGCGGCCACGTTGACCAGCCAGAAGGGCGCCAGGGGGATGAGGCGCAGGGTCAGGATGTAGCCGAAGGCCCCCTCCTGCACGCCGTCGATCACCGACTTCAGCCGCCCCCCCGAGGCCTCGGCCCGCTCCCTGAGGGCCGCCCCGAAGGAGGTCTTCACCGCATAGAAGACGAGGATGGACCCGAGGGTGGCGCCCAACACCGTGGCGGCGCCGCCGGTCCAGGTCCCGAACAGGAAGCCGCCGGCCAGGGTCAGGATGGTCCCGCCAGGCAGGCTGACGGCGGTGGCCAGGGCGTAGACCGCGATGAAGGCCAGGAGGGCCAGGGGAAGCTGCCGGGCGACAAAGGCCCGAAGCCCGGCCTCATGCGCCTGGAGGGCGTCCAGGTTGAGGTACTGGCCGGCGCCGCTGGCGAAGATGGCGACCGCCCCCGCCAGCAGGAGGAGCAGGGGCAGGAAGCGTTTGAAGCGGGCCATCCGGTCTCCGATGCGGCTGTGCGGCCCCTCATACCGGCGACGACCGGAACGATCCATGGCCTTGTGCCGGAGCCGCGGCCTGGCGCATATCCTGCCGACAATCCCCCTGGGTCCGCGCCGCCCGCGAGTCCATCATGGGTCCGGGGGAACTGCTTCGGAGAGTTCCGTCCATGCCGTCACCTGAGATCGCCGCCCCCGCCAAACGCGCCGCAGCCGAAACCGGGCGGCTGGTCCTGCGCCGCCCGGACGACTGGCACGTCCACCTGCGCGACGACGCCATGCTGGCGTCGGTGGTGAACCACACGGCGCGGCAGTTCGCGCGCGCCATCGTCATGCCCAACCTCAAGCCGCCGGTGACGACCGTCGCCGCCGGCCGGGCCTATCGCGAGCGCATCCTGGCGGCGGTGGATCCCGGCCACGGCTTCACGCCCCTGATGACCTGCTACCTCACCGACGGCCTCGACCCAGGCGAGGTCGAGCGCGGCTTCGCCGAGGGCGTCTTCACCGCCTGCAAGCTCTATCCCGCCCACGCCACCACCAACGCGGCGGCGGGCGTGACGGACGTCCGCCACATCCACGGCGTGCTGGAGGCCATGCAGAGGATCGGCATGCCCCTGCTGATCCACGGCGAGGTCACGGACCACGAGGTCGACATCTTCGACCGCGAGGCCGTCTTCATCGACCGGGTCCTGAAGGGCCTGATCGCCGATTTCCCGGCGCTGAAGGTGGTGTTCGAGCACATCACGACGGCGGACGCCGTCGCCTTCGTGGAGGCCTCCGGCCCGAACATCGCCGCGACCATCACCCCGCATCACCTCGCCATCAACCGGAACGCCATGTTCGAGGGCGGCATCCGGCCGCACTTCTACTGCCTGCCGGTCGCCAAGCGCGAACCGCACCGGCTGGCCCTTCGCCGGGCGGCGACCTCCGGGTCGGCCAAGTTCTTCCTCGGCACGGACTCCGCCCCGCACCCGGTGGGCGACAAGGAATCCTCCTGCGGCTGCGCGGGCATCTACAACGCCCCCTTCGCCCTGGAGAGCTATGCGACGGTCTTCGAGGAGGAAGGCGCCCTCGACCACCTGGAGGCCTTCGCCTCCGAGAACGGCCCGCGCTTCTACGGCCTGCCGCTAAACCCCGACAGCGTCGTCCTCGAGCGCCGCGCGACCCGGGTACCGGAAAAGCTGGCGCTGGCCGCCGCAGACCTCGTCCCCTTCCACGCAGGGGAAGAACTGGGCTGGACCTTCGCCGGGGCGGCATGACCCTGCGGGGGCGGAAAGCCCCGGTCCCGCCCCTCAGCGGACATGATTTCGCCCCAGGGGACCCCCGTCATGGGGCAGGGACCTGTTGTCCCGGAGGCCCGCGACCGGCGCCTTCCTGTTTTCCAGTGCATCTTCAACCTGGATCCGGGGCCTGAGCCGGCGTTCGCCGCTGCGGGTCCGGACCGACTGCGAAAAGGACGCGCCATGGGCCTCTCCCTCTCATTCATTGCAACGAAGGGGCTGGATCCCCTCTCGGCCCTCGGCCTTTCAGCCGACGGAAAGACCTCAAGGGCTGAACCCATCCCGCCGCCGGCGCGGTTCATCGCCTTCAACCTGGGCGACTGGCGCTTCGTGGTCAGCGACGACCACCGCTTCGCCAGCCGGGAGCGCGTCTGCGCCGCCGCGCAGGGGGGCGTCGCCGTCGGCCTCTACCTGGAAGAGCATGTCATGATCAGCGGCGCCTTCGGCGCCGAGGGCGGAGAGCTCACCTGGTCGGTCCAGCACGACCCAAATCACGGGATGGAGCACCTCGAGACATGGGGCGAACCACCCGCAGCCCTGGACGGTATCCGGGACAGGCTCCTCGCCGAACTCCGCAAACTCGATGATGCGGACTACATCTTCAGCGCGCCGACGGAACTTGCGGCCAGTGTCTGCGGGTTCAACGTCGACGACTTCAACGAGGAGGTCGACCTGATCGTCCTCTCGGTGACGCGCAAGGACCTCATGAAGATGCAGGAGCCGACCCTGCCCTCCGACGGCGGCGCCCGTCGTCCGGCGGCGACCGAAGGCGCGCCGTCCCGCCCCGGCTTCCTGGCGCGGCTGTTCGGCAAGCGATGATGGGCCCCGAAGACCTGGACGGCTGAAAAGTTCTGATTTTGTTCACTCCTGGGCGCGGGGCGGGGCTAGGGTCTAGGGCCACGCCCAGGAGATCCATATGAACGAGACGAATACCCGGTCAGGCTCAGTCGAAAGCGCGGAGGCGCGTCGTCGTCGAAGGCAGGAAGATGAGAGGCTGGGCCGCCTCGCCTGGGCTGAGTCCACACGTACAGGCGCCAACCTGCCTGCAGCGACGACGGCGGACCTCGCTGCGCTTGGAGCCAGTGTTCGGCAGGGACTGGGGGACGGCCTGGTCTCCGCGGACGCCTTCGTGCGGTCCGCCGCCAACACGGCGACCTTTGGTCTCGCGGACAATCTGGCGGCCGGCGCCAATGCCGTCCTCGGCAAGGGCGGAGAAGGCGACTTCCTGACCCGTTACGACCGGCTCTACCAGGACGAACTCCGCCAGGATGAGACCTATCGCCGGGAAAGGCCGATCGCGACGGCTGCCGGCGAGCTGGGCAT
>JAPOKE010000063.1 GCA_029977805.1 Phenylobacterium parvum | reverse complement strand
CCCGGGGCCGAGGAGGACCGGCTTGGCCAACCCTTCGTCGGCAAGGCGGGGAAGATGCTCGACCGGATGCTCGCGGCCATTGGCCTCGCGGACCAGGCCTTCATCACCAACACCGTCTTCTGGCGACCGCCGGGCAACCGCACCCCCACGCCCGAGGAGCAGCTGGTCTGCAGGCCCTTCGTCGAGCAGGCCATCCGGCTGGTCCGCCCGCGACTGCTGCTGCTGGTCGGCGCCCCGGCCACCCGCTGCCTGCTCGACCAGACCGAGGGGATCAACCGGCTCCACGGTCGATGGTTCGAATGGCGGACGACCGAGGGAGACCTTGAGATCCCCGCCCTGCCGACCTTCCATCCCGCCTTCCTGATGCGCCAGCCGACGGCCAAGGCGATGGCCTGGTCCGATCTCAAGCTCTTCGCGGAACGCCTGAACCGCCCGACCCGGCCCTGACCGGCGGCGAGGGTCAGCCGGCGACCCGGAGGCGCGGCGCGCCCTTCGCCGCCCGGGCGATCACCGCCTCAAGGCCGGCGCCGGCCGGATAGCCCAGCAGTTGCGCGCGCTGGCGCACGACCCCAAGCGGGCGGGAGAGGAAGCCGAGGCCCAGCGGCGCCGGAGCCGTGAGGCCGAGCCCCCGGGACAGGTCCAGGTCGGTCGGGCTGGCGAGTTCCCGGCCGAGGCGATCGAGGGCGAAGACGTCGAGGCGCAGGCCCGGCGCCGCAAGCAGGATGAGATCGCTGCGGGCCTCGCGGACGGCGACGCCCGGGCCGCCCCGGACCCGCACCGCTCCCGCCGCCTCGCAGAGGCTGTTCAGGTGCGGATCCTCCCTGTCCGGCTCGAGGACCAGGACATCCCGTACGAGCCCGCTCACAGCGCCGGGGACAAGGTCGGAGAGCAGGGCCGCAAGGACTGCGGCGTCGTCGTCTGAACGGGTGATCACGGAGAGCATGCCGCCATGAGCCGGGACATGGAGGCGAGGTCAAGGCCGGGGCAGAGGCCGATAGCGGGGATGCGGAAAGCCCCGGCTTACTGCTAGGGTGTCTCCATCCAGCTGCGGGGGGCGTTGAGTGGTGTCGTTGCGACTTGGTGTGCGGGGCGCCGCCCTCAGGCTGGGCCTGGCGCTCGTGGTCCTGTCGGCGGGGACGGCGCGCGCCCAGGCGCCGGAAACCGACACCGCATTCCAGGCCCTCGGATCCAACGCCGACGCCTACTGCAGCCGCGTGGCGCTCATCCGCTCGGCGACGAAGCGGATCGACATCCAGACCTACATCCTGACCCCCGACATCACCGGGACCGGCATGATCCGGGAACTGGAGTCGGCGGCCGACCGCGGGGTCGGCGTGCGCCTGCTGCTGGACGACTACGGGTCGCACGACGCCAAGGCGCGGCTTGACCGGCTTCGCCGCACACCGGGGGTCGAGATCCGCTACATCAACGCCTCCCGCAAGCAGGGCCTGGGCCGCCGGATCGACTATGTCCTCGATTTCCGCCGGCTGAACCGGCGGATGCACAACAAGTCCTTCATCGTCGATGACCGGGTGGCCATCGTCGGCGGCCGCAACATCGGGGACGTCTACTTCCGGCAGGGCGAAGCGGTCTTCGCCGACCTGGACGTCATCGTCGAGGGTGGGGCCCTCTCGGACCTCAGGCAGGTGTTCGAGACTTACTGGACCTCGGCCCTGTCCGAGCCCCTCGACGCCATCGCGCCGCTCCCGGCGCGTCCGCGCACCGCCCAGGATCCGTCCCCGGACAGGGTCCCGTCCTGCGCGACCCCGGCGCCGGCGGCGCCGCGGGACCTGCAGGTCGTCCCGACGGTGGTCTTCTCGGACCCCCCCTCCAAGCTGAGCCGGGTCCAGCCGGAAACCCCGGAGTCGGACCCCATCCGCGAGCAGATCCGGCGGGAGATCGACAATCCGGCGCAATCCCTCTTCATCGTCTCGCCCTATTTCATCCCCAGCGACGGCTGGGTCCACGACCTGGTGGCCATGAGCCGTCGGGGGGTCGATGTCCGGATCCTCACCAACTCCGCCAGGGCGACCAACTCGACGCCCGTGCATGCGGCCTATTCGAAATACCGCCGGCAACTGCTCGAGGGCGGCGTGCGGCTGTTCGAGTTCAAGCCCACCGGTGTTCCCGTGGAGGAGCCGGACCTCGAGTTCGCCGGCATGCGGTCACGTTCGACCCTTCACGCCAAGACCTTCGCCGTCGATGACCAGAAGCTCTTCGTGGGCTCGTTCAACTTCGACCCGCGCTCGCTCCACATCAACAACGAGATCGGGATCCTGATGCTGCGCAGTCCTGCGGCGGCCGGCGGGATCCGGACCTATTTCGAGGTGGGCGCCCGCACCAGCGCCTACGAGCTCCAGGCCCGGGATGGCCGGATCCTGTGGAGGGACAGTACGCCGGAGGGCGAGCAGGTCCTGACCCGCGAACCCGGGGTCAGGTTCTTCCACAAGATCCTGCTCAAGGCCCTGTCGCTGGCCCCGATCGAACACCTTCTCTGACGGCTGGAGCGCCAGTCGGACCTGCTGTCAGGCCGGCTGTCAGACCGCCTGCCTGAGCGTCTCGGCCAGGCGTTCTTCCTTGAGCTTCTCCGCCACGAGGAAGGCGAGCTCCAGGGCCTGCTCGCCATTCAGGCGCGGGTCGCAGTGGGTGTGGTAGCGGTCCGCCAGGTCGCCCTCGGACAGGGCCCGTGCGCCGCCCAGGCACTCCGTCACGTTCTGCCCGGTCATCTCCAGGTGCACGCCGCCGGGGTGCACGCCCTCGGCCCGGCAGATCTCCACGAAGCTCTTCACCTCGGAAAGGATCCGGTCGAAGGGCCGCGTCTTGTAGCCACTCCCCGCCTTGATGGTGTTTCCGTGCATCGGATCGATGGCCCAGACCACCCTGGCGCCTGCGGCGCGTGTGGCCCTCAGGAGGGCCGGCAGGCGCCCGGCGATCTTGTCGTGGCCGAAGCGCCCGTAGAGGGTCAGCCGGCCCGGCTCGTTGGCCGGGTTGAGGATCTCGATCAGCTTCAGGAGTTCGTCCGCCTCGAGGGTCGGGCCGACCTTCATGCCGATCGGGTTCCGGATGCCGCGGAAGAACTCCACGTGGGCGCCGTCCGGCTGGCGGGTGCGCTCGCCGATCCAGAGCAGGTGAGCCGAGGTGTCGTACCAGTCTCCGGAAGTGGAATCGACGCGGGTCATGGCCTCCTCGAAGCCCAGCAGAAGGGCCTCGTGCGAGGTGAAGAACTCCACCCGGTGCAGGTCGGGGTGCGTCTCGGGCGTCACGCCGATGGCGGCCATGAAGGCCAGGGCCTCCGAGATCTTCTCGGACAGGGCGCGATAGCGGGCGCCCTGCGGGCTGTCGTCGACGAAGCCCAGGGTCCAGCGGTGGATGTTGTGGAGGTCGGCGTAGCCCCCGCCCGCGAAGGCGCGCAGCAGGTTCAGGGTCGAGGCCGACTGGGCGTAGGCCTGCAGCAGGCGCTGCGGGTCCGGCGTCCGCGCCCCGGCGTCGAAGTCCATGCCGTTGATGTTGTCGCCGCGGTAGGACGGCAGGGTGACGTCGCCGACGGTCTCGGTCGGGGACGAGCGCGGCTTGGCGAACTGTCCCGCCATGCGCCCCACCTTCACCACGGGCTTGCCGCCGGCGAAGGTCAGGACCACCGCCATCTGGAGGATCAGGCGGAAGGTGTCGCGGATGTTGTCGGCGTGGAACTCCTTGAAGCTCTCGGCGCAGTCGCCGCCCTGCAGGAGGAAGGCGCGGCCGGCCTCGACATCGGCCAGCAGGGACTTCAGGCGGCGGGCCTCGCCGGCGAACACCAGGGGCGGCATGCCGCGGAGGGTCTGCTCGACTCCGGCCAGGGCGTCGGCGTCCGGATAGTCCTCCGGCATGTGCTTGCCGGGACGGGACCGCCAGGTGGAAGGGCTCCAGGAAGGGCTCATGTCTCAACTCCGCACCCGCATCGGCGGGCGCGGCGTTCTATACGGAACGGGCCGAAACGTCGATAGGCCGGGCGCGCAGGACAAGGATGCATGCCAGGGCCGAGAGTGCCCCGAGCCCCAGCCACCATTCCTGCCAGACCCCGAAGCTGACCGCGCCGAAGGCCAGGTAGACCGTCGCCGTGGCGGCCGCGGCGGCGGCGGCGGGGGTCCTTGCGGGGCGGGACAGACCAGAGAAGATCGAGGCCCAGACGATGGCGGCGGCGACCGCCCCGATCAGGCCAAGCTCCATCCAGACCTGCAGGGCGGCGTCATGCGGGTGCAGCCGGATGCCGGGGCCGAAGGCGCGGCTGGCGTCAAGGCCCCAGCCCGGCAGGGGACGGGCCCAGATCCAGTCCACGGCCCTGCGCCAATAGCCGATCCTCTGGAGCCAGGACTCCGACAGGAAGGGGGCGAGGCGGGCGTCCAGGCCCAGGACGAAGGCGCCCTTGGCCAGGGCGGGCGCGAGCAGGAAGGCCCCGGCGGCCAGCCCGGCCAGCACCCGGGGTCCCCGCGCCGGGAAGCCCAGCACGAGGCCCGCGGCCGCGAGGGCGCAGGCCAGGGCCAGGAAGGGCGCGTCATACCCGAACACCCCCGCGGGGACCGCGATCCCGGCGCCAAGCAGGACGGCGAGGCCAAGGCGCGTCCGGCCGGTCGTCGCGGCAAGGGCGGGCGGGGCCAGGAGGGTGAGGACGTAGAGCCCCTGGGCGACGTTCTTGATCGCATAGTCCGGCCGCACGGTCTCCCCGGCGAGCGCCAGCAGGGCCTTGTAGCCGGCGGCTCCCGTCGCAGCCTCGGCCAGCAGGAGGAGGGCCAGGAGGACGGTCGCCGCGAGGAGGACCCTGACCAGACCGGCGAGGCGCGCCTCCGGAACCGCCCGGGCCGCGCTGGCGGCGGCGCCGTAGAGGGCCAGCATGAAGACAAGCTTCAGCCCCGTCTGGCCTTCCAGGTCGCTGGCGCGCCAGGGGCTCCAGAAGATCGAGGCGCAGGCCCAGACGAGCGCGGTGAAGAGGGCGAGCAGGAGGGCCCGGTCCGCGGTCCGGACCCGGACATACGGCAAGGTCAGGAGGCCGGCCAGCGCCACGGCCGGCGCAAAACCCAGGGCGCCCGCCCAGCCGAGCAGGGGCGTCAGGGCCAGCAGGCCGGCGATGACCCCGGCGGTCCAGCGCCCGGAGGTCGCCTCGTGCAGACGCGGGTTCAAGCGGCGGGCCGGGGGACCGGCTCGCTGAGCGTGACGAGCTCCTCGGCGAGGGTGGGATGGACGGCGCAGGCGGAGTCCCACTGGGCCTTGGTCACGCCCAGCTTCAGGGGAACCGCGGCCATCTGGATGATCTCCGGTGCATCCGGGCCCACCACGTGGCAGCCGAGCACCCTCTGGCTGTCGGCGTCGACCACCAGCTTCACCAGGGCCTGCTCCTGGCCGCCGTAGAAGGTTTCCTTCATCGGCCGGAACCGCGAGCGGTAGATGTCGACGTTGGCGTAGGCGGCGCGCGCTTCGGCCTCGGTCAGCCCCACCGCGCCCACGGGCGGCTGGCTGAAGACCGCGGAGGCCACGGCCTCATGGTCGAAGCGGGTCGGCTGGCCGTAGAACTCGGTCCGGGCGAAGGCCGCGCCCTCGCGGATGGCCACCGGCGTCAGGTTGATGCGGTCCGTCACGTCGCCCACCGCCCAGATCGAGGGCGCGGAGGTGCGGGACCACTCGTCCACCCGGATCTCGCCGTTCGGGCCGGTCTCGACCCCGGCCGCCTCAAGGCCGAGCCCGCGGGTGTGCGGCCGGCGGCCCGTAGCCAGCATGACCTGGTCCGAGGCCAGCACCTGCCCGTCGGAAAGCCGGCAGGACAGGGCGCCCTCCCGGCCCGAGATGCCGAGGGGATGGGCGCCGAGGACCAGCTTCACCCCGCGCCTCTGGATCTCGGCCGCCACATGGGAACGCACATCCTCGTCGAAGCCGCGCAGGATCTGCTCGCCCCGGTAGACCAAGGTGACGTCGACGCCCAGGCCGTTGAAGATCCCCGCGAACTCCACGGCGATGAAGCCGCCGCCGACGATCACGACGCTCCGGGGAAGGGCCGGGAGGTCGAAGGCCTCCTCGGAGGTGATGGCCAGTTCAGCGCCCGGCAGATTCTCGGGCCTTGAAGGTCGCCCGCCCGTGGCGATGAGGATGCGTTCGGCGGTCACCGCCCCCCTGCCCTCGACCTCAAGGCTGTTCGGCCCGGTCAGGACGGCCCGACCTTCGATGATCTCCGCCCCCGAGCGGGTGAGGTTGGCGACGTAGAGCCCCGAAAGCCTTGCGATTTCCCGGTCCTTCGCTTCCCGGAACCGGGTCCAGTCGAAGGTCGCGCCAGAGGCCGACCAGCCGAAGCCCTCGGCGATGTGGGCGTAGTGGGGGAACTCCGAGGCGTAGACCATGAACTTCTTCGGCACGCAGCCGCGGATGACGCAGGTGCCGCCGACACGGTACTCCTCGGCCACGGCGACCTTCGCGCCCGAGGCGGCGGCGAGGCGCCCGGCCCGGACCCCGCCGGACCCGGCGCCGATGACGAAGAGGTCGTAGTCGAACTGGCTCATGATCGGGCTCCCCGGGGCGCAGGCGGCGCGACCCTAGTGCATAACCGGCCGGTGTTGAATGCCGGCTGAGCCTGTCCTTGACCGGCGGGACGCGCAGGCGCAAGCCTTGGCGATGGAGCTTGCCGACGCCCTTCCGCCCGCCGCCGACGGGGACCCCGTCCACGACCGGTCTGACACCGCCTTCTTCGGGCATCCGGCCGCCTTCGGGCACATCTTCGCCACCGAGATCTGCCTGGCCTTCGCCTATTACGGCCTCGTCTCGATCCTGACCCTCTACATGTCGACCCATCTCTTCCTGCCGGGAACGGCGGAGAAGGTGATCGGGTTCGGCCCCTTCAGCGCCATGATGGGCGCCGTGTTCGGGGCCCACAGCCCGCTGGAGCTGGCGTCGGCCACCTTTGGCCTGATCACAGGCATCTTCTACGCAACCCCCCTGATCGGAGGCCTGATCGGCGACCGGTGGCTGGGCACGCGGACCTGCATCGTGGCGGGTCTGGTCATCCAGACCACCGGCTACGCCCTGCTGCCGCTGGAGGCGACCTTCCTGCCGGGCATGTTCCTGATGGTGATCGGCGGGGGACTGGTGAAGTCCAACCTCCTCGGCCAGGTCGGCGCCCTCTATGGCCCGGAGGACCCAAGGCGCACCCGGGCCTACGGCCTCTTCCTGATCGCCGTGAACATCGGCGGGTTCCTGACGCCGCTCGTGGTCGGGACCCTGGGCGAGAAGGTGGGCTGGTCCTGGGGTCTCGCCGCCGCCGCCATCGGAATGTCCATCGGACTGGTCGCCTACCTGTCGGGAGTCAGGCGTTTTCCAGCACGCCGGACGGTGGAAAAAGCCGGTGCGCCCGCTCCAGGCGCCGCCCCGGGACCCGCCCAAGGCCTGGTGGTCGCCGCTCTCCTGCTGGTGCTGGTCGGCTCCATGCTCAACATCGGCGCCTACAACCAGGCCTTCAACATCTTCCCCGTCTGGGCCCGCGAGCACGTGGACCGGCAGGTCTTCGGCTTCGAGGTCCCCGTCACCTGGTTCTCGACCCTCGACGGCATCCTGACCATCGTCGCCACCGCCCTGGCGGTGCGCATCTGGGCCTGGCAGGCCCGGGGCGGACGCGAACCGCGGGAGACCTCGCGCCTGATGGTCGGCTTTTCCCTGACCGCGGGCGCCTTCCTGGTGCTCGCCCTGTCGGCCGTCGTCTTCGGCGGGAACAAGGTCCACATCCTCCTGCCGATCCTGTTCTTCATGCTCGCCGACGCCGCCCTGCCCTGGGTGGATACGGTGATCATGTCGCTCTACTCGCGGGTCGGGCCTGCAGGCCTCGCGACGACCCTGCTGGGCGTCTACTACCTGTCCTTCACCGGCGGGAACCTGCTGGTGGGACGGATGGGCCAGGCCTACGAGCACATGGCGCCCTCGGCCTTCTGGGGCCTGCATGCGGCCATGGCCGGCGCAGGGTTCATCTGGCTGGCCGTGCTCGGAGGCTGGATGAACCGGGTCTACGACGCCTCGATGCGGGCGCGGATCGGCCAGGCCTAGGGCTCGACCTCCGCCACGCCGGAGTCCGTCGCCACCAGCGCCAGGTCGGCGAGGTCCAGGAAGAGGCCGTGGTCCACGACGCCGGTGACGGACTTGAGGGCCGCCGCCAGGGCGGCCGGGGCGTCGATCCGGCCGCAGGCGATGTCGTAGATCACATTGCCGCCATCGGTCAGGACAGGAGCCCCCTCCTTCATCCGCAGGCGCGGCGCGGCGCCGATGTCGCACTCGGACAGGGCGTCGCAGATGCGGTCGAAGGTCGTCCGGTGCCCGAAGGCGACCACCTCCACGGGAAGGGGAAAGGCCCCCAGGCGGGCGACGCGCTTGCCGGCGTCGGCGATGACCACGCACCGGCGCGAGGCCTCCCAGACCAGCTTTTCCCGCAACAGGGCCGCGCCGCCGCCCTTGATGAGGGACAGGGCCGGCCCGATCTCGTCGGCGCCGTCGACAGTGAGGTCAATGGGGCCGGTCTCCCCCAGCTCGGCCACCCGGATGCCGAGCTCCTGGGCGAGGGCCGCGGTGGAGCGGGAGGTGGCGACGCCGACAATGTCCAGCTTGCGGGCCGCGAGGGCGCGGACGAACCAGGCCGCCGTCGAGCCGGTGCCGAGGCCCACGACCATGCCGGGCGAGACAAGGGCCGCCGCCGCCTCGCCGGCGGCGCGCTTCTGGTCCTCGGCGCTCATGAGCCCGCCCTGTCCTTTCGGGCGGCCTTGGCGGCGGCCTTGCGCGCCCGGAAGGCGGCCGCCCAGCCGAGCTTGTGGGTCTGCTCGCCCCGCGCCACGGCGAGGGCGTCGTCCGGCACGTCCCGCACGATAACCGAGCCCGAGCCCGTCATGGCCCCGGCCCCGATGGACCGCGGCGCGACGATGGCGGTGTTCGACCCGATGAAGGCCCCCGCGCCCACATGGGTCTCGTATTTGTCGAAGCCGTCATAGTTGCAGAAGATCGTGCCGGCGCCGATGTTGGCCCCCGCGCCCACCGTGCCGTCGCCCAGGTAGGACAGGTGATTGGCCTTGGCGCCCTTGTCCAGGCGGACCTTCTTGACCTCGACGAAGTTGCCGATGTGGACCTCCTCGCCGATGTCCGCGCCCGGACGCAGTCGCGCATAGGGCCCGATCAGGGCCCCGGGGCCGACCCTGGCGCCCTCCAGGTGGCTGAAGGCGCGGATCACCGCGCCGGTCGCGATGCTGACGCCCGGGGCGAAGACCACGTACGGCTCGACCTGGACCCCGGCCTCGATCCGCGTGTCCCAGGAGAAATGCACGGTGTCGGGCGCCGGCATGACCACGCCCTCGGACAGGAAGTGGGTCCGGCGACGCTGCTGGAAGACCGCCTCGGCCTGGGCCAGCTGGGCCGGGGTGTCGGCGCCCATGACGGCGCTCTCCGGGGCGTAGTGGGCCCGCACCCGACGCCCCTCGCCGGCGGCGATGGCGATGGCGTCGGTCAGGTAGTACTCGCCCTTGGCGTTGGCGTTGGTGACCCGGGAAAGCCAGCCAAAGAGGCGCGCCCGGTCGGCGCAGAGCATGCCGGCGTAGCAGTCCCCCACGGCCAGCTCCTCCGGCGAGGCGTCGCGGGCCTCGACGATGCGCTGGACCTCGCCCCCCGCGCCGCTCAGGATGCGGCCGTAGAGCAGGGCGTCAGCGGGACGGAAGCCCAGGAGGGCCAGGTCCGCGCCCTCCGCGCGGAGGCTGAAGAGGGGGGCCAGGTCCTCGGGCTGCAGCAGGGGGCAGTCGCCATTGACGACCATCACGTCGCCCTCGAAGTCCGCCAGGGCGGGCCCGGCTGCGAGGACGGCATGACCGGTGCCCAGGGGCGGATCCTGGACCGCGACCGCGTCGGCGCCGAGGCGGGATTCCACAAGCCGCCGGACCTCGGGGCTGTGGGTCCCGACCACCACCACCACGCGCTCGCAGCCGGTGGCCTGGACGGTGTCGATGACCCGGTCGAGCAGGGTGCGCCCGCCGACCCGGTGCAGCATCTTCGGTATGGGGGACTTCATCCGGGTCCCCTGACCGGCGGCGAGGATGACGGCGGCGCGGGCGGTCATGGCGGAAACCCCGGAATCGCAGGCGAGATTGCAATCATGGCGGCTTTAGCCGAAACCGCCAGCGGAGTCCCCGCCGCACCCGGAGCATCCATGTCCTCCCACGCCCAGCCCCTGGACGGCGCCGTCATCGCCTTCGACCTCGACGGGACGCTCGTGGATTCCGCGCCGGACCTGGTCGGGACCCTGAACCACCTCCTCGGCCAGGAGGGGATCGCCCCCCTTCCCTTCGACCAGGGCCGCAGCCTGATCGGCCATGGCGCCCGGCGGCTGATCCAGCGCGGATTCGAGGCCCAGGGCCTGGCGGTGGAGGGGGCGGAACTGGAGGCCCTCTTCGAGCGCTTCATCGCCCACTACAACCGGCACAGCGCGGACCTGACCCGGCCCTTCCCCGGCGTGCCGGAGAGCCTCGAGGCCCTGCGGGCGGCGGGCGCCCGGCTGGCGGTCTGCACCAACAAGCTGACCCGGCTTTCGACGCCGATCCTCGACGCCCTCGACCTGTCGCGCCATTTCGACGCGGTGATCGGCGCCGACCTCGCCCCGGCCCCCAAGCCCGACCCGCGCCATCTCGAACTGGCCGTGCAGGCCGCCGGGGGCGACATCCGCCGGGCGGTCATGGTGGGCGACGCCGGGACGGACGCCGGCGCGGCCCGGGCCGCGGGCGCGCCCCTGGTGCTGGTCAGCTTCGGCTACACCGAGGTCCCGGCCTGGGAACTGCGGCCTGACAGGCTGATCGATCATTTCGACGAACTGGTCCCGGCCTGCCTGGAGCTTCTGGCGCAGGGCTGAATCCCGGCCTATCCTGACCCCAAGGCCCCGCCGCGTTCAGGACGGGGCGGGGGGGAACGATCATGCAGGGATCCATCGTCCGGCGCCTCGGCGCCCTGGCCGCCGCCGTCCTGGCCGCCGCCGGGATCGGCAGTGCGGCGCGCGCCGCCGACGTCCATCCCGGGCAGGCCGTCTACGAGCGCAACTGCGCCGCCTGCCACAACGCCCCCGAGCCCGGCAGCCGGGCGGCCCCCGTGGCCAGCCTGCGCCAGATGGACGCCCGCACCCTGCGCACCGCTCTGACAACGGGCGTCATGAAGGGCATCGGCGACAGCCTCTCCCCGGACGACCTGCGCGCCGTGGTCGACTACCTGGCCGCCAAGCCCAAGCCCGTCTCCGACGACTGGATCGAGGGCGCCCGTTGCCCGGCCGACCGGCGGAGCATCGACGTCACCGCCCCCCTGCCCTCGGGCAGCTTCGGCATCAGCGCCGACAACCGCCGGCGGCTGACGGCGGCCCAGTCCGGCCTGACCACCGCGTCCCTGGCCCGGCTGCAGCCGGCCTGGACCCTGGCGATCCCCAACGCCACCACCATGCGCTCCCAGCCCGTCCTGCTGGGCTCCACCCTGTTCTACGCCGCCAGCCAGGCCGGGACCCTCCTGGCCCTCGACGCCGGGACGGGCTGTATCAAGTGGGCGGCCAAGACCCCGTCCGGCATCCGCACCAGCCTGGCCCTCGGCCGGCTCGGCAAGGGCGGCCCGCTGGCCGTGGTGGGCGGCGACGAGGGCGGCCATCTCCAGGCCTGGGAGGCGGCGACCGGCAAGATGCTCTGGCGGGCCGATCCCCGCCACGACAAGTGCGGCGTCCTGACCGGCGCCCCGGTCTTCGCGGGCGAGAAGCTCATCGTGCCCATTTCCGCCCTCGACGTGGCCCAGGCCATGCGGCCCACCTTCGCCTGCTGCTCCACCCATGGCGCCGTCAGCGCCGTGGATGCTGCGAACGGCAAGGTGCTCTGGACCTGGCATGCGACGCCCGACGCCAGGCCCCTGGGGGTGAAGAACAGCGCCGGGGTCGAGATGATGGGCCCTTCCGGCGCCCCGGTCTGGTCCACCCCCGCCGTGGACCTGAAGCGCGGCCTCGTCCTCACCGCCACGGGCGAGAACACCTCCCCGCCGGCGACCGGGACCTCGGACTCCGTCATCGCCCTCGACCTCGCCACCGGCAAGCAGAAGTGGGTCTTCCAGGCCCTGGCCAACGACGTGTGGAACATGTCCTGCCCGGCCGGACGCGAC
>JAPOKE010000062.1 GCA_029977805.1 Phenylobacterium parvum | reverse complement strand
CTTCGCCTTCTCAGCCGCGGCGGCGTCGCGCTCAGCCTTCGCGGCGGCATCAGCCTTCGCCTTCTCCGCAGACGCAGCCTCGCGCTCAGCCTTCGTCGCAGCAGCCGCCTTCTCCTTCTCCGCCGCCGCAGCCTTCGCAGCAGCCGCCTTCTCGGCCTTGGCCTTCTCGGCCTTGGTGCGGCCAAAGGCGACGCGGTTGCCGGCGGCACGGGTCTTCTCCGCCGCCCGCTCCCGGGCCTTGCGGGCCTTGTTCAGGTTGACGACCGTCACGGCCTATTTCACCGAGGCGCAGAACCGCTGGATGCGGCCGCAGGCGTCCTCCAGCACCTTCTCCGAGGTGGCGTAGCTGATGCGGAAGAAGGGCGACAGGCCGAAGGCCTCGCCGAACACCACGGCCACGCCCTCGGATTCCAGGAGCTCGTTGGCGAAGTCCTTGTCCGAGCCGATCACCCGGCCCGAGGGGGCCGTGCGGCCGATCAGCTTCTCGCAGGACGGATAGACGTAGAAGGCGCCCTCGGGGGTCGGGCAGGCCAGGCCCGAGGCCTGGTTGAGCATGGAGACCACCAGGTCGCGGCGCCTCTGGAAGAGGGCGGCGTTCGGCTTGATGAAGTCCTGGGTCCCGTTCAGGGCCTCGACGGCGGCGTACTGCGAGACCGAGCAGGGGTTGGAGGTGGACTGGCTCATGACCTTGGCCATGAGCTTGATCAGCGGCTCGGGGCCCGCGGCGTAGCCGATCCGCCAGCCGGTCATGGCGTAGGCCTTGGAGACCCCGTTCATGGTCAGGGTGCGCTCGTAGAGGGCGGGCTCGACCTGGGCGATCGTCCAGAACTTCATGTCGTCGAACATCAGGTGTTCGTACATGTCGTCGGTGAGGATCCAGACCTGCGGGTGGCGAAGCAGCACCTCAGCCAGGCCCTGGAGCTCCTCCTTCGTGTAGGCGGCGCCCGAGGGGTTGGACGGCGAGTTCAGGATCAGCCAGCGGGTGCGCGGGGTGATGGCGGCCTCCAGCTCGGCGGGCTTCAGCTTGAAGCCGCTGGCCGCCGTGGTCGGGGCGAAGACCGGGGTCCCGCCGGCCAACAGGACCATGTCGGGATAGCTGACCCAGTAGGGCGCCGGCACGATCACCTCATCGCCCGGGTTCAGGGTGGCCATCATGGCGTTGAAGATCACCGGCTTGCCGCCGGGCGAGACGTTCACCTGGGACGGCTTGTAGGACAGGCCGTTCTCGCGGGCGAACTTGGCGGCGATGGCTTCCTTCAGCTCGGGGATGCCGTCGACCGTGGTGTACTTGGTCTTCCCGTCGCGGATGGCGCGGATCGCCGCCTCCTTGATGTTGTCCGGGGTGTCGAAGTCCGGCTCGCCGGCCCCGAGGCTGATGACGTCGCGGCCCTGGGCCTTCAGCTCGCGGGCCTTCTGGTCGGTGGCCATGGTGGCGGACGGCTTGACCCGGGCGAGGGTGGCGGATTCGAGCGACATGGGGGTCTCCCGGACTGGAGTCTTGAGGTGGGGCGGGGTTTATCCGAACCGCTCGGTCAGGCATAGGCGTTGCGTGACCCGGGATGGCCTGGAGCGCTATGCCTCCCGGGGTTGAACCGGGTCTTGCGTGATAGCCTGCCGTCAGAGCACCATGCGCCGAAACCCGCCCCAACCCTTCCTGCCGAGGGACCCAAGATGAAGACCCGCCTGCTCATCGCCGCCGCGCTGACCGCCGCCGCCCTGGCCGCCGCCGGCTGCGCCTCGACCCCCAATGTCCGGGTGGTCTCCGACCCGACCGCGGACTTCACCCAGTACCGCACCTTCGGCTTCGCCAACCCCCTCGGGACCGACCGGGGCGGCTACCAGAGCGCGGTCTCCCAGCAGCTCAAGACGGCGACCCGCGCCCAGCTGGAAGCCCGCGGCCTGCGCTATGTCGAGGCGGACCCGGACCTGGTGGTGAACTTCGGCGCCGCCCTCGACGAGAAGTACCGCGTCTCGACCACGCCGACCCCGACCATGGGCGTGGGCTACTACGGCTACCGGAGGGGCATGTACTCGGCCTGGCCCATGTACCGGGACGAGACGACGGTCACCCCCTACAACGAGGGCACGCTGAACATCGACATCGCCGACGCCCGCCGCCGCCAGCTGGTCTGGGAAGGGGTGGTCCGCTCGACCGTCAGCGAGAAGACGATCGCCAACTTCGGGCCGGCCCTCGACGCGGCGGTGGCCAGCGCCTTCGCCAAGTACCCGGTCCCGGTGGCTTCCCCTGCCAAGTAGTCCGGAAGGCCAGGGCCCCGGCCCGTCGACGACGTCCCCACTTGCGCGGCTGGTCCGGCTGGTCGCGAACATGGACGGGCGCGCCTGGGTCAGCCTGGGCGTCTCCTTCCTGCTGTTCGGCGGGGTCGGGCTCGTCTTCGTCTTCGGCGCGCGGCTGCTGGGCTTCGACAGCGAGGCGGCGCTGGAGGGCTGGTTCGGCGCGGCGCACGGCCCCTGGGCCCTGCCGGCGGCCGTGGCGGCCTTCGCGGCCCTGGCCTTCCTCGGCGCGCCCCAGTTCGTGCTGATCGCCGCGGCGGTGGTCGCCTTTGGTCCCTGGGCGGGCTCCCTCTACAGCTGGGTCGGGACCCTGGTCTCGGCGATGATCGGCTTCGCCGTCGGGCGGGCGGCCGGGGCCCGCACCCTGCAGATGTTCTCCGGCGAGGGGCTGGACCGGTTCATGGCCCTGATCGGGCGCAACGGGTTCCTGGCCTCGCTGCTGGTCAGGCTGGTGCCCTCGGCGCCCTTCATCGTCGTCAACATGGCGGCCGGCGTCACCCCGATGCGGACGTTGGACTTCGCCGCCGGGACGGCCCTGGGGATCATTCCCAAGATCGCCCTGACCGCCTTTGCGGGCGGCGCCGCCTTCCGGGCGCTGACCGGCGGCGGCGCAGGCCACATCCTCCTGCTGGTCATCGCCGGCGCAGCCTGGATCGGCATGGGCCTGCTGGCCCGGGAGTGGGTGCGCAGGGCGACAGCCTCATCCCCGGAAGGGTGATTTCGGGGTAAATTCTTGCGCCAAACCGGATCCGGGCCCTCCGGGTGGCAAAACTCTTGCGCCGGACGGCGGGCGCGGCTAAGAGCGGGCCATGCGGAACACACGCACATCGACGCCCTTGGCCCCCGGCGGGCCAGACAGGCTTCTTCGACTTTCGGGGCTTAGTCGCCCCTGGGCGCTGACCCTGGCCTAGCGAGTTCGCGGCCGGGCGCCCAGGGGACATTCCCGACGCCCGACCCCCAATTCCCCGCCGGCCCCGGCCCTGCACACGATCGAGACCCTCATGACCCCCGACACCCGGACCCCTTCCGACGACCGCAGCCGCGTCATCGTCTTCGACACCACCATGCGCGACGGCGAGCAGTCGCCCGGCGCCTCCATGTCCCTCGACGAAAAGCTGGAGCTGGCCAAGATCCTCGAGGACATGCGGGTGGACGTCATCGAGGCGGGCTTCCCCATCGCCTCCAACGGCGACTTCGAGTCCGTCCGCCGGATCTCCGAGATCGTCACCGAGAGCACGGTCTGCGGCCTGGCGCGCGCCGGGCAGGCGGACATCGAGCGCTGCGCCGAGGCCATCCGGCCGGCCAGGCGCGGCCGCATCCACACCTTCATCTCCACCAGCCCCGTCCACATGAAGTGGAAGCTGCAGATGGAGCCCGACGCGGTGCTCGAGATGGTCACCCGCTCGGTCGC
This sequence comes from Phenylobacterium parvum, assembly GCA_029977805.1. Taxonomy (GTDB): domain Bacteria; phylum Pseudomonadota; class Alphaproteobacteria; order Caulobacterales; family Caulobacteraceae; genus Phenylobacterium; species Phenylobacterium parvum_A. Next base: position 8,929 of record JAPOKE010000062.1, on the reverse strand, counting down.
CCACGCCCGCAACCTGTGCGGCGACGTGGAGTGGTCCGCCGAGGACGCCACCCGCACCGAGCGCGACTTCCTGCGCCGCTGCGTCGAGGCCGCCATCCGCGCCGGCGCCACCACCATCAACATCCCCGACACCGTGGGCTACACCTATCCCTCCGAGTACGAGGCGGTGTTCCGCGACCTGATCGAGAACGTGCCCGGCGCCGATGGCGTGATCTTCTCCACCCACTGCCACAACGACCTGGGCCTGGCCGTGGCCAACAGCCTGGCCGGCGTGCAGGGCGGGGCGCGGCAGGTCGAGGTGGCCATCAACGGCATGGGCGAGCGGGCCGGCAACGCGGCCCTGGAAGAGGTGGTCATGGCCCTGCGGGTCCGCGGCGACCGCCTGCGCTACGAGACCGGCGTGCAGGCCCAGCACATCACCCGCGCCAGCCGCTACGTCTCGGCCATCACCGGCTTCCCGGTGCAGTACAACAAGGCCATCGTCGGCAAGAACGCCTTCGCCCACGAGAGCGGCATCCACCAGGACGGCATGCTCAAGAACGCCGAGACCTACGAGATCATGCGTCCCGAGGACGTGGGGCAGGGCGGCACCAACCTGGTGATGGGCAAGCACTCGGGCCGCCACGCCTTCCGCGAGAAGCTGAAGGCCCTGGGCTACGAACTGGGCCAGAACGCCCTGAACGAGGCCTTCCAGCGCTTCAAGGACCTCGCCGACAAGAAGAAGGACGTCTTCGACGACGACATCGTCGCCCTGGTGGACGACGCCCTGGCCTCCGGCGCCGACCGCATCCAGGTGAAGTCCCTGCGCGTCGTGGCCGGCACCGAGGGCCCCCAGACCGCCGACCTGGTCCTGACCGTCGACGGCGAGGAGCGGGTCTCGGCCGCGACCGGCGACGGGCCGGTGGACGCGGTCTTCCACGCCATCCGCCAGGCCGTGCCGCACGAGTCCGACCTGCGGCTCTTCCAGGTCCACGCGGTTACCGAGGGCACGGACGCCCAGGCCCAGGTCTCGGTCCGGCTCGAGGAGGACGGCCGGATCGCCACCGGCCAGGCGGCGGACACGGACACCCTGACCGCCTCGGCGAAGGCGTACGTCAACGCCCTCAACAACCTCATCGCCCGACGGGAGAAGACGGCCCCGGCCACGCGCCTGGCCAGCGGGTTCTGAGCCATGCTGTGGGCCGTGCTCGCCGCGGCCGCCGCCCCGCTCCAGGTCGCCCGCAACGCCTTCCAGCGCGGCATGATCGGCGAGGCCGGACCCTGGGGGGCCACCCTGGTCCGGTTCCTCTTCGGCCTGCCCTTCTCCCTGGCGCTCCTGGGGATCGCCGTCATTGCGACCCCTGACGCCAGGCCCGAGCCGGGCCTGCGGTTCTTCCTCTCCGTGGGGGCCGGCGGCCTCGCACAGGTCGCCGCGACCGCCTGCCTGCTGGTGGCCATGCAGAGGGCGGGCTTCGCCGTCGCGACCTTCCTGCAGCAGGCGGCCCTCCCTTTCGGGGCCCTGCTGGGCTGGCTGGCCTTCGGCGATTCCATGCACCCCCTGCAGTGGGCGGGGGTCGGCGTCACCTGCGCGGGCCTGTTCGTCCTGTCCTGGCCGAAGGACGGTATCCGGACCCTGGACGCCGGCGCCCTGCTCGGGCTCGCGGCGGCGGCCTTCTTCGCCCTGTCGATGAACGGCTACCGGCAGGCGGGCCTGGCCCTTGAGCCCCGACATCCCGTCTTCGCCGGCATTGGCGGGGTGGTGGCGGCGCAGGCGATCCAGACCCTGGTCCTGGGCGGCGCCCTTGCGGTCTTCAGGCCCGCCGCCCTGAGGGCGGTCTTCGCCGCCTGGCGGTCGTCCCTGGGCGCGGGCGCCTGCGGGGCGGGGGCCTCGGCCCTTTGGTTCTCGGCCCTGGCCATGGCGCCGCCCGGACCCGTCCGGGCGGTCGGCGTGATCGAGGCGCCCATCGCCGCCCTGGCGGGGCGGACCCTCTTCCGTGAGCGGCTGACCCCCCGCCAGATGGCGGCGGGTGCGGCGACGGCCCTCGGCGTGGTGGTGACGGCGCTCGCCTGACGGGGCAGGATGGCGCCGACCGGCCGGGGAGGGCGGACATGGGGCAGGATGCGGACTTCGACCTCGACGCCCACGCCGGGCGGCTGGCCCGGGACGGCTACACCCTCCTGCCGGACTTCCTGTCGCCCGGGGACCTGGCCGAGGCGCGGGCGCGCATCGACGCCCTGTCGGGCGCCCACCGGGGCCGCAACGCCTTCGAGGGCTACGCCACCGAGCGGATCTACACCCTCGTGGCGCGGGGCGCGGTCTTCGAGCGCATGGTGGAGGACGCCCGGGTCCTGGCCCTGCTCGACCGCTTCCTCCTGCCCGGCTACCTGCTGACCGCCAGCCAGTCGATCCGGATCCACCCGGGTGAAGCGGCCCAGGCCCTCCACATCGACGACAGCTTCTACCGCCTGCCCCGGCCGCGACCGGCGGCCAGCCTGACCCTGATCGCGGCCATCGACCCCTTCACGGACGAGAACGGCGCCACCGACATCCTCCCGGGCTCGCACCTCTGGGACGAGGCCCGGGCGGCGGAGGCCATCGCCGCGGGGGGCGGGCCGGGCCTGGTCCCCGCCGTCATGCCGGCCGGCGCGGCCATCATCCTGCAGGGAAACCTGATCCATCGCGGCGGCGCCAACCGCAGCGACGCCCCGCGGCTGGCCCTGACCCACCAGTACTGCCAGCCCTGGGCGCGGACCCAGGAGAACTTCTTCCTCGGCATCCCCCAGGCCCGGGCGGCGGCCCTGTCGCCCCGGCTCCAGGCCCTCCTCGGCTATGAGGTCTGGCCGCCCTTCATGGGCCACGTGACGGGCTCGCATCCGCTCAAGGCGCTCGAGCCCGGCTGGTCGCCGCCGGTCGAAAGGCCCGGGACCGGGGAAACGGACTGAATCCACAGGAAGGCTGGCCTCCAAGCGGCGGATTCGCCTTGAATTCACCCCATTGGCAGGGCAGAGGACGATCTGATCCGCCCTGCCGGGACGTGGTCCGACGGCGCGCGCCCGCGAAGGCGGCGGAGGCCGCCGGCCCGGACCTTCGCCGGGCCCCTCCGACGCCGCCCTCCGCCTCCGGGAAACCGCATGTTTTCGTCCCTCTTCGGCTCTGTCACCAAGGACATCGCCATCGACCTCGGCACCGCCAACACCCTCATCTACATGAAGGGCCGCGGCATCGTGCTGAACGAACCCTCGGTGGTGGCCCTGCGCACCGTCGGCGGCCGCAAGGAGACCTACGCGGTCGGCCTCGAGGCCAAGCAGATGCTGGGCCGGACCCCGGGCCACATGGAGGCCATCCGCCCCCTCCGCGACGGCGTGATCGCCGACTTCGAGGTGGCCGAGGAGATGATCAAGTACTTCATCCGCAAGGTCCACAACCACAAGGGCTTCGTGAATCCCAAGGTCATCGTCTGCGTGCCGTCGGGCGCCACGGCGGTCGAGCGGCGGGCGATCAAGGACAGCTGCCTGAACGCCGGCGCCCGGCGCGTGGCCCTGATGGACGAGCCCATGGCCGCGGCCATCGGCGCGGGCCTTCCCATCCATGAGGCGACCGGCTCCATGGTCGTCGACATCGGCGGCGGCACCACCGAGGTCGCGGTCCTGTCCCTGTCGGGCGTGGTCTATTCGCGCTCCGTGCGGGTCGGCGGCGACACCATGGACGACGCGATCATTTCCTACATGCGCCGGACCTACAACCTGCTCATCGGCGAGACCACGGCCGAGCGCATCAAGAAGGAGATCGGCACCGCCCGGGCTCCCGAGGAGGGCGAGGGCCTGGCCATCGACGTGAAGGGCCGCGACCTGATGCAGGGCGTCCCGCGGGAGGTCCGCGTGGCCGAGAAGCAGGCCGCCGAGGCCCTGGCCGAGCCGGTGTCCCAGATCGTCGACGCGGTGAAGATGGCCCTGGAGTCCACCCCCCCGGAACTGGCCTCGGACATCGCCGACAAGGGCATCATGCTGACCGGCGGCGGGGCGCTGCTGCGCGGCCTGGACGCCGAGATCCGCGACAACACCGGCCTGCCGGTCACGGTGGCCGACGATCCCCTGTCCTGCGTGGCCCTCGGCTGCGGCAAGGTGCTCGAGCATCCGGCGTGGATGAAGAGCGTCATGGACAACGGCGGCGCCTGAGGCGTTCGCCGCTGGCGGGAATCGCGGGACTGGGAAAACTAATCAGGGCTGGTCGGCAGCGCACATGAGGGGGCCGCCCGCGGGTCGGGGGCCCGGGAGATCGTCGGGTCCGTGTCGTTCAGGGACAATCCCTTCGGCGAGGTGAGGCTGCCCCTGCTGCTGGGCGCGGCGGCGGCGGGCGTGGTCGCCCTCGTCGTGGCCTTCGCCCTCCTGATGGCCGACCGCCGCCAGACCTACCAGGAAGGCGCCTACAACGCCCTGCGCAAGGCCTCCGACGGGGTCGTCGCCCCGGTCACCGGCGCCTTCGCCGCCCCGGTCCGCTGGCTGGGCGGTGTCGGGGCGGGCATGGGCGACTATTTCTTCGCGGTCTCCGAGAACCGCCGGCTGAAGGCCGAACTGGCCGCCGCCCGCACCCTGCGGGACCGGGCCGCCACCCTCGAGGACGAGAACGCCCGCTACCGCGCCCTGCTGGGCCTGGCCATCGATCCGCCGGTCCCCATGGTCACCGCCCGCGCCGTCAGCGAGAGCCGGGGCCCCTACGCCAACACGCGCCTGGTCAACGCCGGCGCGGAGCGCGGCGTGAAGGTCGGGCATCCGGTGCTGAGCGAGAACGGGCTGGTCGGCCGGGTGATCGGCGTCTCGCCCAGGGTCAGCCGGGTCCTGATGCTGACCGACGCCGCCTCCCGGACCCCCGTGATGATCCAGAGGACCCGGGCCCGGGCCATCCTGACGGGGGACGGGGGCTGGGCCCCGGAACTGGCCTACCTGCGCGGACGCGACGCCGCGCGGGACGGCGACCTTGTCCTGACCTCGGGGGACGGCGGGGTCCTGCCCCGGGGCCTGACGGTGGGCCGGGTGGTCCGCGGGTCCGACGGCGCCTGGCGGGTGCGGCTGGCCTCCGACGCGGCGCCCATCGACTCCGTCCGCATCCTGCTGTTCGAGGACTTCGTGAAGCTCGAGGACCTCCGCACCCTCAACCGCCCGGCCCCGCCGCCGCCGCCCACGCCGGCGCCCCGGACGGCCGCGCCTTCGGTCATCGCGCCCAAGGCCCCGGCGCCTCCCAAGGCCGCCCCTCCCGCTACCGGGCCGGCCCGTCCGGAGGGGGCCGCCCGGTGAGCGCTGTCGCCCGTCCTCTCCGGATTTCCCGCTGGGTGGGCCTGCCGCTCCTCGGGGCCCTGCTGGCCAGCCTGCTGCTGGCCGCGCCGATCCGCCTCCTCGGCCTGCCCCTGCCGGAGCCGGTCACCCTGATGGCGCCGGCCTTCGCCTGGGCCATGATCCGGCCGGCGGCCTCGCCCGCCTTCGCCCTCCTGCTGGGCGGCCTCGCCCTGGACGCCCTGTGGGGCGGACCGACCGGGCTGTGGCCCGTCGCCCTGCTGGCGGCCTACCTGCCGGTCCTGGCCCTGCGCAACATCCTGGCCGGCCAGTCGCGCCTCGTCCTCGCCGCCTGGTACGCCCTGGCCTGCCTTCTCGCCCAGGCGGTGGGCTGGCTGGTCACGGGGTGGATCAGCGGGACCCTGCCCGCCCTCGCCGCCGCCGGCCTCCAGTGGCTGGCCACCGTCCTGCTCTTCCCCGTCGCCGCCCAGCTCATCGACGGGTTCCGCGACGCAGACGTCCGGTTCCGCTGACCGCCGTGACCCAGCCCTCGATCATCCTCTCCGACGTCAACGCCCGCCAGAGCGTCTTCCACCGCAGGACCTTCCTGCTGGGCGGCGGCATCGCCCTGGGCGTCTCGACCCTGGCGGGGCGGCTGGCCTACCTGCAGCTGGTCGAGAACGCCCGCTACGCCAAGCTGTCGACCTCCAACCAGTTCAACTTCCGGCTCGTGCCGCCGCCCCGGGGGGTCATCACCGATCGCAACGGGGCCATCCTGGCCACCAACCGCCCGAACTTCCGCCTGCTCTACGCCCGCCAGAAGGACCAGGACCCGGAGGCCATGGTCGCCACCCTGGCCTCCTACGTGCCGATGGACGAGCCGCGCCGCCAGCGCATCCTGAAGGACCTCGGGAACGCGCCGCGGAACACCCCGGTGGCGATCATGGAGGACATCACCTGGGAGCAGTTCTCGGCGGTGAACATCCGCGCCACGGAACTGCCCGGCGTGACCGCTGACATGGGCGAGGTGCGCGTCTATCCCCACGGCGGCGCCTTCGCCCACGTGATCGGCTACGTGGCCAAGGTGAACAAGGAAGACATCACCGAGACCGGCCCCAACGCCGAGCCGATCATGCTGCACCCCGGATTCCGCATCGGCCGGCAGGGGCTGGAGAAGGCCCTGGACCTGGAGCTGCGGGGCCGGCCGGGCGCCCAGAAGGTGGAGGTGGACGCCCGCGGCCGGCAGGTCCGGCTGGCGCCCGGCGGGGACATCCCGCCCACCCCGGGCAAGGAAGTCCAGCTCAGCCTGGACATGGACCTCCAGCTTCGCGGCCTGGAGCTGTTCGGCGAGGAAAGCGGTGCGGCGGTCCTGATGGACAGCCGGTCCGGCGACATCCTGTCCCTGGTCTCCGCGCCCAGCTTCGACGCCAACCGCTTCGTCCGGGGCCTGTCCGGCGCGGAGTACAGGGCCCTGGCCGAGTACGACCACAAGCCCCTGTTCAACAAGGCGCTGACGGCAACCTATCCCCCGGGCTCGACCTTCAAGACCCTGGTCGCCGTCGCCGCCCTGGAGCACGGGATCGACCCGAACATGACCATCGGGTGCCCGGGCTACTGGAACTTCGGCAACCGCCGGTGGCGCTGCGACGGCGTCCACGGGCGGACCAACATGCACGACGCCATCGCCACCTCGTGCGACACCTATTTCTACACCATCTCGCTCCAGCTGGGGCCGGACCGGATCGCCGCGGTCGCCCGTCGCTTCGGGCTGGGTGAGACCTACGACATCGGCATTCCCGGCCAGAAGAAGGGCCTGGTCCCCGACACCGAATACAAGCGCCGCGCCTTCAAGCGGGACCCCGTCTGGCATCCGGGCGAAACCCCCAGCATGGGGATCGGGCAGGGCTACACCCTGGTCAACGCCCTGCAGCAGTGCGTGGCGGCGGCGCGGATGGCCAACGGCCACAAGGCCCTGGTCCCGCGCCTGATCCGGTCCGTGGGCGGCGTCCAGCGGCCCGACGCCTCCGAGGCCCCGGACCTTGGCTTCAACCCCGCCCACCTGGCCTTCGTGCGCGAGGCCATGGGATCGGTGACCACCCGGGGCACCGCGGCGCGGACCGGCCAGATCGGCCTGGGCGACATCCGCATGGCGGGCAAGACCGGCACCGCCCAGGGCTACAACTACAATGGAGGGCGCGGGGTGCATGGCACCAACGGGCCCTGGCATCTTCGCGACCACGCCTGGTTCGTGGGCTTCGCCCCGCATGACACGCCGCGCTACGCCGTCGCCGTGCTCGTGGAGCATGGCGGCTTCGGCGCCCAGGCCGCGGCGCCCAGGGCCCGGGACCTGATGCGGCTGGCCCTCCTCAAGGATCCCGAGCTCCGCGGCCGGATCGAGCGGCCGCCGGCGCCGCCGGTGTCCGTGGCCGACAGCGGCGCAGGCGGCCAGGGAGGCCCGGCATGAGTCTCGCCGGCCTCGCCTCCCGCGCCGAACGCGGCCGCCTGATCGACAAGGTCCTCCAGGTCGACGGCGTCTTCTGCCTGACGCTCATCCTGATCGCCGGGGCCGGCGCCCTGATGATGTTCTCCATCGCCGGCTCAAGCTGGGAGCCCTGGGCGGCCAACCACCTGACCCGCTTCGGCGTGGCCTTCGTCCTGATGCTGGCCCTGGCGGTGATCGACCTCAGGGTCTGGGCGGCGATCGCCTATCCGCTCTACGGGATCGGCCTGATCCTGCTGATCGCGGTGGAGCTCATCGGCGACGTCCGCCTCGGCGCGCAGAGGTGGCTGGACCTCGGGCCCCTGGGGAGCTTCCAGCCCTCGGAGATCATGAAGCTGGGCCTCGTCCTGGCCCTCGGCCGCTTCTATCACGGCCTCTCGGCGGAGCGGGCGCGGCTGTCCTGGTGGCTGCTCATCCCGGCGACCATGATCGGCGCCCCGACCCTCCTGGTGGCCCACCAGCCCGACCTCGGCACGGCCGTCCTCCTCGCCCTGACCGGCCTGACCGTCGTCATCCTGGCGGGGCTGTCCTGGAAGATCATCTTCGCCGGCGCCGGGCTCATCCTGGCCTCGCTGCCGCCCTTCATCCTCTTCGTCCTCCACGACTACCAGAGGCAGAGGATCCTGACCTTCATGAACCCCGAGGGGGACCCGTCGGGGACCGGCTACCACATCCTGCAGTCGAAGATCGCCCTCGGCTCCGGCGGGCTCCTGGGAAAGGGCTACGGCCTCGGCTCGCAGAGCCAGCTCAACTTCCTGCCCGAGAAGCAGACCGACTTCATCTTCGCCACCCTGGCCGAGGAGTTCGGCTTCCTGGGCTGTACGGCCGTTCTGATCCTCTATGCCGGGGTCATCTTCATGTCCCTGCGCACAGCCTCGCTGGCCCACTCCCACTTCGGACGCCTGACGGCCGCCGGGGTGACCTCCACCTTCGCCCTCTACGTCCTGATCAACGGGGCGATGGTGATGGGCATGGCGCCGGTGGTGGGCGTGCCCATGCCGCTCCTGTCCTACGGCGGCTCGGTCATGCTGACGGTGATGATCGGCTTTGGCCTGGTCCAGTCCGTGCGGGTGCACCGCTACACCGAGGTCACCGCCTCCAAGAGCTCGCTGATCTAGCGCCGCAGACCCCCTCCGTCGCGCTGCGCGCGCCACCTCCCCCTTGGGGGAGGAATTACCGGGT
>JAPOKE010000061.1 GCA_029977805.1 Phenylobacterium parvum | reverse complement strand
CGCGCACCCTGGTCTTCCTCGGCCTTTCGGGGCTTGCGACGGGGGCCTCCTGGCTCTGCTATTTCCGCGCCCTGAAGCTGGGCGATGCGGCGCAGGTGGCGCCGGTGGACAAGCTGTCCGTGGTGCTGGTGGCCGTGTTCGGCGTCACCCTGCTGGGCGAGAGGTTGTCGGCCCAGGCCTGGGCGGGCGTGGTCCTGACCGGGATCGGCGTGCTGCTGGTCGCCACCGGCTGAATTCCGGAAGGTCCTGCTTGCAGAGGGGACGGCAGGGCCTAAACTCCCCCCATGAGTGACGCCCTCCAGCCCAACCGAGCCCTTGAACGCACCCCCATGCGCCCCGAGGGCGCAAAGGCCGTGCGGCCCCGCAACGCCGCCACCCTGTTCATCATCCGGCGGGACGGGCCCAAGCCCCGCGTCCTGATGGGCAAGCGGCACGGCGGGCACAACTTCATGCCGAACCTCTGGGTCTTCCCGGGCGGACGGATCGACCGGGCGGACTTCCGGGCCCCGGCGGCGACCGACCTGAGGCCCGAGGTGGCGGGCAAGTTCGAGGCCTACATGCCCCTCAACAAGGGCCGGGCCCTGGGCAAGGCGGCGATCCGCGAGACCTGGGAGGAGGCCGGCCTGCTGCTGGGCCGCCCCGCCGAGCCCCGCCCGATCGCCGGCCCCTGGCGCGAGTTCCTCGAGCAGGGGGTCCAGCCGGACCTCGAGGCCCTGTCGATCATCTACCGGGCCGTCACGCCGCCGAACGTCGGCAAGCGCTTCGACACCTGGTTCCTGATGGCCGACGCCGAGCGCCTGGTCAGCCTGGAACGGCAGCCCGACTGCGGCGAGCTCGAGGAGATCGCCTGGTTCGAGCTCGAGGAGGCGCTGGAGCTGCCCCTGCCCACCGTGACCCGGGCCGTCATCCAGGAAACCCGCGAGCGGCTGGACAATCCCAACCGGCCCATCCCCTACATGCGCTTCCGCATGGGACCGGCGCGCCCCCGGGAGCTCTGAGGGCGCAGGCCCCGCCGGCGATTGACTTTGCGGCGGGGATTCGTATTTTCCCGCGCTCTTTAGGAACCCTGCCGGCGTGACCGGCCCCGCGAGGACCGACCATGGCGAAGCCCGCCTCCATCAAGATCAAGCTGAACTCGTCGGCCGACACCGGGTTCTACTACGTGACCAAGAAGAACGCGCGGACCATGACCGAGAAGCTGGTCCTGAAGAAGTACGACCCGATCGCGCGCAAGCACGTCGAGTTCCGCGAAGGCAAGATCAAGTAGGCGGACCGCCTCAGCGAGACAGGGTCTCGACCCCACAAGCAAACGCCCGGCGAAAGCCGGGCGTTCTGCGTTCAGGGGCCTGGCCCGCGAGGCTTCAGGGCCGGCGGGGGCGGATGACCACCTGGTTGCGGCCCGCGGCCTTGGCCTCGTAGAGGGCCTCGTCCGCCCGCCGGATCAGGGACTCCGGGCGGTCCTCGACACCGTCGCTGGCCGAGACCCCGAGGGAGACGGTGACCGGGACCTCCCGGGATCCCACGGCGAAGGGCTCGGCGGAGATCGCGCTGCGGATCCGCTCGGCGATGCGGGCGGCGTCGGTGAGCCGGGTCGCCGGCATGACGACGACGAACTCCTCGCCGCCGTAACGGCAGGGAATGTCCACGGCCCGGACGCTGGACGCCAGGCGCACCGCAACCTCCCGAAGGACCTCGTCGCCAAGGGTGTGGCCCCAGGTGTCGTTGACCCGCTTGAAGTGGTCGATGTCGAGCATGAGCAGGGAGACAGGGTCCCCGCCCGCCGAGCTGCGCTCGATGAGGGCGTCAAGCTGGCCCATCATGTACCGCCGGTTGTTGAGGCCGGTGAGCTGGTCGGTGACGGCGAGCTCCATGGACTGGGCGACGGTGTCCCGGAGATAGTCCGCATAGCGCTTGCGGCGGATCAGGGCGCGGGACCGCACGCGCAGCTCCAGCGCATCCGCCGGCGAGGCGATCAGGTCGTTCACGCCAAGGTCGAGGGCCTTGAGCACCCGGTCCCTCGACGCGAAGTCCGCCACGGCGAGGATGGGAACCTGCCGCGAATGATCGCCGGAGCGGAGCCGGGCGACGAGGCGCAGGGCGTCGAAGCTGCGGGCGGCGATGTTGATGACCGCAAGGTCGATGGGGCCGCGCGCCGACATCAGCGCCTTGTCGGGCTCGGTCTCGACCACGGGACGATGCTCGACGGCGAGGTCGTCGGCCAGGGCGCGCGCGCGTTCCGGATCGTCGTCGACGACCAGGACCCGCCCGCCTGCGGCGCCGAGGCGCGCGCCGGGCATGGGCGCCATGCCCATCCGGCGGCTGGTCTCCTCGCGCTCGCGAAGCTCGTCGATCATCACCTTCAGGCGGGCCAGGCTGCGCAGGCGCGCGAAGAGCATGACGTCGTCGATGGGCTTGGAGAGGAACTCGTCGGCGCCGGCCTCGAGGCCCTCCAGGCGCGCCTCGCGGCTGTCGAGGGCGGTCAGCAGGACGACCGGGATGTGGCGGACGGCCGGATCGGCCTTGAGGGCGCGGCAGACCTGCAGGCCGTCCATGCCCGGCATGAGGACGTCCAGGAGGATGATGTCGGGGGCGTCGCGGGCGGCGAGCTCGAGGGCGGTCGCGCCGTCCGCGGCCGTGGCGACCTGGTAGTACTCGGCGGTGAGCTTCGCCTCGAGGAGCTTACGGCTCCCCTCGACGTCATCCACGAGCAGGATCTTGGCGGTCATGGCCTAGTCCAGGAGCCTCCGGATCGTGTCCAGGAAACCGGAGACCGAAATGGGCTTGGAGATGTAGGCCTCGCAGCCGCCCTGGCGGATGCGCTCCTCGTCGCCCTTCATCGCAAAGGCCGTGACGGCGACGACGGGGATGGAGGCGAGTTCGTCGTCCTCCTTGAGCCACTTGGTCACCTCGAGCCCCGAGATCTCGGGCAGCTGGATGTCCATGAGGATGAGGTCGGGGCGCGCCTCACGGGCCAGGGACAGGGCCTCGAGCCCCTCCCGGGTCTGGAGGGTCTCATAGCCCTGGGCATCGAGCAGATCATGAAAAAGCTTCATGTTCAGCTCGTTATCCTCGACGATGAGGACCTTCTTGGCCATCAGTCCACCGACCTGCAAATCGCCCCTCCGGATATGCCCGGAAGACCTTCCGGTCCCAGCTATCCCACGGATATCCTTAAGCACGCGTTAGCCGAGCACCGGTTCATGACCTTTACTTCCCCAGACCACCCGCCGCCGGACCTGAAGGCCCTGGGCGTGCAGGGCGACCGGCCGCTGGTCATCGTCGATGTCGACGAGGTGCTGGGGCTGTTCATGGAGGGGTTCGCCCGCTACCTGGCGGGACAGGGCCTGGAGATGCGCTTCGACCGCTTCGCCCTGTTCCAGAACATCTACCGGCCGGGCGAGGACCGGCACATCGACATCGAGACCGGCCAGGTCCACTTCCAGGCCTATTTCCGGGACGCCGTCGAGGACATGCCGGTGGCCGAGGGCGGACCCGAGGCCCTGGCGCGCCTTTCCCGGATGGCGGACATCGTCGTGCTGACCAACGCCCCCGGACAGGCCCTGGAGGGCCGGGGCCGCTGGCTCAGGAAGCACGGCATGGACTATCCCCTGCTGGTCAACTCGGGGCTGAAGGGACCGGTGGCGGCGGCCCTGGCGGCCCAGGCGACCGGCCCCGCCGCCTTCATCGACGACATGATCCCCAACCTCGACTCGGTGGCCGAGCACGCGCCGGGGATCGCCCGCTTCCAGACGGTGGCCGACAGGCGGCTGCGGCCCATGGCGCCGAGCCGGCCCGACCTGCACCCGCGCATCGACGGCTGGGAGGCGCTGGAAGCCGCCGTCACCCGGGCCCTGGAGGTCGGGGCCCGATGACCGCCTTCGGGCTGGACCTGGGCGGGACCAAGATCGAGGCGGCGGCCCTGTCGCCCGACGGCGGCTTCCTCGCCCGGGTCCGGCGACCGACGCCGGGGGGCTACGAGGCGGGCCTGGAGGCCGTCGCCGGGGCGCTGGAGGAGGCCGAGCGGCAGGCCGGCGTTCGGGCGGCGCGGCTGGGGGTCGGGGGCCCCGGATCGGTCAACCCGCGCACCGGGCGGGTCCGCAACGCCAATTCCACCTGGCTTAACGGACGCCCCTTCCCGGAGGACCTAGCCCGGCGCCTGGGGCGACCGGTGCGGTACGCCAATGACGCCGACTGCCTGGCCGTCTCCGAGGCCCGCGACGGCGCAGCGGCGGGGGCGGAGGGGGTCTTCGCGGTCATCCTCGGGACCGGGGTCGGCGGGGGAGTCGCCATCGGGGGCCGCCTCGCCGCCGGGGCGAACGGGATCGCCGGCGAATGGGGGCACAGCCCCCTGCCCTCGCCGACCCCCGAGGAGACGCCGGGACCGCCCTGCTGGTGCGGGCGGCGGGGATGCCTCGAGACCTGGCTATCCGGCCCGGGCCTGGCGCGGGACGATGGCCGGGGCCTGACGGCGGAGGCGGTGGCCGGCCGCGCGGCGGAGGGCGACGGGCAGGCCCAGGCGACGCTGGAGCGGCACGCCGGACGCCTGGCCCGCGGCCTCGCCTGGGTGGTGAACCTGCTGGACCCCGGGATGATCGTCCTGGGCGGCGGCGTCGGCGGGATTCCCGGCCTCGCGGAGGGCCTCGAGGCCCGGATCCGCCCCCACGTCTTCGCCGATGACTGGCGCTGCGGGATCGTCCGGCCGAGGTTCGGCGATTCCTCGGGCGTCCGCGGCGCGGCCTGGCTGTGGGACCGGTGAAGGCCCTCTGCCGCGACTGCCTGGCCCCCGGCCCGCCGGCGGCGCGCTGCCCGGCCTGCGGCTCGCCCCGGATGCTGACCCACCCGGAGCTGGGCGGGCTGGCCATCGCCCACATCGACTGCGACGCCTTCTACGCCTCGGTGGAGAAGCGCGACCGGCCCGAGCTGCGGGACCGGCCGGTGATCGTCGGCGGCGGGCGGCGCGGGGTGGTGACGACCTGCTGCTACATCGCCCGGACCTTCGGCGTCCGCTCGGCCATGCCGATGTTCAAGGCCCTGGCCGCCTGCCCCCAGGCGGTGGTGCTGCCGCCGGACTTCCCGCGCTACCGGGCGGAGAGCCGGCGGCTGATGGACATGATGCGGGACCTCACGCCCCTGGTGCAGCCCCTCTCCCTGGACGAGGCCTGGCTGGACCTTTCCGGCACCGAGCGCCTGCACGGCGCGCCGCCGGCCCTGACCCTGGCGCGGCTGCAGTCGCGCATCGAGGCCGAGACGGGGCTGACGGTCTCCGTCGGCCTGGCGCCCAACAAGTTCCTCGCCAAGATCGCCTCGGACCTCGACAAGCCCCGGGGCTTCTCGGTGATCGGGGCCGCCGAGGCGCAGGACTTCCTGGCCGGCCTGGGCGCGGGCGGCGCCATCATGCTGAAGGCGGTGGCCGGCGGCGGCGGCCGCGGCAGGCTCCGGGCCGTCCTCTGGCTCGCCAAGCTGGGCCTCGTCGAGCTGGCGCCGCCGGCCTGAAGCCGCCGCCGGCGCGCAATCCGCATCCCGGAAATGGCGAAGGCCCGCCGGGGTGTCCGGCGGGCCTTCATGGTGGAGCTAAGCGGAGTCGAACCGCTGACCTCTTGAATGCCATTCAAGCGCTCTACCAACTGAGCTATAGCCCCGAGGTCTCGGGATCCCGTCCGGGCCGCGGGGGCCCCTCCGGGAAGGCGCGGAAACTAGTCCGGCGGAAGGCGGCGATCAAGCCCGCTCTCGGGAAAAATCGCCGCCGCCGGAAGGACGACCCGCGTCAGTCGTCCGGATTGCCCTCGCCGGGCAGGCCGTCGATGTCGGCGTCGTCGAAATCGTCCTCCTCGTCCTCGAGGAAGGGCACGTCCCCGTCCTCGTCGTCGAGGTCATCCTCTTCCTGGAAGGCGGCCAGGTCGTCCTCGGGCGGGGCGATGACCTCGCCGTCCTCGTCGTCGACCACCAGGACCGGGTCGTCCACCGCCTCGTCGAGCTCGGGGGTGACGGCCTCGTCCTCCTCTTCCTCCTCGGCCTCGGCGCCGGTCTCGAGGACCTGATCCTCGGCCTCGTCCTCGATGTCGCGGCCGGCGGGCGCCGCCCGGGCGCGGACCCGGCGGGTGCGGACGGCCTCGTCCGGGTCAAAGTCATGCCCGCACTTGGGGCAGTGCGCCGGCCTGCGGGTCAGGTCGTAGAATTTGGCCTGGCAGTTGGGGCAGATCTGCTTCGCGCCGAGTTCAGGAAGGGCCAATGGCGGGCCTCTGGTCAGGGTGGGGATGAAGGCGGGCTCCCTTGCCATGCGGCGGCGCCACTGTCAAAAGCAAAGCCCTTCAGGCGCGCCTGCCCCGTTTCACCCCGCCCCGGAGCCCAATCCAGCCATGTCCTCCCCTGGCCAGACGGCCGCGCTGAGCGCCCGGCGGGGCGGCCCCCTGCGCGGCCGGGTCCGCGCCCCCGGCGACAAGTCCGTCTCGCACCGGGCGCTGATCTTCGCCGCCCTTGCAACCGGGGTCACCGAGGTCGAGGGGCTGCTGGAGGGCGAGGACGTCCTGCGCTCCGCAGCGGCCATGCGCGCCTTCGGCGCCGACGTGGACGCCCTGGGCGGCGGCCGGTGGCGCGTCGTCGGGCGCGGCGGCTTCTCCGAGCCTGCCGACGTCATCGACTGCGGCAACGCCGGGACCGGCGTGCGCCTCATCCTCGGCGCCGCCTCGGGCTTCGACCTCGCCGCCACCTTCACCGGCGACGCCTCCCTGCGCGGCCGGCCGATGAACCGGGTGATGAAGCCCCTGGTCGAGATGGGCGCCCGCTTCCTGCACCGTTCCGGCGGCCGCCTGCCCCTCACGGTCCGCGGCGGCGAACTGGGGGCCATCACCTACCGGCTCCCCGAGCCGTCGGCCCAGGTCAAGTCGGCGGTCCTGCTGGCCGGCCTGAACGCCCGGGGCGACACCGTGGTGATCGAGCCCGAGCCGACCCGCGACCACACCGAGCGCATGCTGCGCGGCTTCGGCGCCCGGGTGGAGGTCGAGGACCTGCCCGAGGGCCGGCGGATCACCCTGGCTGGCGGGCAGTCCCTGACCGGGACCCGCGTCCGCGTGCCGGGCGACCCGTCGTCGGCCGCCTTCCCCCTGGTCGCGGCCCTGGTCACCCCCGGCTCGGAGGTGACCGTGGAAGGGGTGCTGCTGAATCCCCTGCGCACCGGCCTCCTGGCCACCCTGCAGGAAATGGGCGCCGACCTCGCGATCACCGGCGTGCGGGACGAGGGCGGCGAGCCTGTGGGGGACGTCACCGCCCGCCACTCGGCGCTGAGGGGCGTCGACGTGCCGCCGGAGCGCGCGCCGTCGATGATCGACGAGTATCCCATCCTGGCGGTGGCGGCGGCCTTCGCCGAGGGCGTCACCCGCATGCGGGGCATCGGCGAGATGCGGGTCAAGGAAAGCGACCGGATCGCCCTGATGGCGGCGGGCCTCGGCGCCTGCGGCCTCGCGGTCGAAGAGGAGCCGGAGGGTCTCATCGTCACGGGCGCAGGCGCAAACCGGCCGCCGGTGGGCGGCGCCTCGGTGGCGACCCGCGGCGACCACCGCATCGCCATGTCGCACCTGGT
Organism: Phenylobacterium parvum; assembly: GCA_029977805.1. GTDB lineage: Bacteria > Pseudomonadota > Alphaproteobacteria > Caulobacterales > Caulobacteraceae > Phenylobacterium > Phenylobacterium parvum_A. Next base: position 5,256 of record JAPOKE010000061.1, on the reverse strand, counting down.
CCTCGGCCTCGCCGCAGACAGCCCTGTCCGTGTGGACGAGCCCGGCATGATCGCCACGAGCTTCCCCGGATTCGTCGAGCTCATGCGCGGCCTCGGCGCGGACATCGGCCCGGAATGAGCGACGGACTGGTCATCGCCGTCGACGGCCCCGCCGCCTCCGGCAAGGGCACCGTGGCCTCGCGGCTGGGCCAGGCCTATGGACTGCCGGTCCTCGACACGGGCCTCCTCTACCGGGCGGTCGGCGTCGCGGCGTCGCGGGCGGGCGCCGACCCGGACGATCCGCAGGCCGCGGCGGCCGTCGCCGCCGGCATCGACCTCCTGGCCCTCGACGACCCCGCCTTCCGCACCCGGCAGGCCGGCGAGCTGGCCAGCCGCGTGGCCGTGCACCCCCAGGTCCGCGCGGCCCTGAACGCCGCCCAGGTCGGCTTTGCGCGCCGGCCCGGCGGGGCGGTGCTGGACGGGCGCGACATCGGCACGGTGATCGCCCCCTGGGCCCCGGCCAAGATCTTCGTCACCGCCCGCCCGGAGGTCCGCGCGGAGCGCCGCTGGCGCCAGCTCACCGCCCAGGGCGAGACGGTCAGCCTCGCCGACGTGCTCGAGGACATCCGCCGGCGGGACGCCCGGGACGGCGGCCGCGCCGACGCCCCCATGGCCCGGGCGCCGGACGCGGTCTTGCTGGACACGTCCGAAATGACTATAGACCTCGCCGCCGATGCGGCCCGCCGCATTGTCGAGGCGGCGCGCGCCGGCCGGGCCTGACCCGGAAGGCAAATCCCATCGCGTCCTTTCCTCTCAAGCCGCGGGCATCCACCGGCGCGGGATTCCGCGCCTTCGGTTTCACCTCCAACCCGACCCCGGGGCCCCGTCCGCCTGACCGGCGGCGTCCGCCCGGGTCATACCGACTGATGAAAGAACACCATGGCTGATGATGCTGGCCTGAACCCTTCCCGCGACGACTTCGCGGCCCTCCTGAACGAGTCCCTCGGCGGACGCGACTTCATGGAAGGCCAGGTGGTCAAGGGCAAGGTCGTGGGCCTCGAGAAGGACTTCGCGATCATTGACGTGGGCCTCAAGACCGAGGGCCGCGTCTCCATCAAGGAATTCGGCGCCGGCGAAGAGGGCCAGGCCCAGCTGGCCGTCGGCGACACCGTCGAGGTCTTCCTCGAGCGCGTCGAGAACGCCCTTGGCGAGGCGGTGATCAGCCGCGAGAAGGCCCGCCGCGAGGAGGCCTGGACCCGGCTCGAGGGCGTGCACGCCCGCAACGAGCCCGTCATGGGCGCCATCGTCGGCCGCGTGAAGGGCGGCTTCACCGTCGACCTCGGCGGCGCCTCGGCCTTCCTGCCCGGCTCGCAGGTCGACATCCGCCCCGTCCGCGACGTCGGCCCGCTGATGGGCAAGGAGCAGCCCTTCGCCATCCTCAAGATGGATCGTCCGCGCGGCAACATCGTCGTCTCCCGCCGGGCCATCCTGGAGGAAGCCCGCGCCGAGCAGCGCACCGAGCTCGTCGGCCAGCTGCAGGAAGGCGAGATCCGCGAAGGCGTGGTCAAGAACATCACCGACTACGGCGCCTTCGTGGACCTGGGCGGCATCGACGGCCTGCTGCACGTCACCGACATGAGCTGGAAGCGCGTCAACCATCCCAGCCAGGTGCTGGCCGTGGGCGACACCGTCCGGGTGCAGATCGTCAAGATCAACCCCGACACCCAGCGCATTTCGCTCGGCATGAAGCAGCTCCAGTCCGACCCCTGGGACGGCGTGGAGGCCAAGTACCCGGTGGGCGCCCGCTTCACCGGCCGGATCACCAACATCACCGACTACGGCGCCTTCGTGGAGCTGGAAGCCGGCGTCGAGGGCCTGGTCCACGTCTCCGAGATGTCCTGGACCAAGAAGAACGTCCACCCCGGCAAGATCGTCTCGACCTCCCAGGAAGTCGACGTGGTGGTGCTGGACGTCGATCCGTCCAAGCGCCGGGTGTCCCTGGGTCTCAAGCAGGCCATGGACAACCCCTGGGAAGCCTTCCTGGCCGCCCATCCCGTCGGCTCCACCGTCGAGGGCGAGGTCAAGAACGCCACCGAGTTCGGCCTGTTCCTGGGCCTCGACAACGACATCGACGGCATGGTCCACCTCTCGGACCTCGACTGGAACGTCTCCGGCGAAGAGGCCATCAGCCGCTATCACAAGGGCGAGATGGTCAAGGCGCGGGTCCTGGACGTCGACGTCGAGAAGGAGCGCATCTCCCTGGGCATCAAGCAGCTCTCGGGCGACCCGCTCTCGGGCGATGTCTTCCGCAAGGGCCAGACGGTGACCGTGACCGTCACCGAGGTCACCTCGGGCGGCATCGAGGTCCGGTTCGGCGAGGACGACGCGCCGATGTCGGCCTTCATCCGCAAGTCGGACCTGTCCCGCGACCGCGCCGACCAGCGCCCCGAGCGCTTCGCCGTGGGTGACCGGGTCGACGCCCAGATCACCAACGTGGACAAGGCGGCCCGCCGGGTCTCCCTGTCCATCAAGGCCCTGGAGATGGTCGAGGAGAAGGAAGCGATCGAGAAGTTCGGCTCGTCCGACTCCGGCGCCTCCCTCGGCGACATCCTTGGCGCGGCCCTCCGCGAGAAGGCCCAGAAGGAATAGTCCCCGACCGGGGATCCCCGCGGCGCGCCTTCCGGGGCGCGCCGCCCTCCTTTGCGGCGGACCGGGTGACCGGCCCGCCGTTTTCTTTTCCGGGGCCCCGTTCCGGCCGACGTCCAAGGGCTTGACGCCAAAGGGATTTGCGCTGAAGTGGTCATGAGCCGGGCGGTGGACCCGGCGGCCGGAAGCCGGGGTGGCCTGGGGCATGATCAAGTCCGAACTCATCGCCAGCCTGGCGGAGGAGAACCCGCATCTCACCCAGAAGGACATCGAGCGCGTCGTCTCGGTGATCCTCGACCGCATGATCCAGGCCCTGGAGGATGGCGGTCGCGTCGAACTCCGGGGCTTCGGCGCCTTTTCCGTGCGTTCGCGCGGCGCCCGGTCCGGGCGCAACCCGCGGACCGGCGAGACCGTCTCGGTCCGGGCCAAGCACGTCCCATTCTTCAAGAGCGGCAAGGAACTGCGCGTCCGGCTCAACGCCGACGGCTGACGCCGCCGGGCCGCCAGACAGCTTCAACGGGGGGAAACCATGTCCATTCTGAGCGAGTTCCGTGAGTTCATCGCCCGCGGCAATGTCGTCGACCTTGCGGTCGGCGTCATCATCGGCGGGGCCTTCGGCAAGATCGTCACCGCCCTTGTCGAGGACGTCGTCATGCCGCCCATCGGCCTGCTCACCAGCGGGGTCGACTTCTCCCACATGAACTGGGTGCTCAAGGCGGACAACCCGGCCACCAAGGCCGACGAAATGGTCGCCATCCAGTACGGCGCCTTCGCCAACACCATCATCCAGTTCCTGATCGTGGCCTGGGTCGTCTTCCTGCTGGTCAAGGGGGTCAACACCCTGCGCCGCGCACAGGCCGCCGAGGCGCCGCCGCCGGCCCCCTCCGCCCAGGAAACCCTCCTCGCCGAGATCCGCGACCTTCTGAAGTCCGGTCGCTGACCACAACCCCTTGAAGTCGGGAGGCGCCGGCCCCTAATGGCGGCCATGCGTCTTCCCGCCAAGATCTGCGGTCTGTCCACCCCCGAGGGGGTCGAGGCCGCCGTCCGCGGCGGCGCCGGCTATCTCGGATTCAACTTCTTTGCGCCCAGCCCCCGGTGCGTGGAGCCGGAGGCCGCGGCGCGCCTGGCCGCCCCCGCGCGGGCGGCGGGCGTCAGCATCTGCGCCATCACCGTCGACGCCGGCGACGACCTGGTCGACCGCATCGTCCGGATCCTTGCGCCGGACTTCCTGCAGCTGCACGGCAAGGAGCCCCCCGGCCGGGCCCGGGAACTGGCGGGGCGGACCGGCGCCGGCCTCATCCGCGCCCTGCCGGTCGGCGAGGCGTCCGACCTCCAGGCGGCCCGGGACTGGGCCGGGCTGGTCGACCACCTCCTCCTCGACGCCCGCCCGCCGAAGGGCGCGGCCATGACCGGCGGCCTTGGCGTGGCCTTTGACTGGACCCTCGTGAAGGACTTTCGCCCCGCTCGCCCCTGGTTCCTCGCCGGCGGCCTGGACCCCTGGAACGTGGCCGAGGCCCTCGAGGTCTCCGGGGCCCCGATGGTCGACGTTTCCTCTGGCGTGGAACGCGGTCCCGGACTAAAGGACCCCTCTCTGATCTCGGCCTTCCTCGACGCTGTCCGCCGAGCCCGACCACAGGCCTGACGTGAACCAGATCGCACCGCTCAACGACTATTCCGCCTACCCCGACGCCTCCGGCCGCTTCGGCGACTATGGCGGCCGGTACGTCCCGGAAACCCTCATGCCCCTGGTGCATGAGCTGGAGGCCGCCTTCCGCGCGGCCATCGCGGACCCGGCCTTCCGCGGCGAGCTGGACGGCTACCTCAAGCACTATGTCGGGCGGCCCAGCCCGCTCTACTTCGCCGAGCGCCTGACCCGCCGGTTCGGCGGCGCCAGGGTCTACCTCAAGCGCGAGGAGCTGAACCACACCGGCGCGCACAAGATCAACAACTGCATGGGCCAGATCCTCCTGGCCATGCGGATGGGCAAGACCCGGATCATCGCCGAGACCGGCGCCGGCCAGCACGGCGTGGCCACCGCCACGGTCTGCGCCCGCTTCGGCCTGCCCTGCGTGGTCTACATGGGCGCCGTCGACGTCGAGCGGCAGAAGCCCAACGTGTTCCGGATGAACCTGCTGGGCGCCCGGGTCGAGCCGGTGACCTCGGGTTCCGCCACCCTCAAGGACGCCATGAACGAGGCCCTGCGCGACTGGGTCACCAATGTCCACGACACCTACTACCTGATCGGCTCGGCGGCGGGTCCGCACCCCTATCCCGAGATGGTCCGAGAGTTCCAGGCGGTGATCGGCCGCGAGACCCGCGAGCAGGTCCTGGAGATCGAAGGGCGGCTTCCCGATGCGGTCGTCGCCTGCGTCGGCGGCGGCTCCAACGCCATCGGCATGTTCCATCCCTTCCTCAACGACGAGGGCGTCCGCCTGATCGGCGTCGAGGCCTCGGGCGACGGCATGGACACGGACCGGCACGCGGCGGCCATCAATGGCGGCCGGCCCGGCGTGCTGCACGCCAACCGCACCTACCTGATCCAGGACACGGTCGGGCAGATCACCGAGGCCCACTCCATCTCGGCCGGCCTAGACTATCCCGGGATCGGGCCCGAGCACGCCTTCCTGCACG
>JAPOKE010000060.1 GCA_029977805.1 Phenylobacterium parvum | reverse complement strand
ACGTCATCCGCAGGGCGAGAAGGTCCTCAAGGGCCGCCTCTCGGCCGGCGGGCGCGCTGACCCGCCAGTCCGGCGCCAGCCTGTGGGTGGGGAAGTGGCCGAAGAGCCGCGCGGGGTCCGGCCGGAGGGGCCAGTCGACCCGGGCGGCGGCCGGCCCCGAGCGCAGCCGGGCGAGCTCGCCCGCAAGGGCCTGGTAGCGGGCCAGGATCACCGTCCAGTCGTACTCGGCCTGGGCCCGCGCCCGTCCCGAGGCGCCCATGCGGGCGCGCAGGTCCGGGCTGTCGGCCAGTTCGGCCATGCGCTGGGCCAGGACCTGCAGGTCGGCGGCGGTGGCCATGCTGTACTGGCCGATGAAGCGGTCATAGGTGTCCAGGTGAAGGGCGTGGCGCAGGGCGAGGTCGATGGCCCCGCCCTCGGGCGGCGCCGTGACCGGGACCCGGAAGCCGTCCCTGCCGTCCCGGACCGTGTCCCTGTAGCCGTTCCAGTCGGACACGACGACCGGAAGACCGGAGGCCATGGCCTCCACCGGCGTGATGCCGAAGGTTTCCTGGATGTTGTCGGACACCGAGACGAAGACGTCGGCGGCGCACCAGGCCCGGCGATAGGCGGCGCCGTCGCCCCCCTCCGCGTGGAGGAAGCGCACCGAAGGGGCGAGGCGGGCCTGGGCGTCCCGGTAGGCCTCGGCGATGGCCTCGTTGTGGAACTGGCCGGCCTCGATGCAGACCAGCCGGCGGCCGGCGGCGATGCGCTCGAGGGCGATGTAGACCGGGGCGGGGTTGGCCTTGGCGTGGAAGGACAGGCGGCCGGCGAAGAGGAAGACCACCTCGTCGCCTGCGAGGCCCAGGGCCTGCCGCGCCGCGGCGATCTCGGCGGCCGGGCGCTCATGCGCGGCGACGTCCACCCCCAGGGGGATGACCGGCAGCTCGATCTCGGAGAACCGGGTGGCGCCATAGTGCTCCGACAGCCAGGCGCGACGCTCCGCCATCAGGCTCCGGACCAGGGTCTGCGCCGCTGTCGAGGTGCAGATGAGGGCGTCCCAGGGCTGGAAGGGCGCGCCCGCCAGGTCCCCGATGCTGTCCATGGCGCCGAGCGAGGACAGGGTGTGGGTGACCCCGAACAGGCTGTAGGCGGCCGGACCCTCGCGGTTGCGGTCGTGCGCCATGGCGGTGGGGATCGGCCCCGGGTGATAGACGGCGCCCGGAAAGCCCGGGGGCGGCGAGACGGAGCCCTGCTCCCGCCAGACCAGGCGTCCGGAGAACCCCTCGCGGGACAGGTGGTCCATCATCAGCCGGGAGGCGCCGCGGCCAAGGCCGAAGACATCGCCGTCGGCCCAGCGGCGGGACACGGCGCGGAACAGCGACTTGCCGACGGCCTGGCGGCCCATCAGCTTGGCGTCGGTGGAATAGCCGTCGCCCACATAGTGGACGGCGAAGTTCATGGGCCCGGTCATTCCGCCTTGGTGCGACGCCGCGCGCTGTCGCGCAAGTCCGCCCCTTGCCCGCGCGCCGGATATTGAAAGCCCGGGCCCGGCGCGCCACATGAGGCGTGAGGCGGTGCGGGCCACACCCGGACGGACCGCCTCAGAGTCGCTTCACGATAGGACTCCCATGAACCGGAACCTGCTTTTCGACAGTCCCTTCCTCCTCGGCTTCGAGCACACCCGCAGCCAGATCGAGCGCGCCGCCAAGGCGGCGTCCGAGGGCTACCCCCCCTACAATGTCGAGGACCTGGGGGGCGGCGCCCTCCGGATCACCCTGGCGGTGGCGGGCTTCACCCCGGAAACCCTGCAGATCACCCTGGAGGACCGCCAGCTGACCATCGCCGGCCGGCGGGACGACGGCGGCAAGGGCGACGCCTACCTGCACAGGGGCATCGCCTCGCGGAGCTTCATCCGCAGCTTCGTCCTCGCGGACGGGGTCGAGGTCGACCGGGCCCTCCTGGAGCACGGCCTGCTGCACGTGGACCTGAGCCGGCCGGAACCCGAGCGGCAGGTCCGCCGCATTCCCATCCAGTCGGCCGGCTGAAGGCGGCCAGAGGAGAAGATTCCATGATACCCGACGCAAAGTCCCCGGCCGCCCCGGCCCTGACCCCGGAGGCCTTCGCGGCCCTTGGGGCGCCCAATGTCGTCTATGTCCGCCCGGTGCGCGCGGCGGAGATCCTGGCGAGCACGCCCACCGGCCGGATCGAGGGCATCGAGCTTGATCCCGACCAGGTGCTCTATGCGGTCCACCGCGCCGACGGCGAGCGCCTTGCGGTCCTGGGCGACCGCGACGCCGCCGTGGCGGCGGCCATGGCCCACGAGCTGGCGCCCGTCTCGGTCCACTGAGGGCGGCTCAGGCCGCCGCCGCCTCGCCCTGGGCCAGCAGGAAACGGACGGCGTCGGCGTCGGCGGCGCGGCGCAACTGGTCGCGCAGGTCGTCCCGGCGCAGGAGCCGCGAGATCCGCGCCAGGGCCCGCAGGTGCTCGACCCCCGATTCCTCCGGCGACAGCAGGGCGAAGAACAGGTCCACGGGCTGGCCGTCGATCGCCCCGAAGGGGATGGGCTGCTCCAGCCGGACCACCACAAGCCGGCTGCCCTGAAGCCCGGGGACCCGGGCGTGCGGCGCGGCGACTCCCCGCCCGAGACCGGTCGATCCGGCCTGTTCGCGCTCCAGGAGCCCCGCCAGGACGACGGCGGAGTCCAGCCCGAAATTCTGGGCGGCCTTGTCGGCGATCAGGTTCATGACCTGGCGGGCCGTCCGGGCGCCAAAGCCCACGGCCACCGCGCTGGGTCCGATCAGGTCGGCGATGTAAAGACGATCCGGCACAACCCACGCTCACTGAAGGTGCGGCCGCCTTCAGCCCGGGGGCGGAAGAGGACGCTCAGCCCTCCGCGCGGCCCTTAGCCCCCGGGTCGGGAGGCGGCGGTGCGCTCGGGATCAATCCAGCCGATGTTGCCATCGGGCCGGCGATACACGACGGACAACCCGCCATGTGCGGCGTTCCTGAACACGATTGTCTGTGAGTCCGTCAAGTCCAGTTCAAGGACTGCCTGCGAAACGGTCAGGTTGCGCACCGGGGTCTCGGTCTCGGCGATGACCAGGGCGCTGGGCGGGCCCGCAGCCGTTTCCGGCGCCTCGGCGTCTTCCCAGGCCTCGTCCGGCGTCTCCTCGGGGGAGCGCAGGACGAAATAGGCGGCGGTCTCGGCCTGCCGGGCGGCGGCGGCCTGGGCGTGGCTCTTCAACCTCTGCTTGTACCGCCGGACCCGCGTCTCGATCTTGTGGAGGGCGGCGCTGAAGGCGGCGTGGGCGTCGGCCGCGAGGGCGTGGCTCTCGAGGGGCTGGCCCGAGGCGAGGAGGACCGAGCAGTCCACCCGGAAGGCGTGGCCCTCGCGGCTGACGACGACGTCCGCCGATCCTCCGCGCTCGAAGACCCTGCCGATGGACTGGTTGATTTCGTCGACGACCCGCTCGCGCAGGGCCGCTCCGACGTCGACATGCTTGCCGGTGACCTGGACTTTCATGGCCCCAGCACGCGCCCCGGGGCGGCCGGAGTCAACTCCGGTTCACCCCGCAACCGCCATGAGCCGGCGCCGCTCCGTGGACGAGGGGATCCGCATGGCCTCGCGGTACTTGGCGACCGTCCGGCGGGCGATGTCGACGCCGGAGGTCCTCAGGATCTCGACGATCCGGTCGTCCGAATGCACATCCTCGCCCGGGCGCTCGGTCTCGATCAGCTGCCGGATCCGGTGGCGGACGCTCTCGGCCGAATGGGCCTCTCCCCCGCCCGTCGACGGGATGGCGGCGGTGAAGAAGAACTTCAGCTCGAAAACCCCGCGGGGCGTGGAGATGAACTTGTTCGAGGTCACCCGGCTGACGGTGGACTCATGCATGCCGATGGCCTCGGCGATGGTGCGCAGGTTGAGCGGCCGCAGGTGGGTGACGCCGAAGGCCAGGAACCCGTCCTGCTGGCGGACGATCTCGGAGGCCACCTTCAGGATGGTGCGAGCCCTCTGGTCCAGGCAGCGAAGGAGCCAGTTGGCCTGGGAGTAGCAGTCGGAGACGAACACCTTCTCCGCATCCGTCCGCGCGCCGGCGGAGACCCGGGCGTAATAGCGGCGGTCCACGAGGAGACGGGGCAGGGTGTCGCTGTTCAGCTCGACGTTCCAGAGGCCGCCGGGACCCTCCCGGACCATGACGTCCGGCGTCACCGGCGCCGCAGGCTCGCCGCCGAAGGCCGCCCCGGGCCGGGGCGTCAGGGCGCGGATCTCGGCGATCATGTCCCTCAGGTCGTCGTCATCGACCCCGCAGATCCGCTTCAGGGCCGCCAGCTCGCGCCGGGCCAGGAGGTCAAGGTTGTCGAGCAGGGCCTGCATGGCCGGGTCGCACCGGTCCAGCTCCCGCAACTGGAGGGAGAGGCACTCGCGGACGTCGCGGGCGAAGACGCCCGTGGGCTCGAAGCCCTGGAGGACTTCCAGCACGGATTCCAGGAAGGCCTCGTCACAGCCCAGCCGATCGGCCGTCTCGGCCATGTCGCAGCGGAGGTAGCCGCCGTCATCCACCGAATCGACGAGCACCAGGGCCGCGGCGTGGCGGGGACCCTCCAGGCCCGCGACCCCCAGTTGGTCGAGCAGGTGCTCGCGGAGGGTCTTCACCTCGGCGAGGCGTTGGTAGACGTCCTCGTCCGACTCGAAGGCGGACCCGCCAGATCCGGCCCGGCTCCAGTCGATGGCGCCGCCGGGGTCCTCGCCCGTCATCAGGTCGCCGGTGGCCATCTCCCCGGGGGAGGCCTCGGACTCACGGCTGATGTCGAGGTCGGGCTCGGCGCCGGAATCGGGGATGCGGTCCGCCGCAAAGTTTTCCTCGGCCCGCAGGGCGGGCTCGGCGGCGTCGAGGTCCGGCTCCGGCTCCTCGCGGACCAGCAGGGGATTGCGCTCCAGCTCGCCCTCGACGAAGGCCTCGAGTTCGACGCTGGACAGCTGCAGAAGCTTGATCGCCTGCTGCAGCTGGGGCGTGATGACCAGCCCCTGTCCCTGACGAACCTCAAGACGCGCGCCGAGCGCCAACTCCGCCTCCTTGGCCTGCTTCTTGCTTGCAGGTTAGGACCGGATGGCAACTGTTTGGTTAACGGCCGGTCATTTTCCCGCGGGTTTCGCCGCCGGAAGGGACTCGATGAAGGCCCTCACGTCGGCCGCCGAGCGGTCGGGGATCTGCTCCATGGGGACATGGCCGGCGTCCGGGTAGATGATGAGCCGGGCGCCGGGGATCAGCCTGCCGAGCTCCTGGCCCACGCCGACGGGCACCACCGCGTCCTTCTCGCCGTGCATCACCAGGGTGGGGACCGAGACGCCCTTGACCGCGTCGGCCGAGGCCGAAGGCGGCCCGCGGCGGCCCGCCAGGACCATCTCCCGCCGTCCCGGCGCCAGGGCGAGGTCGACATAGCGGTCCACGAGGGCGGGGGTGACGAGGCTTTCGTCCACATAGGCCTTCTTGAGGCCCGGCTCGGCCAGGGGGCGGGGATTGAGGCTGCGCAGGGCGGCGCGGCCGACCGGGTTGCCCATGATGCGGAAGACGGCGGGAGGGCCTTCCCGCGGCGGCGCGCTGTCCTCGGACCGGGGCCGCGGGCCGACGGAGGCCACGAGGACCAGGCCCCGCAGCCGGTCAGGATGGGCGAGGGCGTAGTTCCAGGAGGCGCCGCCGCCCATGGAGTTCCCGGCGAGGACGAAGGGCGGCAGGCCAAGCTGGCGGGTCAGTTCGTCGATCACCTCGACCTGGCCCTGGGTCGACATCTCGTAGCCTGGCGGCGTGACGGTCAGCCCGTGGGCGGGAAGGTCCAGGGTCACCACACGGTAGGTGTCGCCGAGGCGGCCCACCCAGGGCTCCCAGGTGTCGAGGTTGGCTGCGAAGCCGTGGACCAGGACCACGGGCGGCCCGTCCGGCCGGCCCTGGTCGCGGTAGTGCACGGTCACCCCGTTGGAGAGCGTCGTGAACTTCGAGGCGGGACTGGCGTACTTCGCCTTGAGCGTCTCGTAGGGAATGTCCCTGGCGCAACCGGCGAGGGTCGCGGCGAGCAGGGCCGCCGCAAGTACGGCGAGGGTCTTCCGGGCCATGGTCGTCTCCGTCTCAGTCCAGCCCCAGGCGCGCGAATTGCGACGCCGGGGCCTCGATTGACCTCAGGGCCTGGGCCAGGCGGCGCGCCGCCTCGGCTTCCTGCGCCCCCCCGGCCAGGTTCCGGACCTCGCCAGGATCGGCGGTCCGGTCGAAGAGATAGTGCCCCGAAGGCCGGGTGCGAGCCCAGAACGGCAGGGGATCGCCGGCGGCGTAGGGCTGGTGGATCACCGGGATGTCGGATCCCGGCATCCGGTCGAGGAAGGCGCGGTGGTCGGGCGGCGGCAGGGCGACGTGCCGGTCGATGAGGTGGGTCGGCATGGTCGACCAGCGGTTGGACATCATCGACAGGGGCGCATTGGCCCCGGCCGGCGCCCGGGCATACTTCCACTCGCGGGTCACGAGGTGGACCTCGCGGCCCCAGACGCCGGTCAGCAGGTGGTCGCGCACGGACTCGCACTCCCCCCTGAGCAGGGGGAGGAGGGAACGGCCATGGGTGCGCTGGCGGACCTCGACGCCGAACAGGTCGGCCAGGGTGGCGAAGAGGTCGACGCTGGTGGTCAGGGCGTCGCAGGCGCCCGGGGCGATCCCCGGGTGGCGGATCATCAGGGGGATGTGGCCGAGGGTGTTGTAGATGGGCACGCCGGGCTTTCCCCAGATGTCCTTCTCGCCGAGGTAGTGCCCGTGGTCGGTGCAGACCATGACGAGGGTGTCGTCGGCCAGGCCCTTCTCCTCGATGGCGCCCAGGACGCGGCCCAGCCAGTGGTCGATCATCGACAGCTTGGCCCCGTAGCTGGCCCGCAGGCGACGCGCCGAGGCCTCGCTCAGCACCCCCTTCTCCACCGCCCCCTGCATGTAGGGCGGCCAGATCATCGGCGGGCCCTCGTAGCCGGGATCGTACATGGAGGCCCAGGGCTCGGGGGTGTCGAAGGGCTCGTGAGGATCGAACTCGTCGATGAAGAGGAAGAACCGGTCGTGCCAGCCGGCGTTCTCCTCGATCCACCGGGCGGCGGCGGTCATGGTGCGGGGACCGGGGAAGTCCGATTCGTCCCGGAACCAGCCGCGGCTGTCATGGTAGGGCATGTGGTCGCGGCCGAAGATCGGCGCACCGGCCCAGCTGGGGTCCGGGCGGGTCTTCCAGGGATCCCCCTCATGGCCCCGCTCGTAGGCCCAGGCGGTGAAGTCGACGTGGTAGTTCTCGCCCCCGGTCTCGAAGAGGTGGGGGTGGTCGGACACGAGCTGGGAGACCACGCCGGCCTTGTGCAGCTCGTAGGTGATGGCGTCTTCCCAGATCTCCACCGAGCCCCAGGGGCGCCAGAGGAAGTCGAGCGCCCCGCACAGGATGTCGTGCCGGGCGGGCATGCAGGGCAGCGAGCCCGTGTGGTGGTTGTCGAAGCGGACGGCCGTGCGGGCGAAGGCGTCGAGGTTCGGCGTCGCGAACTCCGTCCCGCCATAGGCCCCCAGCATGTGCCGGTTCAGGCTGTCGAGCAGGATGACGACGGCGTTCCTCGGCTTGGCGACCATGGCTTTCCCCCTCGCCGGCCGCCTGCGGGGCGGCGGGCCCCGCGCCGTCAGGCGAACTGTTCCCCGAGGTAGACGCGTCGCACCTCGGGATTGTCGACGATCTCTGCGGGCGTCCCCTCCAGGAGCAGCTCGCCCGCATGGATGATGGCGGCGCGGTCGATGATGTCCAGCGTCTCGCGGACATTGTGGTCGGTGATCATGATGCCGATGCCCCGGGCCTTGAGGTAACCGATCACCTCTCGGATGTCGGCGATGGCCAGGGGGTCGATCCCGGCGAAGGGCTCGTCCAGCAGCATGTAGGCCGGCTCGGAGGCCAGGGCCCGGGCGATCTCGACTCGGCGTCGCTCGCCGCCGGACAGGGAAACGGCCGGCGACTTGCGCAGGTGGTCGATCCGGAGCTCGGCCAGCAGGCCCGAGACGGTCTCGCGGGCCTTGCGGCCGTCGGGCTCGCGCAGCTCCACCACGGACATGACGTTCTCCTCGACCGTCATGCCCCGGAAGATGGAGGGCTCCTGCGGCAAATAGCCCAGGCCCATCCGGGCGCGCTGGTACATGGGCTGGGCGGTGACGTCCTCGCCGTCCAGCCAGATCCGGCCCTCGTCCGCCGCGACCAGGCCGGTGATCATGTAGAAGCAGGTTGTCTTGCCCGCGCCGTTGGGACCCAGCAGGCCCTTAACCTCGCCCCGGCCGAGGCGCAGGGACACGCCCTTGACCACGGCCCGGCCGCGATAGGTCTTGCCGACCCGGTCGACGACGAGGCCGTCCCCTTCAGGCGCCGAGGACACGGGGGCTACTTCGGGGCGCCGGGCTTGGCGCCCGGATAGATGACCGTACGGACCCTCTGCCCGCTGCGCTGGCCGCCGCCTTCCATGCGGGCGTCGCCGGAAACGGTGTTCACCACGAGGCGCTCGCCCCGCATCACGTCCTGCCCGCGGGAGGCGGCCACGGAGCCCGTCACGGTGAGGGTCTCGGCCTTGGCGTCATAGACCGCCCGGTCGCCGCGCACCCTCTGGTCGGGGGTGACGTAGAAGACGGATCCGACCGCCTCCATCCTGAGGAGGTCGCTGCTGCAGCCGTTCTTGCCGGCGCCCGCCGGTGCGGGGGCGTAGATGATCTTCAGCTGGTCGGCGCGCAGGCGGCTGGTCTCCTGGAGGGCCTCGGCCCCGCCGCGGTAGATGGCCGAGCACTGGCTGTTCACCAGCTCCAGCTGGTCGGCCGTGATGTCGACGGGCGCCTTGGAGTTGCGCGCCAGCTGGGCCTGCGCCGCCGGGGCCGCCGCGAGGGCCAGGAGCCCCGCCGCCGTCATGCCCAGGCGCATCTTGCGATCTCTCATCCTGCCGTGTCCCTGCGCTCAGGGCCCCGACTTCGGCTCGAGGCGGGTGCTGACCCCGCCGCCGAACACGAGCCGGTCGCCCTTGTCGTATACGCCATAGGACTTCGCGTTGATTTCTCCAAGCGAGCCCACGCCCTGTATCGCGCCATCCCCGACCAGCTCGCCCAGGGCGGTGTCGAAGGTGGAGGCCCCGGTCAGGAAGCTGATGTCGCCGCCGTTCAGCCGGACGTCGCCGTTCAGCTTCAGCAGGTGGTCGGATTCGTTGTAGTCGCCCTTCAGGGCCGAGACGCGGATGGGCTCCTCGGGGTCCCGGCGCAGGACGAGCACGGGCTTGTCGAGAAGGACGCGGTCATAGTCAGCCGGATCCCGAGTCGCCGTCTGCGCCGTGAGGGTGAAGGCCCGGCCCTTCCGGTCCTGGCCGATGAAGCGCGGATTGACCAGCTGGATGGGAGTCCCGGCCTCGACCGGGCGGGTCCGGGGCGCGGCGAACATGGCCAGGACGAGATAGCCGGCCAGCACCAGGAAGATCACCCCGACCAGGGCCGGCAGGAGGAAGCGGAGCCGGTGGACCCGGCGGGAGCGGCGTCGCCAGGCCTCCGCCTCGCGGGCGCGCCGGCTCGTCGCGGGCAGGGCCGCCTCCGTCACCGGCGGGGCTCCGCGTGCAGGTCAGGCATGGGCGAAGATGTCCATCTCCTCCCAGCCGGCCAGGTCGAGCAGGGCGCGGTGCGGCAGGAAGCCGAAGCAGGCCTCGGCCAGTTCGGCCCGGCCCTCGCGGCGCAGCATGTCGTCCAGCCGGTCGCGCAGCCTGTGCAGGTGGAGGACGTCTGAGGCGGCGTAGGCGATCTGCTCGGGGGAGAGTTTCGCGGCGCCCCAGTCCGAGCTCTGCTGGACCTTGGACATGTCGACGCCGAGGAGCTCGCGCGAGACATCCTTCAGGCCGTGCTTGTCGGTGTAGGTGCGGGCCAGCTTGGAGGCGATCTTGGTGCAGTAGACCGGCGCGGTCACAACGCCGAGGTGCAGCTTGAACATGGCGATGTCGAACCGCCCGAAGTGCAGGATCTTGGTGACCGCCGGGTCGGCGAGCAGGGCCTTCAGGTTCGGGGCGTCATAGTCCGGGCGGGACAGGCGGACCAGGTGGGCGTCGCCGTCGCCCGCCGACAGCTGGACCACGCAGAGCGGATCCCGGCCAAGGCGAAGGCCCATGGTCTCGGAGTCCACGGCCACGGAGGCGACGCCTCCGAAGAGGCCGTCGGGAAGATCGCCTTCATGAAGATAGTTCGCCACGGTCCGCCGTCTCCGCCGGTTGATTGTGCTTCGTCCCCCCGGAAGGGGACGGTGGTGCCCAGGAAAGGACTCGAACCTTCACGGCCGTTAAGCCACTGGCACCTGAAGCCAGCGCGTCTACCAATTCCGCCACCTGGGCCCGATCCGTCGGACCGTGCGAGGGCGCTTCCTTAGGGCCAAGTCCCCCCCGGGTCAACGCCCATGCGCAACCGGGGACCGCCGCCGATTGCAGGGCGGCGAGGCTTCGTCTATCCCCACGGTCCTGACCTGCCCCACGGAGCCCGGAAGCCATGCCAGACCTCGTCACCGTATTCGGGGGTTCCGGTTTCATCGGGACCCAGGTCGTCCGGGCCCTCGCCCGCCGCGGTGCGCGGGTGCGCGTGGCGGTCCGCCAGCCCCACCTGGCCCACGCCATGCGCCTGATGGGCGACGTCGGCCAGGTCGAGGTGGTCCAGGCGAACATCCGGGACGCCGCCTCCGTGGCCCGGGCCGTCGAGGGCGCCGACGCCGTCATCAACCTGGTGGGCCTCCTCTACGAATCCGGCCGGCAGACCTTCCAGGCGGTCCACGTCGACGCCGCCCGGACCATCGCCCAGGCTGCGGCCGCAGCGGGCGCGCGGCTGGTCCAGATGTCGGCCCTCGGCGCGGATCCCGCCTCGGCGGCCCGCTATGCGCGCACCAAGGCCGCCGGCGAGGCGGCGGTCCGCGAGGTCCTGCCCTCGGCGGTCATCGTGCGTCCCTCCATCGTCTTCGGCCCCGGCGACGACTTCTTCAACAAGTTCGGCGAGATGGCGGTGATCAGCCCCTTCCTGCCCCTGATCGGCGGCGGCCAAACCCGCTTCCAGCCCGTCTATGTCGGCGACGTGGCCCGGGCCCTGGCGGCGACGGCCCTTGAACCGGCGCACGCCGGCAAGACCTTCGAACTCGGCGGCCCCGGCGTCTTCACCTTCCGCGAGATCCTGGACCTGATCCAGAAGGAGACCGGCCGGCGGCGGCTCTACGCCCCCCTGCCCTTCCCGGTCGCCGGCCTGGTCGGGACCCTCTGCACGCCCTTCACCCTGACGCCCGTGGCCCCGCCGCTGACCGCCGACCAGGTCGAACTCCTGAAGACCGACAACGTCGTCTCGGGAGAGGCGCCGGGCCTTGTCGACCTGGGCGTCACCCCGGAGACCGTCGAGGCCGTCCTGCCGACCTATCTCTACCGTTTCCGCAAGGGCGGGCAGTTCGCCCGGAAGGCGGAGACGGGCGCGGCGGCCTGAGGCCGGCGGCGCGGGGCGTCAGGACAGGCCCAGCAGGGCCAGGCCGGCGCCGCCCACCAGGATCCGCCACCAGCCGAAGGGCGCGAAGCCCCGGCGGCTGACGACCTCCAGGAGGACCTTCACCACGGCGTAGCCGACGATGAAGCTCACCCCGAAACCCAGGGCCAGCAGGCCCATGCGGTCGCCCTGCAGGTCTCCCCGGCTGGACCAGAAATCCAGGACGAAGGCCCCGGCCATGGTCGGCATGGCGAGGAAGAAGGAGAACTCCGCCGCGGCGCGCTTCTCCACCCCCATCAGCATGGCGCCGACGATGGTGCCGCCCGAGCGCGAGACGCCGGGGACCAGGGCGAGGGTCTGGAAGAGACCGACCAGGAGGGAGGTCTTCAGGCTGAGCGCCATGGCGTCGGTCTCCCGCGGGGCGGGGGCGCGGCGGTCGATGACCAGGAGGACGACGCCGCCGATGATCAGCGACCAGCAGATCAGGCGCGGGCTCTCGAACAGCACCTCCTTGATCACGTCGTGCAGGAGGGCCCCGGCCAGGGCGCCCGGCAGGAAGGCCACCAGGACCGAGAGCACGAAATGGCGCGCCCGCTGCGAGACTGGCAGGCTTATCGCCACATCCCAGAGGCGGCGGAAGTAGAGGGCCACGACGCCAAGGATGGCGCCCAGCTGGATGAGGACGATGAAGGTGTCCCAGAAGCCCGGCGGCAGCCCCAGGGCGATCTTGGTCAGCAGGAGGTGGCCGGTCGAGGAGACCGGGATGAACTCGGTCAGGCCCTCGACCACGCCCAGGATGATGGCGGAGATCCAGTCGGGCATGGGCGGCTCCTCGGACGCGGGTCAGGCGGGCCCCGCCCGTCGGTCGAGCGGATAGCTGCGCTCGAGGCGATAGCGTGATCCGTCCGGGCCGCGCCAGCTTGAATACAGCCCGAAGCGGTCGACCCGGAAGGCCGGGACCCGCAGGGATTCGGCCGCGGCGAGCCAGCGCGCGACGGCGGCGGGCGCGGGACGCCTGAGATAGGCCAGGGTCACGTGCGGCGTGTAGGCCCGGGCGTCGGGCTTCAGCCCGGCGCGACGGGCGGCGATCTCGCAGGACCGGGCCAGGCGCGAGAGGGGCCCGGAGGGAACCACCCGGGCCCAGACGGCGTGGATGTCGCGGCCTTCCCCAAAAGTTCCCGCGCCCGAAAGCTCAACCGAAAGGGGGGCGCCGCCGATCCGGCCCAGCTCGGAGTCCAGGTCGTCGGCGACATCCTCACGCAGGTCGCCGGCGAACCGGAGCGTCACGTGCAGGGCCTCCCGGGGCCGCCAGTCCGCCCCCTCCAGTCCGCGCTGGAAGGGCGCCAGGGCCTCGGCGGCCTCGTCGGGCAGGTCCAGGGCGGCGAACAGGCGGATCATGGCGACAGCCTAGGCCGAAAGGAGGCTCGGCGCATCCCGCTCCGGCCCATGCTTGATTGCCCCGCTCAGGGGGAGGTCCGGTGAGAGGGAATGCTGAAACGC
>JAPOKE010000005.1 GCA_029977805.1 Phenylobacterium parvum | reverse complement strand
GGACACGGTCTTCGGGCACGAGTTCTGCGCCGAGGTCCTCGACCATGGCCCGGGCTCGCCGAAGAGCATCCGCGCCGGGGCCCGGGTGGTCTCCGTCCCCGTCACCCTGACCGAGACGGGCATGGAATCCCTCGGCTACTCGAACCGCCTGCCCGGCGGCTTCGCCGAACGCATGCTCCTGACGGAAGCCATGGTCCTGGAGGTGCCCAACGGCCTGCCGACCGACCAGGCCGCCCTGACCGAACCCTTCGCGGTCGGCGAGCACGCCGTGGCCATGGCCCGTCTGGACCGCGACTCGGTCTGCATGGTCATCGGGTGCGGCCCGGTGGGCCTGGCGGTCATCGCCTCCCTCAAGGCGCGCGGCCACGGGCCGGTGATCGCCACGGACTATTCCCCCCGGCGGCGGGCGGCGGCGGAGAAGCTGGGTGCGGACCTGGTCATCGACCCGTCGAAGGAAAGCCCCCACGCCCGCTGGGACGCCTATGGCGTGCCGGTCCAGAGGGCGGCCCAGTCCATGGCCCGGATGATGGGCAAGTCCTTCGGCCGGCCGGTGGTGTTCGAGTGCGTGGGCTCGCCCGGCATCCTGCAGACCCTGATCGAGGCCTCCCCGGCCGGGTCCCAGATCGTGGTCGCAGGGGTCTGCATGGAGACGGACAAGATCGAGCCCGCCATCGCGATCACCAAGGAAATGGAGCTGACCTTCGTCTTCGGCTACACGCCCGACGAGTTCGCCCACACCCTGCGGCAGATCTCGGAAGGCGTGATCGATGTCTCCAGCGTGGTCACCGGCAAGGTCGGCCTGGACGGGGTCGCAGAGGCCTTCGTGACCCTGGGTGACCCGGAAGCGCACGTGAAGATCCTGGTGGAACCGACAAGGTAATCAAGACGATGAGTGAGTCTCCCACGCCTTCTCCAGAGGACCGGGAAGCCGCCCGGGTCCGCCGGAACCGCTTTCTCGGCCGGCTCCTGCTCATCGCCCTGGGCCTGCTGCTCGTCGCCCAGATGATCCCCTTCCTGCTGCGCGCCTGAGCGCCCGGAGTCTCGACCCATGCGCCTTTCCGCACCCCGCATCGCCCCCCTCGCCGACGCCGAGATGGACGCCGACCAGAAGGAACTGGTGGCGCCCATGGCCGCCCAGGGCCGGGTGCTGAACATCTTCAGGACCCTCGCCCGTACGCCGAAGGCGGCCCGGGGCTTCCTCGCCTGGGGCAACTACATCCTCTCGCGTCGCAACGACCTGCCGCCCCGCCAGCGGGAACTGGTCATCCTGCGGGTCGGGTTCCTCTGCAGGTCCGGCTACGAATGGACCCAGCACGTGGAGATCGGCCTCCGCGATGGACTGACTCCCCCGGAGATCGCCCGGATCAAGCTGGGGCCCGGCGCCCCGGAATGGTCGGAGGTGGACCGGCTGCTGCTGCAGGCCACGGACGAACTTCACGCGGACAAGTTCATCACCGAGCCGACCTGGACGGCCCTCAGGGCCAGCTTCACCGAGAAGCAGTGCATGGACCTCGTCTACACCGTGGGCCAGTACACCCAGGTCTCCATGATCCTGAACACCTTCGGGGTGCCGCTGGACGCCGGCCAGGTCCTCGATCCGGACCTCAAGGGCTTCTGACCGCCTTCAGCGGGCGGGCCGCCTCTGGGACAGGGCCGCACAGCTGGCGAAACCAATCGACCCCGAGGCGTCATAGAGCCAGCACTCGCCGACCGCGACGCCATCCGTGGCCTGGTGGTTCACGGACCGGAAGCCGATCCACTCGCTCTCCGGCAGGCGGTGGAGATACACCGTGACGTCGGTGTTGATGTAGCCGAGGCCCTGGTCTGACGAGGCGTGGGCGAAGGGGCTGGCGAAATCCGCCGCCACGGCGACCCTCTGGAAGGGCGTCAGGGGAACCCCGCCGACCAGCTCGCGGACCTCCCGCATCCAGATCTGCCTTTCGCCCTCGGCGCCAAAGCCGCCCTTGATCGGCTTGACCGCCCACATCCGCCCCATCGGCGCGGTGGCGGGGTCGGGATCGGGGATGGAATCGGGATGCGGCGCATCCCAGGTCTGCGGGCTGCGGGTCTTGCCGGGCGCGTTCTCGGTCCGGCGAAGGAACTGGCAGGAGGCCTTGGCGGAGCTCTTGCCGCCGGAGAACAGCTCGGCCTCCGCCATGCGGATCCGGCCGCCCTCACGGATCAGGGTGGTCTTGACCTCGATCGGGTCGAAGTTGGGCAGGCGGTACATGTCGACCGTCAGGCGGGCCGGGATGAATTCGTCAGACCCGAAGGCGGTCTCGAGGGCGTGGCCCATGAGGCCGATCACCACCCGGCCATGCAGGGACTGGGGGTTCCAGGGGCCTCGGCCGGAGACCTGGGGCAGGAAGGCGTCGCCGTCGCGAAGGAAGAAGGGCAGCTCACTCATCGGAATATCCCGGACTGGTGGACGAAGGGCCTCATGGGCTCAGGAAACATAGCGGGCGAGGTTCCGCCGGATCCGGGCGGCGATGTCCTCGCCCGGCGCCGGCGCCTCGAAGTCGCGGCCCGTGATGCGCCGGAAGGCGTCGACATAGACGTCCGAGGTCCGCTCGATCATCTCCGGCGGGATGGCGGGGATCGGATCCACGTAGGGATCACAGCGCTCGGCGACCCAGCTGCGGACGAAGTCCTTGTCGAAGCTGTCGGGCCGCTCGCCGGCCTCGAAGCGGGCGGCGTAGGAACCGGCGATCCAGTAACGGCTGGAGTCCGGGGTGTGGATCTCGTCAGCGAGGACGATCCTCCCTTCCGGGTCGAGCCCGAACTCATACTTGGTGTCGGCGAGGATCAGCCCGCGCTCCGCGGCGAGGGCCTGGCCGCGGGCGAAGAGCGCCAGGGCGTGCGCCGAGACCTCCTCCCACTGCGCCGGCGTCAGGAGGCCCTGCGCCAGGATCTGGGCGGGCGTCAGGGGCTCGTCATGGCCGCCGTCGAAGGCCTTGGAGGTCGGGGTCAGGATCGCCGCCGGCAGACGCTCGTTGGGACGCAGGCCTTCCGGCAGACGGACCCCGTACATTTCCCTCTGGCCCTGCCGGTAGAGGGTCAGGATGGAGGTTCCCGTCGTTCCCGCCAGGTAGGCCCGGACGACCATCTCCACCGGCAGGATGTCGAGCCGGCGCCCGACGACGACATTGGGATCGGGATACTCGAGGACATGGTTGGGGCAGATGTCGGCGGTCTGCTCGAACCAGAACCGGGCGGTCTGGGTCAGCACCTGGCCCTTGTAGGGAATGGCGGCGAGGATCCGGTCGAAGGCCGAGAGCCTGTCCGTGGCGATGATCACCCGCCGCCCGTCGGGCAGGTCAAAGTTTTCGCGCACCTTGCCGCTGTATCGGCCCGGGAAATCGGGGAGCTCGATGTGGTCCAGAACCGGTCGCAATGGCGGGCTGGTCATCGTATATCCGGTCCTGCGTGTTTTCCGCGCCGGCCGGACCCACCGGTCGACCGGCGTGCAGTAGCCCAAACCCACCCCGTTTGGCAGTCGTTTCGACGGCCCAGGAGGATTTTCGATGCTTCGCCCCGCCCTCATCGCCGCCGCGCTCGCCGTCGCGGCCACCCCTGCGGCCGCCAAGCTGGCGCCCGGAGCCAAGGCCCCTGACTTCAGCGCCCCGGCCTACCTCGCCGGCAATCCCTTCACCTACAAGCTCTCGGACAACCTCAGGAAGGGGCCCGTGGTGCTGTACTTCTTCCCCTCGGCCTACACGGCGGGCTGTAACCTGGAGGCCCGCCTGTTCTCGGAGGCGGTGGACGAGTTCAAGGCCAACGGCGCGACCGTCATCGGGGTCACCTCCGGCAAGACCGACAAGCTGGCCCAGTTCTCGAGGGACACGGAGCACTGCGGCGGCAAGTTCCCCGTGGCCGCCGATCCCGGCGCGGCGATCGCCAAGCGCTACGACGCCCCCCTCAGCATGAAGGGCATGTCCATGCCCGGCATGTCGGGGCGCGTCTCGTACGTCATCGCCCCCGATGGCTCGGTGATCCACGCCTACGACAACCTCGACCCCAACGACCACGTCAACCAGACCCTGGGCGCCGTGAAGGCCTGGAAGGCCGGCAAGCGGAAGTAGGGCGGCCCAGGACAGGTTCCGGACGGCGAGGTCCGGGCCTGTCTTCCTTGCGCCGGCGGCGGCTTTCCTCTATGGACGGCCGCTTCAACGGAAGGCGGTCGCGGGTTGGAACGCCAAAGGGACGGGAAAGCCCCGTCCGCCAGCCCGGGATCCATCGTTTCCGCCGGTCACCCGCCGGCGGACGCGCCGCCCTCCAGACGGGACAAAGGAAACATGGCGCTCTACGAGCACGTCGTCATTTCGCGGCAGGACATCTCGCCGCAGCAGGCCGAAGCCCTGAACGACCAGATCAAGGCGATCATCGAGGAACACGGCGGCGCCGTGGCCAAGATCGAGTACTGGGGCCTGCGCAACCTGACCTACCGGATCAAGAAGAACCGCAAGGGTCACTATTCCCTCCTGGCCCTCGACGCCCCGCCCGCGGCCGTCAAGGAACTGGAGCGCCAGCTGTCCATCAACGAGGACGTGCTGCGCTACATGACCATCCGCGTCGAGGAACTCGACCTGGAGCTGTCGCCCATCCTGGCCCGGCGCGACCGTGAACGCGAGCGTGAGCCGCGTCGCGAAGACGCCTACTGAGACCGGAGGCCCAGACCATGACCGACGAAACCGCCGCCGCCGCGCCCGCCGCGACCGCCCGCCGCCCGTTCTTCCGCCGCCGCAAGGTCTGCCCCTTCTCGGGCTCCGCAGCGCCGAAGATCGACTACAAGGACGTCAAGCTCCTGCAGCGCTACATCTCCGAGCGCGGCAAGATCGTGCCGTCCCGCATCACCGCCGTGTCTGCGAAGAAGCAGCGTGAACTGGCCCGCGCCATCAAGCGCGCCCGGTTCCTCGCCCTCCTTCCCTATGTCGTGAAGTAAGGAGCCCCGGACATGAAGGTCATTCTTCTGGAACGGGTCGAAGGTCGCGGCGCCCTGGGCGACGTGGTCACCGTCAAGGACGGCTTCGCCCGCAACTTCCTGCTTCCCCGCGGCAAGGCCCTGCGCGCCAACGCCTCCAACATGAAGGTGTTCGAGGCCCAGCGCGCCGAGCTCGAGGCCCGCAACCAGCGCGCCCGCGAGCAGGCCGCCAAGTCCGGCGAGTCCCTCGACGGCACGGCCTACGTCCTCATCCGCCAGGCGGGCGAGAGCGGCCAGCTCTACGGCTCGGTCAGCGGCCGTGACGTCGCCGACATCATCAACGCCGCCGGCGGCAAGGTCGAACGGTCGATGGTCGTGCTCGACAAGCCGATCAAGACCCTCGGCCTGCACGAGGTGAAGGTGAAGCTGCACGCCGAAGTCACGGTCAGCGTCACCCTCAACATCGCCCGCTCCGAGGACGAGGCCGAGCGCCAGGCCCGCGGCGAGAACGTCATCGAGTCGCAGTTCGCCGAAGAGCGCGCCGCGGCGGAAGAGACGGCCCAGGACCTGCTGGAAGGCGGGGCCGGCCAGCAGGACGGCGACTTCGGGGACTGATCCCCGGTCTCCGACCCGAAGGTTCAAGGGCGCGGATTCCCCGGGGAGTCCGCGCCCTTTTCCCTTCTGCCCACAGGGTCATTGCCCCGGCGGCTGTTGCATTTCCGTGACACAGGTTCGCCGCAACGCACACTAAATAGGTCCGCGCGGATGTCTCCGTCCGGACGTTTCAATGGAAAACCCCATGCTGCATCGCAATGCTCTCTTCGCGGCCGTCTCGGCCGTCTCCCTTCTGGCCGGCGCCGTCCAGGCCGCCGAACCCGCCGGTGAGGTCGAGGAGCTGGTCGTCACCGGCACCCGCACCGAGGGCCGCACCCGCCTTGAGACCCTGGCTCCGGTGGACGTCATCTCCACCGAGGCGCTGACCCGCCAGGGCAACACCGAGATGGCCACGGCCCTCGCCGCCGTCGCCCCCTCCATGACCTTCCCGCGCCCGGCCATCACCGACGGCACGGACAGCGTTCGCCCGGCCACCCTCCGCGGCCTGGCCCCTGACCAGACCCTGGTGCTCGTCAACAGCATCCGCCGTCACTCCTCGGCCCTGGTGAACGTGAACGGCTCGATCGGCCGCGGCTCGGCCGCCGTCGACCTGAACACCATCCCGACCGTCGCCGTCGACCGGATCGAGGTCCTGCGCGACGGCGCCTCGGCCCAGTACGGCTCCGACGCCATCGCCGGCGTCGTGAACATGCGCCTGCGCGAGGCCGACGAGGGCGGCGCCGCGTCGATGACCTACGGCGTCTACGACACCCGCGTCCGGACCGCCCGCGACCTGAAGGGCCGCAACAAGAACGACGGCCCGACCTTCACCCTCACCGGCTGGCAGGGCTTCAAGCTCGGCTCCGACGGCTTCCTGACCGTGAGCGGCGAGTACCTGTTCCGGAACCCGACCAGCCGCGGCGACCTCGACCCGCGCATCACCCCCAGCAAGGTCACCTCGCGCTTCGGCGATCCCCAGGTCGACCAGATCACGGTCTACGCCAACGCCGGCAAGCCGCTGAACGAGGAGTGGGACCTGTACGGCTTCGGCGGCTACCAGAAGCGCAAGACGGACAGCGCCGCAAACCCGCGCCTGGCCAACAACGCCAACAACGTCCCGGCGATCTGGCCGAACGGCTTCCTGCCGCTGATCACCACCGACATCACCGACTACAGCGCGGCGGGCGGCGTGCGCGGCACGCTCGGCGGCTTCGAGATCGATGCCGGCCTGGTCTATGGCTACAACCAGGTCCACTACGGGGTCCGGGACTCGGTCAACGCCTCGATGGGCATCGGCTCGCCCACCGACTTCGACGCCGGCAAGATGCAGTACGACCAGCTCGTGGCGCAGGTCGGCGGCACCCGTCCGCTGGACCTCGGCCTGGCCAAGCCGGCGAACCTCGCCGTCGGCGTGGAGTATCGCCGCGAGCACTACCAGATCGAGCAGGGCGACCGCGCGTCGTGGGTCTTCGGCGGCGTCGCCGGCAAGGCCGCGGGCGCCCAGGGCTTCCCTGGCTTCCAGCCCGGCAACGAAGTGGACAAGGACCGGAACTCCCAGTCGGTCTACGCCGACCTCGACCTGCCGGTGACGGACGCCTTCGGCGTCGACGTCGCGGTCCGCTACGAGAACTACTCGGACTTCGGCTCCAAGACGACCGGCAAGATCTCGGGTCGCTATGACTTCAACGAGATGCTGGCCGTGCGGGGAACCGTCGCGACCGGCTTCCGGGCCCCTGCCCTGCAGCAGCAGTACTTCACGGCGACCTCCACCAACTTCCTGTCGGTGAACGGCGTCAGCACCCCGGTCGAGGTGGGCACCTTCCCCGCGACCAGCGCGGTGGCGAAGTCGCTGGGCGGCAAGGCCCTGCAGCCGGAAGAGTCGGTGAACTACTCCCTGGGCCTGGTGTTCCGCACCGGCGCCTTTGAAGCCACCATCGACGCCTACCGCATCGAGATCGACAACCGGATCGTCCTCTCCGAGAACATCCAGTGCAACCCGACGGGTACGGCCACGGCCCAGGCCATCTGCGGCCTGATCAACCCGCCCGGCACCAGCGCCCAGCTCGGCGCCGCCCGCTTCTTCATCAACGGGGTGGACACCGAGACCACCGGGATCGACATCGTCGCCCGGTACCGCTGGGACCTCGGCGACTTCGGCGACCTCGATGTCACCGGCGCGGCCAACTACAACAACACGGAAGTGACCGCCGTCCCGAAGACCTCGGTGCTCGACGCCCTGCCGGTGCCGCCGCCGCTCTTCGACCGCGCCAACCGCCTGACCTTCGAGGAGGGCACTCCCGCCTCGAAGTACGTCCTGAACGCGGACTGGAGCCGCGGCGACTTCGGCGTCTCGGGCAAGCTGACCCGCTATGGCGACGTCCTTTCGCCGAGCAACAACCCGGCGCTTGACTACAAGGTCGGGGAGCATGTCCTGCTCGACGTCGAAGGCCGGTGGAACAGCGCCAGCGGCCTCGGCGTCGCCCTGGGCGTCAGCAACGCCCTGGACGAGTATCCGAACCGGACCCCGACCATCGTGAACACGAACGGGCCGATCGGCTTCCCGAACTTCTCGCCCTTCGGCTTCAACGGGCGCTACGTCTACGCCCGCCTGAGCTACAACTGGTAAGGCCCTGGCCGGGCCCGGAAACCCCGGGCCCGGCCATTCTTTTCCACAGGAAGGCAATTCCTGTGCATCCCCTCCGGGGGGTTCGTGACCCGGGTGCAGCCGCTGGGCTATCCTGTCGGGATGTCGCCAACACCGGCCCTCGACCTGCTCTCTCCCGTCAACGACGTGGACATCCCCCACCCTCCCGCCAACGTCGAGGCGGAACAGGCGCTGCTGGGGGCCCTCCTCTACGACAACGCCGCCTTTGAGCGCCTCGGGGACAACCTGGAGCCCCGGCACTTCTACGAGCCCTTCCACCAGAGGCTCTTCGCCACCATCCAGACCCAGATCCGGAAGGGCCAGCTGGCCGAGCCCATCCTGCTGGCCGAGCAGTTCAGCCGGGACCCTGCCTTCGAGGCCCTGGGCGGCGTCCGCTACCTGGCCGACCTCGTCGACCGCGCCCCGCCGGCGGCCAATGCGCCGGACTACGCCCGGGCCATCTACGACCTGGCCCTGCGCCGCGACCTGATCCGGATCGGCGGCGAGATCACCGTCAGGGCCCAGGCCCCCGAGGACGCCCAGAGCGCGATGGACCAGATCGAGTCCGCCGAAGCCAGTCTCTATTCCCTGGCCGAGACGGGCGGCGCCTCCCAGGGCTTCGTGCCGTTCGTCGACGTCCTGGGCGGCGCCCTGGAAATGGCGGCCGAGGCGCATCGTCGGGACGGAGGCCTTGCCGGGGTCTCGACCGGCCTGATCGACCTCGACCAGAAGATCGGGGGCCTCCACCCCTCCGACCTGATCATCCTCGCGGCCCGCCCCTCGATGGGAAAGACCTCCCTGGCCGCCAACATCGCCTTCCACATCGCCCGGAACTACGCCTGGGAGCCCCAGCCGGACGGCTCGCGCAAGACGGTCTCTGGCGGGGTCGTGGCCTTCTTCTCCCTGGAAATGTCCGCCGAGCAGCTGGCCATGCGTCTCCTCGCGGAGGTTTCCGGGGTCTCGGGCGACCGGCTCCGCAAGGGCGAGATCGACGCCTCCGAGTTCGCCCGCATCCGCGAGGCGGCCCTTGAGATCCAGGATGCGCCGCTGCACATCGACGCGACCGGCGGCCTCTCCATCGCCAAGCTGGCGGCCCGGGCGCGCCGGCTGAAGCGCCAGCATGGCCTCGACGCCATCTTCGTGGACTACCTCCAGCTGATCACCACGGGCGAGAACCGCAACGACAACCGGGTCCAGGAAGTCTCCATGATCACCCAGAGCCTCAAGGCCCTGGCCAAGGAACTGAATGTCCCGGTGATCGCCCTGTCCCAGCTGTCGCGCCAGGTCGAGAACCGCGAGGACAAGAAGCCCCAGCTCGCGGACCTTCGGGAATCCGGCTCCATCGAGCAGGACGCCGACGTGGTGATGTTCATCTACCGCGAGAGCTACTACCTCTCGCGCCTCGAGCCCCGGGAGGGCACGCCGGAACACCTGACCTGGCAGGAGAACATGGACCGGGTCGCCGGCATCGCCGAGGTCATCATCGGCAAGCAGCGCCACGGCCCGATCGGGACGGTGAAGCTCTCCTATGCCGAGGAGATCACCAAGTTCGGCAACCTCGCCCGGGATCCCAGCCGCTACGACATCCGCTAGCCCCGGCGCAGCGGTTTGGCTATGTCGGCGCCATGCCGCACCGCGCCCGCCTGACGGTCGACCTTTCCGCGCTGGACCGGAACTACCGGACCCTCGCCGCCCTTGCGGGCGGGGCGGAGACCGCGCCTGTCGTGAAGGCCGACGGATATGGCCTCGGCGCCCGCCAGGTCGCCCTCTCCCTCTGGGCGGCGGGCGCCCGGTCCTTCTTCGTGGCCCGGCTGGACGAGGGCGAGGGGCTTCGCCGCGCCCTGGGGTCGGCGCGCCCCGCCCGCATCTTCGTCCTTGATGGCCTGGTGCCGGGGACCGCAGACAGGGCCCGGCGTTCGGGGCTCATCCCCATGCTCGCCGACCCGGTTCAGGTTGAGGCGGCCCGGGCGGCCGGCGGCGACTTCCCGGTGGGGCTTCACGTCGACACCGGCATGAACCGCCAGGGGCTCACGCCCGAGTACCTTGCGACGCTGGCGGGGGACCGCAGGCTGGAGCCCGTCCTCCTGATGAGCCATCTCGGCTCGGCCGCCGAGCCGGAGGCGCCGCGCAACCGCATCCAACTGGACCGCTTCCGGCGCGCCCGCAGCCTGTTCCCGGACCTGCCGGCGAGCCTCGCGGCCTCCGCCGGCCTTTTCCTGGGTCCGGAATGGCGCTTCGACATGGTGCGCCCCGGGGTCAGCCTGTTCGGCGGCGGGCCCTTCGAGCGGCCGGATCCCCGGATCGAGGCGGTGGCGACACTCGATGCGCCGATCCTCTATGTCCGCACCGTCGCCCCCGGCGAATGGCTCGGCTATGGCTCCGGCCTCCGGGTCGAGGAGCCGACGCGGATCGCCGTGGTGGCCGCGGGCTACGCCGACGGCCTCCTGCGCCGCGGCGGCGGGCGGGCCTCGGCCTGGTTCGCCGGGGCCCGGCGTCCGGTGCGGATAGTCAACATGGACCTCCTGGCCATCGAGATCGGGGAGTCGCCCGCGAAGCCCGGCGACCGGGTCGAGTTGATGGGCCCCAACCTGCCCCTCGACGACCTGGCCGCGGCGACCGACACGGTCGCCCACGAATGCCTGGTGAGACTCAGCGGCCGCGCCCGGCGGCGCTATGTCCGTTCCTGACGCAAGCCGGGCTAGACTGGGGCCGGCGGGCGAATCAGGAGACCCCCATGGCCAGAGATGGCGCGACCTATGTCTGCCAGTCCTGCGGCGCCTCCCAGAGCCGGTGGAGCGGACAATGCCCGGCCTGCGGGACCTGGAACGCCATGGTCGAGGAGAGCGGCCTGCGTCCGCCCGGCGCCCTGGCCGCCAGCCGCCCTTCGCGCGCCCGGGGCCTGGATTTCCAGGGCCTGTCCGGCGAGGTGCAGGCCCTGCCCCGCATCCAGACCGGCATCGAGGAGTTTGACCGGGTCTGCGGCGGCGGCGTCGCCCGGGGATCGGCGATCCTGGTCGGCGGCGACCCGGGGGTCGGCAAGTCGACCCTCCTCATGCAGGCCGTGGCCGCCGCCGCCGTCAGGGGCGCCGCCTGCGCCTACATTTCCGGCGAGGAGTCCGTCGACCAGGTCCGCAGCCGCGCCCAGCGCATGGGCCTGGGCGAGGCGCCGGTGCAGCTGGCGGCGGAGACCAGCCTGCGCAATGTCCTCGACGGCCTGAAGCGCTCGAAGTTCGACCTCGTCGTCATCGACTCCATCCAGACCCTCTGGAGCGACGCCCACGACGCCGCCCCCGGGTCCGTCACCCAGGTCCGGGCGGCCTCGGCCGAGCTGGTGCGCCTCGCCAAGAAGGAGGGCGTGGCGGTGATCCTGGTCGGCCATGTCACCAAGGAGGGCGCCATCGCCGGGCCGCGGGTGATCGAGCACCTCGTCGACGCGGTCCTGACCTTCGAGGGCGAGCGCGGCTACCCCTTCAGGGTGCTGCGCGGCGTGAAGAACCGCTTCGGCGCCACGGATGAGATCGGCGTCTTCGAGATGGGCGATGCGGGCCTGCGCGAGGTGGCGAACCCCTCCGCACTCTTCCTCGACACCTCCGGCGAGCGCGCCGCCGGTTCGGCGGTCTTCGCCGGGATCGAGGGTTCGCGGCCCGTACTGGTGGAGTTCCAGGCCCTGGTGGCGCCCTCGGCCTACGGCACGCCAAGGCGGGCCGTCGTGGGCTGGGATTCCGGCCGACTCGCCATGGTGCTGGCCGTCCTCGAGGCGCGGTGCGGCCTGTCGCTGGGCGCCCGTGACGTCTATCTCAACGTGGCCGGGGGCCTGAGGATCAGCGAACCCGCCGCCGACCTCGCCGCCGCCGCCGCCCTGGCCTCCTCGGCCCTCGACGTCGCCCTCCCCCAGGACTGCGTGGTCTTTGGCGAGATCAGCCTGTCCGGCGAGATCCGGCCGGTCAGCCGCACCGAGGCCCGGGTGCGCGAGGCGGCGAAGCTCGGCTTCCGCCAGGCCCTCGGGCCCCGCGACATCGACGCCGGCGCGCTCAGGCTCTCCGGCGCAGCCCGCCTCGCCGACGCCGTGGCGCGGATCGGGGATGGCGGCTGGACCACCCTGCCATGATCCCCTTCGACATCGTCGTCCTGGCCATCCTCCTGGTGTCGGCCGGCCTGGGCTACCTGCAGGGGGCCGTGAAGGAGCTGGTCTCGCTGGTCGCCCTGGTCCTCGCCCTCGCGGCGGCGATCCTGGGCCTGCGTCATCTCGAGCCCGTGATCCAGGCCCGACTCGACCCGGACTGGGCCGCTGCGCCCCTCGCCTTCCTCCTGCTCTTCGCGGCCGCCTATCTCCTCCTGCGGTTCCTCGGGAACGGCCTTTCGGGCGGCGTCCGGCAGGCCCGGCTGCTCAACGCCCTCGACCGGGCCCTGGGATTTGGGTTCGGCCTGGTCCGGGCCATCCTCTTCCTCGGGGTCTGCAACCTGCTCTTCACCGCCGCGACCCCGGAGGGGCAGAAGCCGGCCTGGCTCCAGGGATCGATCTTCTATCCCCTGACGGAACGGTCTGCAGGCCTGATCCGGAGCCTCGCCCCCAAGGGCCTGGACTTCGCCGGCCGCTGGGCGCCCCGGGTGGGCGACGTGGTGGAGGACGCCCTCGGCAAGACCGGCGAGGGTGACACGGGCCCGGCCGGGGGATATGAGAACGCCACGCCCCCTGATCGCGACAAGGCAGCGGAGACGCCCTGGTGAAGACCCACGCCGATCGATGGTCACCCCGGGATCCTGACGACGACTCGCCGCGCCTGGAGTGCGGCGTCTTCGGGGTCTTCGATGTCGAGGACGCCTCGGCGGTCACGGCCCTGGGCCTGCACGCCCTCCAGCATCGCGGGCAGGAAGCCTGCGGCATCGCCAGCTTCGACGGCCACGGCTTCCATACCGAACGGCACATGGGCTACGTCGGCGACGCCTTCGCCGGCGGGGACCTGACCACCCGCCTGCCGGGCGCCTTCGCCATCGGGCATACCCGCTACTCCACCGCCGGCGGCAGCGTCATCCGTAACGTCCAGCCCATGTTCGCGGACCTGGACACGGGCGGCATCGCCCTGGCGCACAATGGCAACCTGACCAACTTCCTGACCCTCCGGCAGCAACTGGTGGCCGAGGGGCGGATCTTCCAGTCGACCTCGGACTCCGAGGTGATCCTGCACCTCATCGCCCGTTCGCGGCGGCCGCGCCTTGTGGACCGGTTCATCGACGCCCTCCGGGAGATCGAGGGCGGCTACGCCCTCGTCGCCATCACCAACAAGAAGCTGATCGGGGTCCGGGACCCCCTCGGCATCCGCCCCCTGGTGCTGGGCGACCTCGACGGCCACCCTGTCCTGGCCTCGGAGACCTGCGCCCTCGACATGATCGGCGCCCGTTTCGTGCGCGACATCGAGCATGGCGAGATGGTCGTCATCGACCATGACGGCATACAGAGTCTCAGGCCCTTCCCCGCCGCCCGGGCCCGGCCCTGCATCTTCGAGTATGTCTATTTCGCCCGGCCGGACAGCGTGGTGAACGGCAAGTCGATCTACGAGGTCCGCAAGCGCATGGGCCGCAGGCTGGCCATGGAGACCCCGGCCGACGTCGACGTCGTCGTCCCGGTGCCGGACTCCGGCGTCCCGGCGGCCCTGGGCTACGCCCAGGAGGCGGGCCTGCCCTTCGAGATGGGCATCATCCGCAACCACTATGTCGGCCGGACCTTCATCCAGCCGACCCAGGGCGCGCGGGAGACCGGCGTACGGATGAAGCTGTCCCCCAACCGCGCCGTCCTGGCCGGCAAGAAGGTGATGCTGATCGACGACTCCATCGTCCGAGGCACCAACTCCATCCGGGTGGTCCGGATGGTGCGGGAAGCCGGGGCGGCCGAGGTCCACCTGCGCTCGGCCTCGCCGCCGATCCAGTGGCCGGACTTCTACGGCATCGACATGCCCGACCGGGACAAGCTCCTCGCCGCCCAGCACAGCGTCGAGGACATCGCCCGGATCCTGAACGTCGACTCCATGGGCTTCCTGTCCGTCGACGGGCTCTACTGGGCCATGGAGGCCGGTCCGCGAGACCCCGAGCAGCCGCAGTTCACCGACCACTACTTCACCGGTGACTATCCGACACGGCTCCTGGACCGCGAGATCGCCGAGGGCCGCAACACCGTCGCGGAACGCCAGCTGTCCTTCCTGGTCGACGCGTGACCGCAGGCGCGGGCTGGCTCGCCCGGCTCCGGCCGGACGGCTACATCCTCCTGATCCTCGGCATGGTGGTCCTGGCCTCGGTCCTGCCGGCCCGGGGCGAGGTCCGGCCGGCCCTCGAGGCGGCGGTGTCGATCGGCATCGGCCTGGTCTTCTTCCTGCACGGCGCCCGACTGTCCCGCGAGGCGGTGATCGCGGGGGCGACCCAGTGGCGGCTGCACGCCCTGATCCTGGCGGCGACCTTTGTCCTCTTTCCCCTCCTGACCCTGGGCGCCACCGCCCTCCCGGGCTGGGTCCTGCCGGCAAGCCTGGCGCCCGGCCTGGTCTTCCTCGGCTGCCTGCCCTCGACCATCCAGTCCTCGATCGGGTTCACGGCCATCGCCCGCGGCAACGTCGCCGCGACGGTCGCGGCGGCGACGGCCTCCAACCTGATCGGCATCGTGCTGACGCCGGTCCTGGCGGGCCTGCTGCTGCACAGGACCGGCGGCGGCGTCTCCCTGGAAGGGCTGCAGGCCATTGTCCTGCAACTCCTCGCGCCCTTCCTCGCCGGACACCTGCTGAGGCCCTGGATCGGCGGGTTCGTAGGCCGCCATTCCCGGGCCCTGTCCCGCCTGGACCGGGGCTCGATCCTGCTGGTGGTCTACGCCGCCTTCTCCGACGCCGTGACCGGAGGCCTCTGGAGCCGGCTTGGGGCCCTGGACCTCGTGCGCCTGACCCTGGTCTGCGGCGTTCTCCTGGCCCTGGTCCTTAGCCTGACCCTCGCCGCCGCCCGGGCGATGAAGCTG
Organism: Phenylobacterium parvum; assembly: GCA_029977805.1. Lineage (GTDB taxonomy): Bacteria > Pseudomonadota > Alphaproteobacteria > Caulobacterales > Caulobacteraceae > Phenylobacterium > Phenylobacterium parvum_A. The sequence continues at coordinate 34,847 of JAPOKE010000005.1, read as the reverse complement.
TCGACGCCAGACGAGATCACCCTCGTCTTCTGTGGGTCCAAGAAGAGTCTGGCCAGCGGGGTCCCCATGGCCGGGGTGCTCTTCCCCGGCGACGCGCTGGGCCTGGTCCTGCTCCCGGTCATGATCTTCCACCAGATACAGTTGATGGTGGTGGCGGTGATCGCCCAGAGATACTCCGAGAGGCCCGACCCGGAGGGTGACGCCCCCGCCGCAACCGGCTAAGGGGGCGCATGACCGCCGCTTCCCCCCTCAGTGACAAGATCGCCCTCGTGACCGGAGCCTCCCGGGGCATTGGCCGCGCCGCCGCACTCGCCCTGGCGGAGGCCGGCGCCCATGTGGTGGCCGCCGCCCGGACCCAGGGCGCCCTGGAGTCCCTCGACGACGAGATCCTGGCGCGCACCGGACGTCGCGCCACCCTGGTTCCCCTCGACCTGGTCGAGACCGCCGGGCTCGACACCCTGGGTCTCGCCCTTCACCAGCGCTTCGGTCGGCTGGACATCCTGTTCCACGCCGGTGCGGTCCTGGGCGCCATGACGCCCGTCAGCCACGTCGAGCCCGGACTCTGGGACCGGGTCATGCTGGTCAACGCCACCGCTTCCTGGCGCCTGATCCGCTCCATGGAGCCCCTCCTCAAGGCTTCTGAGGCCGGCCGCGCAGTCTTCGTCACCTCGAGCCGGGCGGCGGCGCCCCGCGCCTTCTGGGGGCCCTACAGCGCCTCCAAGGCCGCAATGGAGGCGATCGTCCGCGCCTGGGCCGACGAACTGGAGAACACCCGCGTCCGGGCCGCCCTCCTGGACCCCGGCGCCATGCGGACGCGGATGCGCGCCGAAGCCTATCCCGGCGAGGACCCCGCCACCCTGCCCGAACCCTCGGAGATCGGTCCGATGGTCGTTGAACTGGTCCTCTCGGACCCGGGCCAGCCGACGGAGGTCAGGTCTTTCCGGGCCTGGAAGGCCGCGCGCGGGAGCCAGGCCCCTTCGGCCTGACCGGGCGGCCCGAAGCGCTCTTCACGCCCTGTCGCGGCCCGGCGACCTTGCGGCCCGGGGACGCCTTGGCGGCCGGCTTCGCCGACGCCTTCGATGCAGCCTTGGCCGGCGCCTTCGCGGGAGCCTTCGCCCGAGAACCGCCGGCCGCCTTGCGCGAACCCGGCCGACCCTTGGCCTGGGAAGCCGATCCCTGCGGCGCCGGACCGTCGACGAAGGGGTTCCGGCTTGAGCGGACGCTGAGGCGGATCGGCACGCCGGGGAGATCGAAGCTCTCGCGCAGGGCGTGCACCAGGTAGCGGCGATAATGGTCGGGCAGCTGGTCCGCCCGGGTCGCGAACAGGACGAAGGTCGGGGGCCGCGCCTTGGTCTGGGCCATGTACTTGGGCCGGACCCGACGGCCGTTCACCGCCGGCGGCGGATGGCGCTGGATGGCCAGGGCGAGCCAGTCATTGAGGTCGCGGGTCTTGACCTTGGTGGACCAGTCCCCGTGCACCTTGAAGACGGCGGGCATCAGCCTGTCGACATTGCGCCCCGTCTCGGCGGAGAGGGCCACGAGGGGCGCGCCCCGGACCTGGGGCAGCTGGCGGTCAAGGGACTCGCGGATCTCGGCGAGACGGGCCTGGGGATCCTCGATCAGGTCCCATTTCGCCAGGACGAAGACGATCGCCCGCCCCTCGCGCTCGACCAGGTCGGCGATCTGCAGGTCCTGGATCTCGAGGGGATGGGTGGCGTCCATCACCAGGAGGACGACCTCGGCGAAGGTGATGGCCCGGATGGTGTCTGCGGTGGACAGCTTCTCGAGCCCCTCCTGGACCCGCGCCTTTCGGCGCAGGCCCGCGGTGTCGACCAGCCGCACGGGGCGCCCGCCCCAGTTCCAGTCCACCGGAATGGCGTCACGGGTGATCCCGGCCTCGGGGCCGGTCAGCAGGCGCTCTTCGCCGATCAGCCGGTTGACCAGGGTCGACTTGCCGGCGTTGGGCCTGCCGACGATGGCGATGCGCAGGGGGCGGTCATCGGCCTCGGCGGCCCCGGACGCCTCGCCGTCCCCCTCGTCCTCGCGCTCGGCGGCCAGGGCCGCCTCGAACACCTCTTCGCCCGTCTCATCTTCTTCCTCGACCGCGTCGACCTCGGCGACATGTCCGCGGAGGGCGGCGTAGAGGTCCGCCAACCCCTCGCCGTGCTCGGCGGAGAGGGCGATGGGTTCGCCAAGGCCCAGGCGGAAGGCCTCGTTGATCCCTTCGTCGCCCTGTCGCCCCTCGGCCTTGTTGGCCACCAGGACGACCGGCCGGTCGTGGCGGCGCAGGACATCGGCGAAGATCTCGTCCAGCTGGGTGACGCCCACCCGGGAGTCGATGACGAACAGGGCCACGTCGCACTCGCGGATCGCGGCCTCGGTCTGGGCCCGCATCCGGGCCTCGAGGCTCTCGTCGGTGACATCCTCGAAGCCGGCGGTGTCGATCAGCTCAAGGTCGAGGTCCCCGATCCGGCCCGTCCCGAACCGGCGGTCCCGGGTCACGCCCGGTCGATCGTCGACAATGGCCAGGCGCTTGCCCGCCAGGCGGTTGAAGAGGGTCGACTTGCCCACATTGGGGCGACCGACGATGGCGAGGCGAAGGGGCACGGCGCGCGGCTATCGGACCGCGATGAGCCGGGCCTCATCGGTCACGAAGTAGACGGTCTCGCCGAGGGCGATCGGGCCCACGGTGACGGAGGCGCCGAGGTTGACGGAACGCTCGACCTCGCCGGTGCGGGCGTTCACGGCCACCATCTCGCCCTTGTTCGAGGCGAGCAGCAGGCGTCCCGAGGCGAGGATGGGCGAAGACCAGACGGGCCGGACCTTCGCCTTCGGCTTCTTCTTGGAGCCGCCGCCGAGGCTGGGCAGGAAACCCTGCTTCTCGCGGCCCTGCCCCAGGTCGGTGACCCAGTAGGCGAGACCGGTCTCGCGGGCCAGGCAGTAAAGCTTGCCTGCGCGATCGACCACGTAGACGACGTCTCCGGCCACCCAGGGCGTGGTGACGCCGGTCACCGGCAGGGACCAGCGGGTGCTCCCGGTGCGCAGGTCCGTGGAGGACAGGACGCCGGAGTGGCTCACCGCGACGACGTCGCCCTGGTAGATCACCGGGCGGCCGGCGATGTCCCGGATCTCCGAAAGCGCGTTGGTCCGGCTGGCGCGGGACAGGGCCTCGCTCCAGAGATCGTTGCCATTCGCCGCCCGCAGGGCGACCAGCTCGCCGGAACCGAAGGCGGCGACGACGGTGTCTCCCGAGACCGCAGGGCTCGAGGCGGCCAGAAGGCGCGCGGGTTCGGAGAGGGCCTGGTAGGTCCAGCCCTCCTTGCCCGTGGCGAAGTCGAAGGTCAGCAGGGTGTTGTCGATGGCGACCACGAAGATGCGCCCGCCGGAAATGGTCGGGGCAGCGTGGATGGGCTGCTCGGTCTGCGTGCGCCAGAGGACCGCCCCGGTGTCGGCGTCAAGCTGCGAGACGAAGCGATAGCCCGAGGTGACCACCAGCTTGCCCTCGGCGATGGCCAGGCCGCCGCCATAGGCCACCGTGTCGCGCTTGAGCTTGCCCCGGAGGTCGGCCTTCCAGACCTGGGCGCCGGTGCGGGCGTCGAGGGCGCTGACCGTCGCGTGGCCGTCCATGACGTAGATCTTGCCGTTCACGGCGACCGGCGGCGCCATGACATGGGCGTTGCGTCCGCGCGAGGCGCCGAAGTCCCGCTTCCAGGCCAGGTCGAGGGCCTTGGCGGCGTCGGCGTGCGGCGGGGATTGCTCGGGATTGCCTCCGGGCAGGGCCCACTGGTCGATGGTGACCGGATCGGGAAGGTAGAAGCTGGCGCCCTTGAGCCCCTCCTCGGGGACGACCTCCTGGTCAAAACCGACGAGGGAGATCCGGTTCTCCGCCTGGGCGGTTTCCTTAGGCGTCCTGTCCGTGAACCTGAGCAGGTCCCGGGTCTGTGCGCAGCCGGAGGCGACGAGCGCGCCGGCGAGGACGGCGGCGATGGCGAGCCGGTTGCGGATCATTGGGCGGGCGCCTGCATCGGGGGCAGGCCCTGGCCGAGGGCCGCGCCGGGGGGCAGCGGACGCGGCGGCGGCAGGGCGATGGCCGCCTTGACCAGTTCCCGGGTGCGCTGGGCCGAGCCGCTGTCGATCAGGGCGATGGCTGCGGTCGCCCGGCTGCGCGCGCCTTCGGCCGCGTCGGGGGCGAGGGAGACGACCACGAAGTCGCCCTTCGCGCCGGCCGTGTCGCCGGCCAGGAGCTTGGTGAAGGCCGCCGCCTCGCGCGCCTGCATCCGGAAGGGACGGCCTTCCTTGAGAAGGGGCTCGAGCCGGGCCTCGATATCGGCACGCGGGGCGGTGTCCAGGAGGGCGTAGACCGACTTCAGGCGGGCCGCGTCCCCGATCAGGGGATCAGGCGCGGCCTTGGCCGCCTGGTCGAAGAGGGCGACGGCGCCGGCGGCGTCGCGATCGGCCAGCTTGAGGGCCCCGAGATGCTGGAGCGCGAGGGAGCGGTAGGCGGGGCTGGAGGACTTGGACAGGGTCTCCCAGGCGGTCTTGGCCTCGGCGGCCCGACCCGCCTGCTGGGCTTCGAGGCCCTTGGCGTAGGTCTCGGAGGCCTTGGCGGACTGGCTGCCGATCCAGGCGCGGTAGCCCTGCCAACCGCCGACGACGGCGAGGACAAGGACCACGGCCCCGATGAACCAGGGGAGGAACTTCAGCGCCAGGGCGCGATAGCGGTCGGAGCGGATCTGCTCCTCGACCTCCTCGAAAACGTCGACCACTCTGGAGACTCCGCATTGGGGCGCCGCGACCCGGCGCGGCGGAAACTATAGCGCCGGCCGGTCCGCCGCAACGGGCGGACACTGGCTGTCGCAGATGGCGGAAGCATGGCGGGGGCTTCAGCCCGCCGGAATGTCGACCATCGGCATGCCCGGCCGGCGTCGACCGGAGAAGTAGGTCTCTCCCGAGCCCGGGAAACGGCGGGCCGCGACGTCCGCCGCATAGCGCTCCACCGCGCTGGCGACCAGGCCCCGCAGGTCCCCATACCGCCGAACGAAGCGGGGGGAGCGCTCGAACAGGCCCAGCATGTCCTCGGTGACCAGGATCTGGCCGTCGCAGGCGGCGGAGGCGCCGATCCCGATGGTCGGCACAGGGCATTGGGCGGTGATCTCGGAAGCCAGGGCCTCGGCCACGCCTTCGACGACCAGGGCGAAGACGCCCGCCTCGACGGCGCCGCGCATCTCGGAGAGGACCTGGGCCCGCTCCTCTTCCTCGCGGCCGCGGGCCCGGAACCCACCCTCCGCCAGGACGGCCTGGGGCCGGAGGCCCACATGCCCCATGACCGGGACGCCCCGGTCGACGAGGTAGCGGACATTCCCGAGGACGGCCGGCGCGCACTCGATCTTCACCGCATGGGCGCCCGTTTCCTGGAGCACGCGGACGGCGTTGGCGAAGGCGGCCTCCGGCGCGCCCTCGCAGGACCCGAAGGGCAGGTCCACGACGACCATGGCCCGGCGCGAGCCGCGCATGACGGCCTGGCCGTGCAGGATCATCATGTCCAGGGTCACGCCGACGGTGCTGGGCAGGCCGTGGACCACCATGCCGACGGAATCCCCGACCAGCAGGATGTCGCAGAAGGGATCCAGGAGTTCGGCCATCGGCGCCGTGTAGGCGGTGAGGCAGACGAGCGGGGCGCCGCCCTTTCTCTGCCGGATGTCCCTGACGGTGGTGCGGCTCGCCGCCGCGGAACCGTGAGCCGACATGATCTCAGACCTCCTCGAGCAACCTCGCGAACGCCAACCCCAGGACCGTCAGGACGCCGCAGGTCAAAGCGACGCCCGGGAGGCCTGCCCCTAGGGAAAGATATAGGAACCAGGTCACAGAATTCCCAGTCACCTCGAAGATGGGGTCAAAGCTGATGACCGGACGATGCAGCTGGCTGAGCCGTCCGAAGGCGACGCCGAGTCCGATGAGGCCGGCGAGGCAAACCACCGCGGCCCGAAGCCGCCGGCGCGCCGAGATCCGCGCCAGGATGCGCGTTTCCAGCCCCGGCGCCTCAAGCCCGGGGGGAACGGCCTCGAACAGGGCGTCCAGCCGATGGGGGAAGTCCTCGGGTCCGGAATTCGGGGTCACAGTCATGTTTCGGATCCCAGGTAGACGCGCAATCGGGCGAGCCCCCGCGCGATATGCGATTTCACAGTGCCCTCCGGCAAGCCCAGGCCGGCGCCAATCTCTGCTGATGTGTAGCCCGCGCCGTGCTGCAGGCTGATGCAGAGCCTCTGTATGGACGGCAGCCGCTCCAGCGCCGCATCGAGGTCCAGGGACAGGCCCGTATCCACGGCCGGGGAATACGCCTCCGGCTCAAGGTCAAGGGGGGTCAGGCGCGACCGCGCGCGGAGATCCTTGAGGTAGAGGCGCGCAGCGATCTTCCGCACCCAGGCGACGAACGCCCCCTCCCCACGGTAGTCAACTATCCGCTCGAAGGCGATCACGAGGGCGTCCTGGGCGATGTCATCGACAAGGTCCGCCGGGGCGCCCAACCGTCGCAGGAAGCCCCTCAGCGGCGCGAGGCTGCGCCGTACAAGCGCCGCATAGGCCGCCGTGTCTCCTCGTGCGGCCCGGCGGGCGAGGACGGGATCCGGGACCCCGTCCTCAAGGTTCCGCAAGGTTGCGCGCACGAGTTCAGGACGACTTGCGGCCCAGGAAGTGCAGCAGGACGCCGGCGACGCCGATGCATGTGGGGATGGCCGACAGGCCGGTGATGGCCGTGCGGGCCTCGGTGTCAATCGCCCCCATGACCTGTCCGAAGATAGCGATGCCGACCCCGACCGACAGGGTCACGAGACCCCAACTCAACTCGCTTTTGGGCTTCGTGACGGCCGTCTGCCGATTCACCAGGTCGAGGACTTCCGGCGGCAGGGGCTGCCCCTGCTTGAGGGCGGTGTCGACGGTCTGCAGCAGACGGGCGCGATTGCGCGCCTGGATGAACTGGCTGCCCAGGACGATCGCCGCAATGAACGTGAAGATGATGAGGGTCGTTAAGATGTCTCCGACCATTTGACAGCTCCTGTCTCAAATACAGGTCCCCGTGGACCCTGATGACAACAGGAGCCTCCGGCGGCCGATCCGGATGCAGTCCCGGTGATCACGTTTTCGTGTTCACCGGGCCCGGGCCGATTTCAGTCGCGCAGGCTGGCGGGAACCACGCCGCCGTTCTCGGCGAGCTTCTTCCAGACGGCCTTGATGAGGGCGATGTTCTGCTCGGCGCTGCCATGCGGACCGGCGTTCACGCCCAGTTCGCCGGCAAGTTCCTTGCGGGCGTCGAGGCTGGAGTCGAGGTCCAGCATCTTGAGCAGGTCAACGATCGAGGTCCGCCAGTTGCCGCCGCCGCCCTTGGACGCCGCCAGGGCGGTCAGCACCGCTTCTACGTCAACGGGAGCCGGAGGCGGCGGCGGGGCGGCCGCGGCCGCAGGCGCGGCGGCGGGAGCCGCAGCGGCGGCGTCGGCGGCGGCGGCGGCCGGAGCAGCAGCGTCAGCAGCCGGAGCGGCGGCGTCAGCGGCGGGAGCCGCGGCGTCAGCAGCCGGAGCGGCTTCTTCGGCGGGCTTGCTGCAGGCGGCGAGGGCGGCCACGGCGGCCAGGGCGGCCACGGACAGGGCGACTTTCTTCATTACGACTCTCCCGAGATGACCGAGCGGACGCCCGACACCACGACGGCGCCGGAATCGCCCCTTGGACAGGCAGAACCCTATGCCTGAGGCGAGCGTCGATCAAGCTTTCGTGAGCAGGGCGTCGGCGAGGTCGAGGAAGCCCTCCAGGGCGAGGGTCTCCGGCCGGACGGAGGGGTCCACGCCAGCGGCCTGGCATAGGGCCTCGCCGCCCAGCGACTTGAGCCCGGCGCGAAGCATTTTCCGCCTCTGGCCAAAGGCCGCGGCGGTCACCGCCTGCAGGGCGTCCAGGCGCCTGCCGGCGACGGCCTCCTCCCGTGGGGTGAGGTGAACGACCGCGGAGTCGACCCTCGGGGGCGGGGTGAAGGCCCGCGCGGGAACCTCCAGCACAAGCCGCCTGTCCGTCACGGCCGCCGCCAGGACCGAGAGCCGGCCATAGTCCGGGGATCCGGGCGTCGCGACGATCCGCAGCGCGACCTCCTTCTGGAACATCAGCGTCATGGAGCGCGGCCGGAATGGCCCGGTCAGCCATTTCACCAGCAGGGGCGTGCCGACATTGTAGGGCAGGTTGGAGACGATGCGGGCCCCGTCGGGCCCCGTCAGCGCCGTCTCGTCGACCTTCAGGGCGTCAGCGTGGATGACGGCCAGCTGTCCCGGGAAGGCCTCGCCCAGCTCGGCGAGGATCGGCAGGAACCGGCCGTCGCGCTCTATGGCCGTAATGCGGGCGCCGGTCTCCAGGAGGGCCTGGGTCAGTCCCCCGGGCCCCGGTCCGACCTCGATGACGTGTTCACCCGCCTCGGCGCCGGACAGCCGGGCGATCTTTCGCGTGACGTTCAGGTCAAGGAGGAAGTGCTGGCCCAGCCCCTTGTTGGCCTGGAGGCCGTGGGCGGCGAGGCGTTCCGAGAGCCGGGTCTGGAGGCTCACCGGGCCCGCCGGTCTGCAAGCTCGGTCGCCATCCTCAGGGCCGCGATGAAGCTGTCGGGCCGGGCGATCCCGCGTCCGGCGATGTCAAAGGCGGTTCCATGGTCCGGCGACGTCCTGACCACCGGCAGGCCGAGGGTCAGGTTCACCCCGCCCCAGAAGTCGAGCATCTTCACGGGGATCAGGGCCTGGTCGTGGTACAGGCAGACCACGGCGTCGTGGCGCTGGCGGATCTCCGGCGCAAACAGGCTGTCGGCGGGCAGGGGCCCCGCAAGATCGACGCCCTCCCGGCGCAGGGCCTCCGCGACGGGACCGAGGAGGGTGATCTCCTCCCGCCCGATCTCGCCCGACTCGCCGGCATGGGGATTGAGGGCGGCCAGGGCCAGACGGGGGCTTGCTATGCCGAAGTCCCGGACCAGGGCCTGGGCGGTGACCCGGACGGTCCGGGAGATTCCCTCCGCCGTCAGCGCCTCCGGCACCTTGGACAGGGGGATGTGGATGGTCGCGAGGGTCACGCGCAGGTCTGCGGCGGCCAGCATCATCACTGGTCCCCGCTCTCCGTCCCATGGCGCCCGGGCCGTCAGCTCGCCGATGAACTCGGTGTGGCCGGGATGCCGGAAACCGGCGGACTTCAGCACCGCCTTCGAGATCGGAGCCGTCACCAGGGCGCAGGTCTCGCCAGCGAGGCAGGACTCCGTCGCGGCCGCGATCCAGCCGGCGACGGCCGGGGCGGCGTTGGAGGACGGGAGACCCGGCGTCACGGGGGCGGGAAGAGGCATGTCCACGACGGGGATCCCCCGGTCGAACCCGGCCGCCGCCTCGCCAGGGGATCCGACGGCGACCACGTCGGCGCCGGCCGACGCCAGGCTGCGCGCATCCCCGAAGACCACGAAGGGGCGAGAGGCGGGTGTCCTCGCCCGCCAGGCCGAGACGATGATCTCCGGCCCGACGCCCGCCGGATCGCCGAGGGTGACCGCGAGGGGCGGAGCGCTCACGGGGCCGCCCTAGCGGGTCTCGATCGTCGCCGCCGTCCGCAGGTCCCGCATGTAGCGACGGGCGATCATGGACAGCTGCTGGCCATAGAGCCGGCCCTCGATCTGCTCCCGGTTCGCCGCGCCCTGGCCGCCGCCGGAGCCCCGGCTGCAGACCGTCAGGATGTGCAGGCCGACATTCGTGCGGATCGGATCGGAGGTCTGGCCGGTCTCGAGCCCCTCCACGGCGCCGCGGAAGGCGGGGGAGAGGTCCTTGAGCTCTGCCTCCCCGAGGTCGCCCGCGACGACGCCCTGGACCCGGGCGGCTTCCGCCTCGACCCCTTCGCATCCCCGGATCCGGGTGCGGATGTCCGCCAGCCGGGCGGTAGCGGCGCGGACCTCGGCCTCGGGCGCACCCTGGGGCAGGGCCACGGCGACCTGCTTGAGGCCCACGGTCATGGCGGAGGCGCCGGCGCGGCGGTCGCGCAGGTAGACGATGTAGACGCCGTCGCGCACCGGGATGGGGCGGGAGAGCTGGCCGGGACGCATCTGGTCGAGGGCGGCGTCGACCTCCGCGGGCATCTCGCCGGCGGTGATCCAGCCGACGTCGCCGCCGGCCGCCGCCGAGGGCGAGGCGGAGAACTGGCGCGCCACTGCCGGGAAGGGCGCGCCCTGCTGCATCTGCGACACCAGCTGCACGGCGCCGTTCATCGCGACTTCCATGCCGCCGACGCGCGCGGCGTCGATGAAGACCTCGGCGATCTGGTACTGCGGCCGGGAGGCCGCCGCCGCGATGCGCTCCATCTCGGCCTTCACCTGGTCGTCCCCGATCCGGAGGCGCGAGCCATAGCGGCCGCGGACCCAGCGCTGCCATCCGGACTGGGCGCGGATCTGCTCCTTCAGGGTGTCGATTCCGATCCCCTGGGCTGCGAGAGAGTTCTTAAATTGCGCCAGTGTCGCGTTGTTTTCACGCGCCATTTCGGTGAGTTGTTCATCCACGTCGGCGTCGGTCGGGATGATCTCGATCTTCTGCTCCTTCTCCACCCGGCGAAGCTCCTGGATCTGCAGGCGCTCGTCGACGAGGCCGCTCAGGGCCTCGCGCTGGAACTGGGGCAGGTTCTGCTGGGTCGGCTGGATCCCGGAGGTCGCGATCAGCAGGCGCATGCGCTGGGCGAGGTCGAAGGTCGAGATGATCTCGTCGTTCACCACGGCGGCGACGGACTCAGACAGTCCCGACGGCGCCACCTGGGCGGGCGGAACCGGCGCAGCAGGGGCCTGCGCCGCCGCCGGGCCCGCCAGCACGGCCGCCAGGAGGCCCGCGAAGGCCAGTTTACGGCGGCCCAGGGTCGAGGCGCGGGTCATGACCGGGATGTTGTCCTTCAAGCGCATGATCGTGTTCGGCTGCCTTCTGACACGGGTGGGGCCTTCACTCCAGAGGCGAGACTCTAGCGGGCGCCAAGGGGGCCGCCCAATGTGGCGAGGGTGAGGCGGATGTTCACGGAGGTGGAGGATCCCAGCCGGCCGACCTGGAGGTCTTCCTGCCGGTAGATGATGTCCAGGCGGGTGCAGTCGTCCCGGTAGACGATGCCGATGTCGCGGATCACCCAGGCGCTGGCCGAGATGTCGCGGTTGCCGTAGGCCGTCACGCCCCAGTTCTCGGAGAAGAAGACCTCCCCGCCGAGGTCGGCGTTCTCCCGGCGGCCGGATCCGGGCCCGGTCTCCTCCTTCAGGTAACGGAAATAGCCCGAGCCCCGCTTCAGGGACACGTTCGCGCCGGCCTCGGCGCGGCGGACGCTCAGGTCGTCGCCGTCGAGCCGCGTGCGGGCGAAGAGGCTGACGCCCTGCATGGGCTCGGCCTCCGCCGCGACGATCCAGTCCGAGGCTTTCCGAGAAAGTCCTGAGGTGGTCGAGAAGACGCCGGAGTCGCTGGACCGGAAGCTCCTGCCAAGGACGAAGTTCGCGCGCCGCCCATCGTCCCAGAGGATCGTCGCGCGGGTCGCAAGGCTCAGGCGCAGGCCGTCCTCGGTGAGGTCGTATCCGGGGAACCGGTTCAGGCGGAACAGGCTCGTCTCGTCGAAGACGACGGTGGCCGAATCTTCGTTCAGGTAGACGGGGGCCCCGGTGGCGTCACGACCGACGCGGATCAGGGCTGCGCCCGCCGAGGCGACCACCTGGGCGGTGGGCTCGATCACGACCAGGGCCTTGCCGGTCCTTCGGACGAGGGGCATCGAGATATCGGCGCCGGCCGAGCCCAGCGCGCGGCCCTGGGAGGTCGTCCGGCCCGCTGCGCCGTCGACATCGCCGAGGTTGTAACCGTCGCCGCGCAGGTTTCCGAAGACGGCGACTCGGACGCCGCCGGCGCTGGTCAGGGTCCGGCGCCAGTCAGCCTCGAAGGTGGCCCGGCGGCTGTCCAGTCCCGGCGTGCCGGCCGGCCCGCCAGGGGCGGTGTCGCGGGTCAGCACCACCCCCGAGGTCCTCAGTCGCAGCCGTCCGCCGGCGAGGTCGGAGATTGGCTCGAACCGGCCTTCCACGAAGGGGCCCACCTGCGGGAATGTCCGGTCATCGTCTTCCGGGCGAAGGCCCTGGATGCTGAAGGCGCCCGCCGAAAACCAGGACTTCGCCGTCTGGCGCGTCGCATAGAGCTGGGAGATCAGGCGGCGGTCGTCGGGAACGAAGGGGCCGCGGGCGACATAGACGTCGCCGATGTCGTACTTCTCGAAGAGCAGGGTGTCCGACGTCCGTTCAGCGCTGAAGCCCCACTTCCACTCGGGGGTCAGGGCGAAGGCGCCGGAGGCCAGGATGTAGCTCCGGGCGGTCGGGTCCCCGAAGGCGTCGCCGTCGCCGTCGAAGTCCCGGTCGTAGGTGAAGCCGCCGCGCACGTCGACGGCGCCGGTCCGGAACCTCTGCCGGTAGTGCGCGTTCAGGAAGGGCGCGACCTGGCTGTTGAACTGCGGCGAAACCGTCAGGTCGGCCGACGGGTTGAAGACGTGGACGTAGGGTTGCTCGTAGGACAGGCCCCGCCGGCCGGAGGTCTGGAGGGCGGGGGTCAGGAAGCCCGACCGGCGCTCGGCCTGGGGATCCGGATGCCAGAAGACCGGAAGATAGAATACCGGCGTGCCGCGCACGCGGATCACGGCGTTGCGGTAGGACACCACCTGCCGTTCGCGGTCCTGCTGTATGCGTTCGGCCTGGATGGACCAGGAGGGCTGCTTGGGGTCGCCGTTCTTCGCGCAGACCTCGCAGGGCGTGTAGATCGCCTGGTTGAGCTCGTTGAGGGTCTCGCTTCGCCTCACGGCGCTGGCGGCCGCCATCTTGATCTGGCCCTCGCTGCGCACGGCGAAGCCCGCGGCGGCGCCGACGGCGAGGGATTGGTCGAGGACGATTTCCTCCGCGAACTGGGCGGTGCGGTCCGGGTTGATGATCCGCACCTTGCCGCGCGCCCGGATGAGGCGGGTCGAGGCCTCGAAGGTGACCTCGTCCGCCGTCAGGGTCCGGCCCTGGAAGCGGGCGCGGACATCGCCCCGGGCGATGGTCAGGCCCTTGGCCTCGTCCCGGGAGATGCTGTCGGCCTCGAGGTAGAGCTGGTCGGCCGTCAGGCCGTCCGCGCCGGGCGCCGGCGCCTGTCCGGCCGGCGTCGCCTGCGCCAGGGCGGCGGACGGGGCGGCCAGGGCCATGAAGGCCAGGCCCCCCGCAAACACCAGAGCCGTGATCCCGACGAGCTTCATCAACGCCTTGTCCGGGGCCCCCGCCAGCGATTCGACGGACGAGCGGCCCAATTCAACCATCTTCCGTGTAACAGAGGAGGGCGAGGCCGGACAGGAGGGCGACGAGGGGCGGCGCCCAGGCCCCGACCAGGGGCGGCACGATGTCGGCGGACGCCAGGGCCCCGGTCATCTGGTTGAAGAAGAAGACCAGGAAGCCGGTGGCGGCCCCGCCCCCCGCCGCCAGGGCGAGGCCGCCCTGCCGGGCGAGGCGCAGGGACGAGGCGGCCGCCAGTATGGCCATGGCGGCGAACAGGACGGGCGTGGCCAGCAGCTGGTGCAGGCGGAGCCTGAAGGCCCTTGCGCTGAACCCCGCCAGCTCCGTCTGCCGGATCGCCGCCGGAAGGCCCCAGAAGGTCACGGCCTCGGGCGAGGCGAACCGGTCGACCGCCCCCCGGGCGGTCAGGGTCGAGCGGATGGACAGGGTGTCGGAGCGCACGGCGGCCTGCCCGGCGGCGGCTTCCCGGACGTCCCGAAGGTTCCAGAAGCCGGCCCGCAGCACGGCCTCGGCGGCCTCGATCCGCCGGCGGAACTGCAGGCGGCCCTCGGCGTCCTTCTGGTAGATGAAGAGGGAGACCGCCCGGAGCCGGATCGCGTCCTCCTGCAGGTCGCGGGACTTGGCGTGGATCACGATGAGGCCGCGGTCGTCGCCCTGTCGCAGCCAGACCTCCTTGGGGGCGTCGGAAAGATAGCTCTGCATGAGCCGGGCCCGCTCGACCTCGAACCGCGCCGAAAGACTGGCGGCGAGGGGGTTGAGCAGGGTGACGACCACCAGTCCCGCGAGAAAGGCGAAGGCCGCGGTCGGGGCGATGAACCGCCAGGCGGACACCCCGGCGGCTCGCATGGCGGTGAGCTCGCTGGAGCGGTTCAGGGCGACGAAGGTCGCGATCCCGCCGAACAGGAAGACGAGGGGGACAGGAGAAGGATCAGGCTGGGCGCCCGCAGGAGGGTGAGCCACAGGACATCGCTGACCCCGGCCTCCGTCCGGACGCCTACGGACCGGGACAGTTCCTCGAATTGAATCAGAAGTATGACAGCCGAAATTACGGCGAGTGCGCCGGCCACTGCACGAACCGTGCGCCGGAGCAGGTAAAGATCGAGGACGCTGGGACCCGGGATCATGCCGCCGCTCCGGCGGGGGCGCGGGCCGGCGAGCGGCGTCCCTGGGGAATGAAGCGCGACGGTCGCTGGCGGAAGACCGCCCTGAGCGCCCAGGCGAGGGTCGCGATCGGTATCGCGTACTGGAGGATATTCATCCAAGCATCGGATTCAGATGCCGAAACCGAGATGAACCCAAGTATCCGGGACAGGGCGGCGACGCCGCCGGCGACGGCGATCCGCCGGCCATAGCCGAGGCGCGAGAAGGCTCCGCCGATGATGGCCCAGACCGCCAGGCCCATGAAGGTCAGGTTGTAGAGGGGCGTCGCGAGCCGGGCGTGGCCTTCGGCCAGCAGCTTCAGGTGGTTGCGCTTCTCCCAGTCCTGGGTGAGGTCGGCGAACAGGAGCTCGTGCAGGTACCGGTCGGAGGGTTTGTAGTGGATCCGCTCCTCCGAGCGGATGAACTGATTGAGTTCAAAGGGATAGTCGTCAAAAGTCAGGTAGTTGAGGACGCCGTCGGCGGAAAGCTCCTGGGTCGAGCCCCGGAACAGCCGCAGGATCGGCGCGCCGTCCTTCATCACCAGCCGGCCTGTGTCTGCGGTGTAGGTGGTGGCGCCGCCGTCATCCTTGGCCCGGTGGATGAAGAGGTTCCGGATCTGGCCGTTCCGGTCCACCGATTGGGCGTAGACGGTCAGGCCGGGGGCGGGCTGGGTGAATTCGCCTTCCCGGATCAGCGCCGAGACGAGGTTGGTCCTCACCTCGAAGAGCACTTCGCGCATCGCCCGGTGCGAGGCGGGCTGGATCCAGAGATTGATGACCAGCGAGGCGAGGGCCAGGAGGGCGGCGAGGCGGAAGGCCGGGGCGATGACGCGCCAGCGGCTCATGCCCCCGGCGAAGCACACGACCAGCTCCTGGTCCGTCTGGAGCCGGTTCAGGGTGACCAGGGCGGCGACGAAGACGCTCACCGGCAGGACCATGTTGATCAGCTGCGGCATGGCGAGGGCGGTGGCCTTCAGGAAGACCAGGGCGTTCTGTCCCCCGCCGACGATGAGGTCCAGCTGGGTCAGGGAGGTCGAGAGGAGGGCCAGGCCGGTGGCGGCCGCGACCGCCCACAGGGTGGGGCCGACAAGCTGGCGCAGGAGGTAGCGGTCGATCAGGCGCATGACGAAATATCGATCCCAGCGGGCGATTTGCCGCGCCTGAAAGTCACGGCTGTTCTAATCATGAGCCGCACCACGGACGCAACCGCCGTGCAGTCCGCCCAACGGGGCGGTTCGACCAGAGGAACTGAAGGACCATGCAGATCGAATTCGTTTCGCCCGAAGCTGGGCCGGGGGCCAGGACGGTCCTGGCCATCGCCGTTCCCGAAGGCGAGGCGTCCAGCGTCAGCGGCGGCGCCCATGCGGCGGCCGTGGCGGCCAGCCGCTTCACCGGGGCCCGCGGCCAGGTGCTGGAAGTGTCGGGCGGGGCGGACCGCGTCATCCTCGTCGGCGCCGGCAAGGCCGCCGATTTCGACTCGCTGGCCGCCGAGCAGACGGCCGCCGCCGCCTATGGCGCGGTCAAGCTCTCGGGGCTGGAGACCCTTCGCTTCGTACCGGCCGTGGACACCGGGGAGTTCGCCGCCCGCGCCGCCCTCGGCCTGAGGCTGGCGGCCTACCGGTTCGACAAGTACCGCACCAAGGAGCCGGCGGACCGCAAGCCCTCGGTGACCTCGGCCCAGGTCGTGACCGCCCACGCCGCCGCAGCGGCTGGCGCCATGCCGGCGCTGGCGGCCCTCGCCGACGCCGTTGTCTTCGCCCGGGACCTGGTGTCCGAGCCCGCCAACATCCTCTACCCCGCCGAGTTCGCCCGCCGGGTGAAGGCCCTTGAGGCCCTCGGCCTCGTCATCGAGATCCTCGGCGAGGACGAGATGCGGGCCCTCGGCATGGGCTCCCTGCTCGGCGTGGGGCAGGGCAGCGTGCGCGAAAGCCAGCTTGTCGTGATGCGCTGGAACGGAGCCGCCGACCCGGCCGCCCAGCCGGTCGCCTTCATCGGCAAGGGCGTCTGCTTCGACACCGGCGGCATCAGCCTCAAGCCGGCCGACGGCATGGAGGACATGAAGTGGGACATGGGCGGCGCCGCCGCCGTCGCGGGCCTGATGCACGTGCTCGCCGGCCGCAAGGCCAAGGTGAACGCCGTCGGCATCCTCGGCCTCGTCGAGAACATGCCGGACGGCAACGCCCAGCGCCCCGGGGACGTCGTGACCTCCATGTCGGGACAGACCATCGAGGTCATCAACACCGACGCCGAGGGCCGGCTCGTCCTGGCCGACGCCATCTGGTACTGCCAGGACCGATTCAAGCCCCGCTTCATGGTCGACCTCGCGACCCTCACCGGCGCGATCATCATCTCCCTCGGCAACGACTACGCCGGCCTGTTCTCGAACAATGACGAGCTGGCGGAGAACCTGCTGGCGGCCTCGAAGGGCGAGGAGGAGCCCCTGTGGCGCCTGCCCCTGCCCAAGGCCTACGAGAAGCAGATCGACAGCGCCATCGCCGACATGAAGAATACCGGCGGGCGCCCCGGCGGCTCGATCACCGCGGCCCTGTTCATCCAGCGGTTCGTGAACGGCCTGCCCTGGGCCCATCTCGACATCGCCTCCACCGCCTGGAAGAAGCCGTCCTCGGTTCCCACCATCCCCGATGGCGCCACCGGCTACGGCGTCCGCCTGCTCAACCGCCTGGTCCGGGATCACTACGAAGAGGGCGCATGACGGCCTGCGAGGTCTGGTTCTACCACCTTGAGCGGCAGGGCCTGGACCAGGTCCTGCCGACCCTCCTCGAGCGCACCCTGCAGAAGGGCTGGCGCGCCCGGGTCCGGGCCGCGTCGCCGGAGCGGGTGGAGCATCTCGACGGCTGGCTCTGGAGCTACCGGGACGACAGCTTCCTGCCGCACGCCCCGGACCCCGTCGCCGGCGCCGCCGACCCGGTGGTCCTGACCACGGAGGCGGGCAATCCGCATGCCGCGGAGGCCCTGTTCCTCGTGGACGGCGCGGAGGCCGGCGAGCTTGCGGGCTTCCAGCGCTGCTCGGTGCTCTTCGACGGACGGGACGAGGCCGCCCTGCAGGCGGCCCGCGCCCAGTGGCGCCGGTTCCGCGAGGCGGGCTTCACCGCCGCCTACTGGCGACAGGGCGAGAAAGGCTGGGAGAAGGTGTCGTGAGGTCGAGCGCCCGGATCCCCCTGCTGGCCGCGCTCGCCGTCCTGGCCGCCTGCGCCGCCCCGCCGCGCCCGCCGCCGACGGTCCAGGCGCCGGTCGCGCCGCGCCCCCGGCCCGAGCCGCCGGACACCTGTGGGCTGAAGACCGTGCGCGGCCTCGTCGGCCAGCCCCGATCGTCCATCCCGGTCCCGGTGAACCCGGCCCTCCGCAGGGTGACCTGCACCACCTGCGTGCAGACCCAGGACTACAATCCGCGCCGCCTCAACATCTACTATGACGCCGACACCGGGGTGATCGAGCGGATGGCCTGCGGCTAGGCCTTGAGGGCCTCGAAGGCCTCCACCGCCTCAAGCCAGGCCTGCTCGGCTGCATCCAGGGCCGCCTGCGCCTCTGTCCGCGCCCGGCCAAGCTCGGCGGCGCGCCGGGGATCGCCCGTGAAGGTGGCGGGATCCGCGAGGGCCGCGTCCAGTTCCGCCAGCCGGGCGGCGGCCTTCTCCATGGCGGCCTCGGTGGCCTCGACCCGGCGGCGGGCGTTGCCGGTCGGCGCCTTGGCCTTCACCGGCGGCGGGGGCGGGGGAGGAGGCGCCGCCTCCTGAGGGGCCGGACGGGCGTCGGCCTCCCTGGCCGCCTGGCGGGCGCGCTCCACCACGCGCCGCGCATAGGACTCCACGTCGCCATCGAAGGGCCGGACCGTGCCGTCCTCGGCCAGCCAGAGCCTGTCTGCGACCAGCTCCATGAGCGACCGGTCGTGGGTGATCAGGATGACGGCGCCTTCGTAGTCGTTCAGCGCGTCCAGGAGGGCCCGCCGGCTGTCGATGTCGAGGTGGTTGGTGGGCTCGTCGAGGATCAGGAGGTGGGGGGCCTCCATGGCCACCAGGTTCAGGAGGAGGCGGGCGCGTTCGCCGCCGGACAGGTTGGCCGCCGTTGTCTCGACCTTGTCGACCCCCAGCCCCCATTGGGCCAGGCGACTGCGGCGCGCCGCCTCGCTCGCCTCGGGCAGGCGTCGCCGCAGGATGTCCAGCGGGGTTTCCTCCGGGTCGAGGGCCTCGATCTGGTGCTGGTGGAACCAGCCCACCTTGAGGCGCCGGTCACGCCAGACCTCTCCGTCCGCCGCAGCCAGGTCGCCGGCGACAAGGCGGGCGAAGGTCGACTTGCCGGCCCCGTTCACCCCGAGGAGCCCGATCCGGTCATCGAGGTCGAGGCGCAGGTTGAGCCCCTTCAGGACGGGCTTTCCCGGCTCGTATCCCACTGAGGCCTGTTCCATCCGCATGAGGGGCGGGGCGAGGGGCTTCTCGGGCGAGGGCAGGAGGAAGGGGGCGGTGTGCTCCCGCGCCGCGGCGGAGACCGGTGGCAGGCGGGCGATCATCTTCAGGCGGGACTGGGCCTGGACCGCCTTGCTCGCCTTGGCCCGGAACCGGTCGACGAAGGACTGCAGGTGGGCGCGCTGGGCCTCGACTTTCTGGCGCATGGCCTCTTCGACCCGCGCCCGCTCCTCCCGCTGCCGCTCGAAGTCGTCGTAGCCGCCGGGATAGAGCGTCGTCTTGCCGCCTTCCAGGTGCAGGATGTGGTCGACCACGTTGTTCAGCAGGTCGCGCTCGTGGCTGATGACGAGCAGGGTGTGGGGGTACTTCCGCAGTCGGGCCTCCAGCCAGAGGGCGCCCTCTAGGTCCAGGTAGTTGGTCGGCTCGTCCAGGAGCAGGATGTCGGGCTCGGCGAAGAGGGCCGCCGCCAGGGCCACGCGCATGCGCCAGCCGCCCGAGAACTCGGCCATGGGCCGGGCGAGGTCGCCGGGCGTGAAGCCAAGGCCGGACAGGATCTCCGCCGCTCGCGAAGGCGCACGGTCGGCGCCGATCTCGGCGAGGCGGCCGTAGATGTCGCCGATCTCCTCCGGCGGGGCCGTCTCCAGCCGGGCCATCAGGCTGGCGCGCTCCTCGTCCGCCGCCAGGATGGTGTCGATGAGGGTCACGGGGGTGGCCGGGTGCTCCTGGTCCACGGCGGCGAGCCTTGCGCCCCGGGGCAGGCTGATCTCGCCGTCGCCAGCGCGGGCCTGGTCGCGGATCAGGCCGAAGAGGGTCGACTTGCCCACGCCATTGCGCCCCACCAGGCCGACCTTGGCGCCGGGCGGAATGCTGGCGCTGGCCCGGTCGAGGAATCGCCGTCCCCAGGCGTCGTGGGTGAGGTCGCGGATCTGAAGCATGACGGCGCGGTCTCTAGCAGAGCGCGCGCGCGCCGTCCCGGTGTTGGCGAGCGGCGAGGCTGCGGCTATAAGCCCGCACCCTTCGGCCCGGACGGGCCGCACGCATCAGACTGGACACAGGCCCAATGACCCAACGCACCTTCTCGATCATCAAGCCGGACGCCACCAAGCGGAACCTGACCGGCAAGATCAACGCCGTGATCGAGGACGCGGGCCTGCGCATCGTCGCCCAGCGCCGCATCCACATGACCCCCGCCCAGGCCGGCCGCTTCTACGCCGTCCACAAGGAGCGCCCCTTCTACGGCGAGCTCGTCGAGACCATGACCTCGGCCCCGGTCGTCGTGCAGGTGCTGGAAGGCGACAACGCCGTGGCCCGCTATCGCGAGGTCATGGGCGCCACCAACCCCGAACAGGCCGCCGAGGGCACCATCCGCAAGCTCTTCGCCCTGAACGTGGGCGAGAACTCGGTCCACGGCTCCGACAGCCTGGAGAACGCCGCGATCGAGATCGCCCAGTTCTTCAGCGAGGCCGACATCGTCGGCTGAACCGGCGTTGGGGCGGGGGGCGACCTCCGCCCCCTTTGCCTGATCCCCGGGGTAGGGTAGCACGGCGGCGTTCATCCCCGGGGGACACGCCGTGCAGAGCGCCGAGACCTTTCCTGAGATCCGCGAGGCGGTCCGCCGCCTCTGCGCCGGCTTCCCCGGCGAATACTGGCGCGAAAAGGACCGCGACCGGGCCTATCCGGCGGAGTTCGTCCAGGCCCTGACCGAGTCCGGCTTCCTCTCGGTCCTGATCCCCGAGGCCTACGGCGGCTCGGGCCTTGGCCTCGGCGCGGCCATCGCCGTGCTGGAGGAGGTCCACCGCTCGGGCTGCAACGGCGGCGCCAGCCACGCCCAGATGTACACCATGGGCACCCTGCTGAAGCACGGCAGCGAGGCCCAGAAGCAGGCCTACCTGCCGAGGATCGCCTCCGGCGAGCTTCGCCTCCAGGCCTTCGGGGTCACCGAGCCCGGCGCCGGCACTGACACTACCCGGATAACCACCTTCGCCCGCCGGGACGGCGACCACTATGTCGTGCGCGGGCAGAAGATCTGGATCAGCCGGGCGGAGCACTCCGACCTGATGGTCCTGCTGTGCCGGACAACCGCCCGCGAGGAGGCCGCCCGTCCCAGCGAGGGCATGAGCGTCCTCCTGGTCGACATGCGCGAGGCGGTGGGGAACGGCCTGACCATCCGGCCCATCCGCACAATGCTGAACCACGCCACCACCGAACTCTTCTTCGACGACCTGCGGGTGCCGGTGGAGAACCTGATCGGCAAGGAAGGGCAGGGGTTCCGCTACATCCTCGACGGCATGAACGCCGAGCGCATCCTGATCGCCGCGGAATGCATCGGCGACGCCCGCTTCTTCATCGACCGGGCCAGCGCCTATGCCCGGGAGCGGGAGGTCTTCGGCCGTCCGATCGGCCAGAACCAGGGCGTCCAGTTCCCCATCGCCCGGGCCCATGTCCAGACCAGCGCCGCAGACCTGATGGTGCGCCACGCCGCAGATATGTTCGACGCCGGGGAGCCCTGCGGGACCGAGGCCAACATGGCCAAGATGCTGGCCTCGGAAGCCTCCTGGTTCGCCGCGGACACCTGCGTCCAGGTGCATGGCGGCTTTGGCTTCGCCGAGGAGTACGACATCGAGCGCAAGTTCCGGGAGACCCGCCTCTACCAGGTGGCCCCGATCTCCACCAACCTGATCCTCAGCCACGTGGGCAACCACGTGCTGGGCCTGCCCAAGAGCTTCTGATGTACGAGCTTCTCAAGGGACTTCGCGTCGTCGAGGGCTCGGCCTTCGTGGCCGGCCCGACCTGCGGCCTCTATCTCGCCCAGCTGGGGGCCGAGGTGATCCGTTTCGACAATATTGGAGGCGGCCCCGACTTCAACCGCTGGCCCCTGAGCCGGGGCGGCGACAGCTTCTACTGGGAGGGGCTGAACAAGTCGAAGAAGTCGATCGCCATAGACCTGTCGCGCCCCGAGGGCCGACGCCTGGCCCAGGAACTCGCGACCGCCCCGGGCGAGGACGGCGGCGCCTTCGTCACCAACTTCCCCGTCGAGGGCTTCCTGTCCTACGAGGCCCTCTCGGCCCTGCGGCAGGACCTGGTCTGCGTGCGGGTCATGGGCTGGGCCGATGGCCGCCCGGGTGTCGACTACACCATCAACGCCGCCGTCGGCGTGCCGCTCTTCACCGGCCATGCGGACGATCCCAGGCCCGTGAACCACATCCTGCCGGCCTGGGACCTCCTGACCGGCGGATACGCCGCCTTCTCCCTCGTCTCGGCCCTCATGGCCCGCGGCCGGGACGGGAAGGGGCGGGAGGTGCGCCTGCCCCTGTCGGACATCGCCGCCGCCAGCCTGGCCAACCTCGGCATGCTGGCCGAGGCCACCCTGGGCGAGGGCGACCGGCCCCGGGTCGGCAATGACATCTTCGGCGCCTTCGGGCGTGACTTCACCACCGCCGACGGCGTCCGGATCATGCTGGTGGCCATCACGCCCCGCCAGTGGTCGGGCATCCAGCCCCTGCTGGGAATCGTCGAGGCGGTGAAGGCCCTGGAGGCCGAGCTTGGGGTCGATTTCGCGCGGGACGAGGGCCTGCGCTTCACCCACCGCGACCGCCTGGTCCCGATCTTCGACGCCGCCATGGCCCGGCGGAAGCTGGCGGACCTGGTCCCGGCCTTCGAGCAGCTTGGGGTCTGCTGGGGGCCCTACCAGACCCTGTCCCAGGCGGCGGCCGACCCGCGCCTGTTCGCCGGCAATCCGGTCTTCTCGACCCTGACCCATCCGTCGGGTGAGACCTATCCCGCCGCAGGGTTTGCGGGGACCGTGCCGCAGGATGCGCGCCAGCCCGCGCGTCCCGCCGCCCGGCTGGGACAGCATACCGACGAGGTCCTCGCCACCGTGCTGGGCCTCTCGTCGGCGCAGATCGGCAAGCTTCACGACGACGGCGTTGTCGCCGGACCGGAGGGCAGATGAGCGACTATTCCACGATCCGCGTCCAGGAGGCCGCGCCCGGCGTTGTCCTGGTGACCCTGAACCGCCCCGAGGCCGCCAACGCCCTGTCGACGGCCATGGGACGGGACCTCCTCGACCTCTGGACCCGCCTGGCCGCCGACCCCTCGGTGCGCGCCGCCGTCCTGACGGGGGAGGGCCGGTTCTTCTGCGCCGGCGCCGACCTCAAGGAACGCGACGGCATGACCGACGAAGCCTGGGCCGCCCAGCACCGCCTGTTCGAGGACATGATCCGCGCCCAGCTCGCCTGTCCCTTCCCGGTCCTCGCCGCCGTCAATGGGGCGGCCATGGGCGGCGGGGCCGAGATGGCCCTGGCCTGTGACTTCGCCTGGGCCGGCGAGAGCGCCCGCATGGGCCTGCCGGAGGCCGGACTTGGGATCATCCCGGGGCTTGGCGGCACCCAGCTGCTGACCCGCGCCGTCGGCGAGCGCCGGGCCTCGGAGATGCTGATGAGCGGCCTGCCCGTGGACGCCGCCGAGGCCCTGTCCATTGGCCTGGTCAACGCCGTGCGGCCGAACGAGACCCTCGTGGCCGACCTCGTGGCGCGCGCCGTGCTGATCGCCTCCAAGGCGCCCCTCTCGATCCGGGCGGTCAAGGCGGTGGTCCGGACCGGGGCGGTCCTGCCCCTGGCCGAGGCCATGGACCTGGAGCTGTCGGAGTACAACCGCCTCTTCACCACCGAGGACCGGCGCGAAGGGGTGGCGGCCTTCAACCAGAAGCGGCCCGCGGTCTTCCGGGGCGTCTGACCGTCAGGCGGCGGCCAGTTCCCCGCAGACGAAGGCGTCCTCGCCGGCCTCGATGAGGCCGGCCAGCACGTCGCCGGCGTCCTGCGGCCGGACCGTGAGGATCAGGCCGACCCCGCAGTTGAAGGTCCGGCGCATCTCGGTGTCGGCGACGCCGCCGGCCTCCTGCAGCCAGGCGAAGACCGGCGGCGGGGTCCAGGCGTTCCAGTCGAACCGGGCCTGCAGGCCCTCGGCGATCACCCGGGGCGGGTTCTCGATGAGGCCGCCGCCGGTGATGTGGGCGCAGGCGCTGACCTGGCCTGCGCGGATCTGGGGCAGGACCTGTCGCACATAGATGCGCGTCGGGCGCATGAGGGCCGAGGCCAGGGTCTCGTCGTCGGAAAAGGGCGAGGCGGCGCTCCAGTCGAGGCCCGAGCGCTCGACGATCCGGCGGATCAGGGAATAGCCGTTGGAATGGGGACCGGAGGAGGCGAGGCCGATGATCACGTCGCCGGCCTTCTGGTCGCCAAGCCGCGGCAGGACGGCGCCGCGCTCGACCGCCCCGAGGGAGAATCCGGCGAGGTCATAGTCGCCTTCCGCATACATGCCCGGCATTTCCGCGGTTTCACCGCCCGCCAGGGCGCATCCCGCCTGACGGCATCCCTCGGCGATCCCGGCGACCACCCGGGCCGCGGAGTCGACGTCCAGCTTGCCGGTGGCGAAGTAGTCCAGGAAGACCAGGGGCTCGGCGCCCTGGGCCAGCAGGTCATTGACGCACATGGCCACCAGGTCGACGCCGACCGTGTCGTGCTGCCCGGTGTCGATGGCGATCTTCAGCTTGGTGCCCACCCCGTCGGTGGTGGAGACGAGCAGGGGGTCCTTGAAGCCTGCGGCCCTGAGGTCGAACAGGGCCCCGAAGCCCCCGAGGGAGCCGTCGGCGCCGGGCCGCCGCGTCGCCTTGGCGAGGGGCTTGATACGATCCACGAGGGCGGCCCCGGCGTCGATGTCCACACCCGCCTGGGCGTAGGTGAGACCGTTCTGACGCTCGCTCATGGCCGGACCTTTCGACAAAATCGCCCGCCGGGCTTGCAGACTCGGCCCCGCGCGAGCGTATAGCTAGCCCATGACCCCCATCACGACCACCGCCGAGCTAGAGACTTTCTGCGCCAAAGTCAGGGGGCGGGACTTCGTCGCCGTGGACACCGAGTTCATGCGCGAGACGACCTACTGGCCGAAGCTCTGCCTCATCCAGGCGGCGACGCCGGACGCCGAGGCGGTGATCGATCCCCTCGCGGACGGCATCGATCTTTCGCCCTTCCTGGAGATCCTGCGCGATCCCTCGATCACGAAGGTCTTCCACGCCGCCCGGCAGGATGTCGAGATCTTCAATAATCTCAACGCGATGCCGGCGTCTCTTTTCGACACCCAGGTGGCCGCCATGGCGGCGGGGTATGGCGAGCAGATCGCCTATGACGCCCTCGTCCGCAACATGCTGAAGATCGAGCTGGACAAGTCCAGCCGCTTTACCGACTGGGCGCGCCGCCCGCTCACCGAAAACCAGCTGACCTACGCCCTGGCCGACGTCACCCACCTGGCCGCCCTCTACCCGCGTCTTCGCGCGCGTCTGGAGACAGAGGGGCGGCTGGCCTGGGTCGCCGATGAGATGACCTCCCTCTGCGACCCGGCCCTCTACGATGTCTCGCCGGAAAACGCCTGGCGCCGGCTGAAGCCGCGCAAGCAGACGGCGCGGTACCTCAGCGTCTACCGTGCGGTCGCCGCCTGGCGCGAGCGGACCGCCCAGCTCCGCGACCAGCCGCGCAGCCGGATCCTGAAGGACGACGCCATCGACGAGCTGGCCAGCCAGGCCCCGACGGACGCCGGGCAGATGGAGCGCCTTCGCTCCGTTCCCAAGGGGTTTGCGGGCTCGCGCTTCGGTCCGGAACTCCTCGACACCATCCGCGAGGCCCTGCGGGATCCAGAAGCCAGCGCCCCCGTGGTCGAGAAGACCCGCGCGCCACACAATCCGGCCGCGGGCGCCGTGGTGGAGCTCCTGAAGGTCCTCCTTAAGGCCCGGGCGGAGGACGCCGGGGTGGCTTCCAAGCTGATCGCCACCGTGTCCGACCTGGAGCAGATCGCCCAGGACGACAACGCCGATACGCCGGCCCTCACCGGATGGCGTAAGGAAGCCTTTGGCGCCGACGCCCTGCGGCTGAAGCGCGGTGAACTGGCCCTGGTCCTGGACGGCGCGCGGGTGCGCGTCGTCGAGGTGCGCCGGGCGCCGAGACCCGCGCCGGGCGAATGAACTTCATCCTCAACGTCCTCTGGTTCGTCCTCGGGGGCTTCATCGCCGGCACCCTCTGGATGCTGGCCGGCGCCCTGCTGTTCCTGACCATCGTCGGCGCTCCCTGGGCCTTCGCCGCCTTCAGGATCGGACGATTCAGCTACGCCCCGTTCGGCCGGCAGGCGGTTGCGCGCACGCGCAGCGACCTGGGCACGGGGTGCATGGGCCTGCTCCTCAACCTGGTCTGGTTTCTCCTGGGCGGATGGTACCTGGCCATCCAGCACATCACCTTCGGACTGGGCCTCTGCCTGACCATCATCGGCATCCCGTTCGGCCTGCAGCACCTCAAGCTCGCCGTCATCTCCCTGGCGCCCGTGGGCACGGAGATCGTGCGCACCTGAGCCGTCAGGCCAGGCCCACCTCGGATTTCGCCGCCTCGTTCATCAGGGGCTCTCCGGCAAGGTAACGGCCCAGGTTGGCGATGAACTGCTCGTCGGCCCGCGGCTGGACGCCGTCGCCGGAATTGGACGTGTGGGCGCTGACCCGCACCCGGGGGTGGGACCAGATCCAGTGATCCTCCGGCAGGGGCTCGGTCTGGAAGACGTCGAGGACGGCGTGGCCGGGCCGACCGGCCTCAAGCCCCCGCCTCAGGGCGTCTTCGTCGACGAGGCCCCCGCGACCGATGTTGATGAGGATGGATCCTGGCTTCAGGGCGGAGAAGAAGGCGTCGTTGCAGAGGTCCCGGGTCTCGTCCGTCAGGGCGCAGGCGAGGACCACCACGTCCGTGTCCGGGAGGGCCTCGGCGATCCGCGAGAGGGGCAGGGTCCTGTGCGCGAGGCCCGCCTCCGCGCCGCGGCGGACAACGGTCAGGTCGACGCCGAAGGCCCTGGCGCGCAGGGCGATCTGCTCGCCGATCGCGCCGTAGCCGACCAGCAGCCAGCGGGTCTGGCTGACCTCCCGGTACTGTGTACGGCCCCACTCCTTCCTGGCCTGCAGGTCGCGCTGGGCGTCGATGGGCACGATCAGCGAGAGGGCGTGGGCGAGGACATACTCGGCGATCACCACGCCCTGCGCCGAGGACTTGGTGATCCGGACGCCCTTTTCCATGATGCGACGGAAGACGGGCAGGTCCAGGCCGGCGTTGAAGGTCTGCAGCCAGCGCACCGAAGGGCAGTCGAGCAGGGGGCGCATGAGGGTCGGCAGGAGGCCCGACATGTAGGCCTCCTGGGTGTTCCAGACGATCTCGGGCGCCAGGTCGGCGGCGGAGACATCCGCACCATCCCGGCTGTAGCGGCCGGCCTCGGGCACGGTGACGATGTCGAGCCGGGGCGACAGGCCTGCGATCCTGTCCCGGATCCGGTGGAAGGCGGCTTCTGACATCAGGACCTGGGTCACGCTCGGGTCATCCCATCTGGAGGCGGATCTTCAGCGCCTGGGCCAGGGTCATGGCCCGCTTGGCGGTCTGCTCGCCGAGCAGCATGTCTTCCCAGCCTTCCTCGGCCGACAGGCGGAGCCGGTCGTTCTCCAGGCTGAGGGCTGCGTGGCGCAGCACCTCGACGTTCCGGCCGGCAAGGTCGCATCCGAGCCGGATGGCCGAGCCCAGGGCCCGGGCGCGGATCCGGCGTTCCGGCGACAGAAGGCGGTTGATGACCTCCGGCTCGGGCGGGTTCGGCGCCGAGGCGTGGCGGGCGAAGACCACGCTGGCCAGGAAGGCGCGCTCCGGATGGGTCATGCCGGCGATCGGCGCGCGCAGGGCCTTTTCGAAGGCGAGGTCCGCCCGGTGGTCCGGATGGAGCCGGGCGCCGAGATCGGCAAGCCGGCAGGCGGCGGCCACCAGGACCGGGTCACGGGTTCCGAAGGCTGGCGGCAGGGTCTCGAAGACGGGACGGATGAAGGCCTCGACGGCCGGCCCCAGGTCGAAGGTCAGGCCGTTCTGGGCGACAAGGGCCTCGCAGCCGCCCACGAGGGGGTCGAGGGCGCGGACCGCCTCGGGCATGGACTCCAGCAGCAGGCCTTCGCGCAGGCCGAAGGCCGAGATGACGACCCGCTGGACCTCCAGGGCCTGGACCACCTCAGAGAGGACCACGGCGGCGTAGGGCAGGGTGTCGAAGCGCTTGCGCGACAGGCCCTGGATCCCCTCGAGGGACGAGCGCGACTGCCGGGCCACGAAGCGGCACATGTCCAGGAGGTCGGTCCGCTGGATCTCGTACTGGTGGGCGATGTGCAGCGGGTAGCCCTCCAGCTCCATGTGCAGGAGGGCGAGGTTCCGCCAGGCGCCGCCGACGGCGTGGAACTCGCGGCTGGACAGGCGGGCGGCGTGGGGGCGCAGGGCCCGGGCGGTGACCCGGCGCACCCGTTCGGCGTCCATCGGCCGCGGCGCGCCGAGGGCGAGGGGACCGAGGGGCAGGCTCACGCCCTGGCCAGGGTCATCGAGGCGAACGAGCTCCAGGCTGGACCCGCCCAGGTCCCCGGCGACCCCGCCGGCGTCGGCCTGGCCGGCCAGGACGCCGAGGGCGCCGTAGCGGGCTTCCTCCTCGCCGGAAAGCACCCGGACGGTGATGCCGGTCTCCTCCTCGACGGCGCGCAGGAAGTTGCGGCTGTCCCGGGCCTCCCGGACCGCTGCGGTCGCGACGACGAAGGTCTCGCGGCTGCTCCAGCCCTGGAGCAGGACCCGGAAGCGGCGCAGGACCGACATGGCCAGCTCGACACCCTCGGGCGAGAGCCGGCCGGTGGTCTGCAGGTCGCGGCCCAGCCCCGCCAGGGCCTTCTCGTTGTAGACGGTCCAGATGGCCCGCCCCTCGAGCCGGTAGACGACCAGGCGGATGGAGTTCGACCCGATGTCGATGACGGCCGCATGCCGCGATTCCGCGGGCGGCGGTCCGGGGGGCGCGGGCGCGCGGCTAGGTGCGAGTCGCCACATGGTCGATCGCGCCGGGCAGGTCCTTCACCTTGTGTCCGCGGCCCGAGAGGCTGGGATTGGTCATGAAGTACTCGTGCGCCGAAAAGGCTCCGGGGTGATCCCAGGCGGGGTCCCGGCTATACCCGCCGGAGGCGTCCAGCGTCCAGCTTTGGGCCTCGTCCCGGATGTTCGCGACGAGGATCTGGTCCAGGACCTGCTGGTGGACGGTGGGCGTCTCGACGGGGGCCAGGGCCTCCACCCGGCGGTCGAGGTTGCGGGGCATCCAGTCGGCCGAGGAGATGAAGACCCGGGCCTGGGCGGAGGGCATGGCCTCGCCGTTGGCGAAGGCGACGATCCGCGCGTGCTCGAGGAACCGCCCGACGATGGACTTGACCCGGATGTTCTCCGAAAGGCCCGGGACGCCGGGGCGCAGGCAGCAGATGCCCCGCACCACCAGGCGGATGTCCACGCCGGCCTGGCTGGCCTCGTAGAGGGCGTCGATGACCTCCGGGTCGACCAGGGAGTTGAGCTTGGCCCAGATGGCCGCCGGCTTGCCGGCCCGGGCGTTGTCCGCCTCGTCGGCGATCATCCGCAGCAGGTCGGTCTTCATGGTCAGGGGCGAGAAGGACAGCTTCTCCATCCGCTGCGGCCGGGCATAGCCGGTGATGTAGTTGAACAGCCGGGCCGAATCCCGGCCCAGGGCCGGGTCGGAGGTGAAGAGGGACAGGTCGGTGTAAACCCGCGCCGTCTGCGGGTGGTAGTTCCCCGTGCCGAAATGGCAGTAGGTGCGCAGCTGGTCGCCCTCGCGCCGCACCACCATCGAGAGCTTGGCGTGGGTCTTGTACTCCACGAAGCCAAAGACGACGTGGACGCCGGCCCGCTCCAGGTCGCGGGCCCACTTCAGGTTGGCCTCCTCGTCGAACCGGGCCTTGATCTCCACCAGGGCCGTGACGTTCTTGCCGTTCTCCGCCGCCTCGATCAGGGCCGCGACGATGGGGCTGTCCTGGGAGGTCCGGTAGAGGGTCTGCTTGATCGCCAGGACGTGCGGGTCGCGCGCCGCCTGGCGCAGGAACTGGACCACCACGTCGAAGCTCTCGAAGGGGTGGTGGACCAGGATGTCCTTCTCGCGGATGGCCGCAAAGCAGTCGCCGGCGTGGTCGCGGATCCGTTCCGGGAAGCGCGGCTCGAAGGCCCGGAACTTCAGCTCCGGCCGGTTCGGGGGGATCAGCTGGGACAGCTCGTCCAGGCCCAGCACCCCGTCGATCCGGATGATGTCCTCGCGGCGGGCGTGAAGGTTCTCGCAGATGAAGTCCTGGAGGTCGCGCGGCATGGCGGCCTCGATCTCCACCCGCACCACCGAACCCAGCCGCCTCTGTTTCAGGCGCTCCTCGAACTCCCGGACCAGGTCCTCGGCCTCTTCCTCGATTTCCACGTCGGAGTCGCGGATCAGGCGGAAGACGCCCTGGCCCTCCACGTTCGAGCCGGGGAAGAGGCGGTCGACGAACAGGGAGACCAGGGCCTCGAGGGTCACGAAGCGGCGCTCGGGGCGCCGGCGCGCGCCGGGCTGGGCGGGAAGCTCCCAGAACCGCGCCACCTGGGCGGGGATGGGGGCAAGGGCGTAGAGCGAGCGGCGCTCGGCCTTCAGCCTCAGCTTCAGCACCAGGCAGAAGGCCAGGTTCGGGATGAAGGGAAAGGGATGGGCCGGGTCGATGGCCAGGGGCGTCAGGATCGGGAACAGGCGGGCGAGGAAGGCCTCCTCCAGGGCCGCCTTGTCCGCCTCGCTGAGGCTGTCCGGCGAGACGAGGGACAGGCCCTGGCCTGAGAGCTCTGCGGCCAGGTCGCGCCACTGGGCCTGCTGGTCGGCCATCAGGTCCTCGGCCTCGGCGTTGATCCGCTCCAGCTGCTCGGCGGGCGTCAGGCCGTCCTGGCTCACCGTGCGCACGCCCTCGCGGACCTGGGCCTTCAGGCCGGCCACCCGGACCATGTAGAACTCATCGAGGTTGTGCGCCGAGATGGACAGGAACCTCAGCCGCTCCAGCAGGGGATGGCGGGGATTGCGGCTTTCCGCCAGGACCCGGCGGTTGAAGGCCAGCCAGGAGAGCTCGCGGTTGAAGAAGCGCTCGGGCGAACGCATGAGCTCCCGGTCCAGCGGTGCGCTGCGGGCCCGGTCTTCCGTCTCGGCGGGGGTATTGGCGGGGGTCTTGGCGAGGGGCATGGGCGGGGCTCGTTCAGGGGATCGGTAGCATCCGCCCGGTCATGGGCCAAGCCCGTGACGTTTCCTTGTCAGGGACCGAAAAGGTCAAGATTTTCCGCATCGTCGCCGAGGATCTCCCGGGCGAGGGCCCGGGTCACCGGGCGATGGGACCGCCCGGAGGCCTCGTGCAGGCGCTCCACCACGTCCCTCGCCGCCGCTGCGGAGCGGTCGATCCGGCGCACCAGGTAGGGCGCGAGGTCCGGGGAGGGGCGGATGCCCCGGGCCCGGAGGAAGTCCTCCAGCACGCGCTCCAGGACGGCGTCGTCCATGCCCTCGATGGTCGCCACCTCCGCCGCCCGGAGGCGGGATCGCAGGTCGGGCAGGGGGGTGGACCAGCCGGCGGGGGCCGTGCGGGCGGTCATCAGGAGGCCGCCGCTGACAGGGGCGAGGTTCATCAGGTGGAAGAGGCCTTCGTCGCAGAAGCCCCGGTCGACGTCCTCCAGGAGGACGGGACGGCTGCGCGCCGCGGCGACGTCGGGGCGGCGGGGGTCGAGGACAAGGGCGCCGGCCCGCGCCGCCCAGTCCTCGGCCAGCCGGCTCTTGCCGCAGCCCTCGGGGCCGGCCAGCACCAGGCAGCCCGCGGGCCACCGGGGCCAGGCCTCCAGCCGCGCCCGGGCCTCGGCGTTGCCCGGTCCGGCGACGAACTCGCCCCGCGCCGCGAACAGCGGGTTCCAGAAATCGAGCAGGGCCTGCGTCATGCCCACCGGTGCTAGCCCGGTTCGGCCTCAGGGGTCGACGGCGCCGGCGGCCTCGGCGGGGGATGTCCCGGCGACCCCTGTGGACAGGCTGTGGACGGCCGGGTCGCGGTCGCGGGCCGACAGGAGCCTCCAGCCGGAGGGGCCGAGGGCCTCCAGGGGCTGGAAGCCGGCCTTGTAGTCCATCTTGCCCGAGCCCCGGACCCAGTAGCCCAGGTAGACGTAGGGAATGCCCGTCAGCCGCGCCTGGGCGAGGTGGTCGAGGATCATGAACCGGCCGAGGCTGCGCCTTGGCAGCTCGGGGTCGTAGAAGGAATAGACCAGGGACAGGCCGTCGCCGAGCAGGTCCACCAGGACGCAGCCCACCAGCTCGCCGGGCGCGCCGTCCTGCGAGGGCAGGCGGTATTCCATCAGGTGGGTGCGGACCGGCGTGTCCTCGACCATGGCGACGAAGTCGGGCCAGCCCATGTCGGTCATGCCGCCCTCGGCGTGCCGGGCCCGCAGGTAGCGGCCGAGGAGGTCGAACTGCTCCACCGTGGCCTCGGACTCCACCAGGCTGCGCTGCAGGTCGGCGTTGCGGTTCAGGGTCTTCCGGTCCGAGCGCGACAGGGCGTAGTCCGCCGCCGGGATGCGCACCGACACGCAGGCCGCGCAGGTCTCGCAGGCGGGCCGGTAGGCGATGTTCTGCGAGCGCCGGAAGCCGCTCTGGCTCAGGCCGTCATTGACCACCGCGCCGTCGCCCATGGGCAGGTGGGCGAACACCTTCCGCTCCAGCCGGTCGGGCAGGTAGGGGCAGGGCGCCGGGGCGGTCAGGTAGAACCGGAGCTGGCGGGTGGGGAAGTGCTGCGTCACGCCCCCGACTAGACCCCGAACCGCACCGGCGGCGCAAGGCTCTCGCCACGCAAGGTCAGAAGGCCGGTTCGGGCGGCAGGACGGGCGCTTCGCGCAGGAGCACGATGGCGATGCGCCGGTTGCCCGGCAGGCTGGGGTCGTCCGGGTAGAGGGGCTCGGAATTCGCCTTGCCCGAGACCTGGTAGACCCGGTCCTTGTCCACGCCGGCGGCCTGCAGGATGCGCCGGGAGGCGTCGGCCCGGGCCGAGGACAGGGCCCAGTCGCTGTCCACCTCGCCGCCGCGCCAGTCGGCCGAGGTGTGGCCCGAGATCGAGATCCGGTTGGGCAGTTCGTTCAGGGTCTTGGTGATCGCCCGCAGCAGCACCCGCGCCCGGTCGTTCGGCACGGACGAGCCCTCGGCGAAGAGCGAGCGCCCCTCCTGGTCGACCAGCTGGATGCGCAGGCCCTCGGGCGTCTTGTCGACGATGATGTTCTTCGACAGCTCGGCCAGCTCGGGCATGGACTGCAGGGCCTGCTTCAGCGACTGGGCGGCGGAGTCGAACTCGGCCTCCTCGCGCTTCTGCCGGGCCGTCTCCAGGGTGTCGGAGACCGAGGCGGCGGCGTTCGGCCCGTCCTGGGCGTTGCGCGTGTCGGGCGCCATCTGGGCCATGATGGAGGTGGAGCCCGCCGACTTGGCGCCGTTGTCGTCCAGGGCCGTGCCGCCCAGGATCCCGCCCGCGCCGGAGGTGGAGTCCGACACCGTGGCCGGGGCGAAGTACTCGGCGATGCCGCGCTTCTGCTCGGGGCTGGTGGTGTTGATCAGCCACATCAGCAGGAAGAAGGCCATCATGGCGGTCACGAAGTCCGCATAGGCCACCTTCCAGGCGCCGCCATGGTGGCCGCCCCCGGAAACCTTCTTGACCTTCTTGATCAGAACGGGCCGTTCGTCGTTCGCCATGGTCGCTTCCGGGCGTTGCTCTCCGGTCAGGCTATGGGACGGTAGTGTTAAGATGCGGTTTAGGATGGAGGGGCGGATGCGGGTCGCATTCATCGGACTGGGCGTCATGGGTTTCCCCATGGCCGGCCACCTGGCCGCGGCCGGGCATGAGGTGCGGGTCTTCAACCGCAGCCCGGACAAGGCCCGCCGCTGGGCGGACCAGCACGCCGGAACCGCCTGCGACAGCCCCGGGGCGGCGGCGGAGGGCGCCGGGCTGGTCGCCCTCTGCGTCGGCGCCGATCCCGACGTGCGCGGCCTGGTCCCCCAGATCCTGCCGGCCCTGGCCCCTGGCGGCGTCATCGTCGACCACACCACCACCTCCGCCGAGCTGGCGCGGGACATGGCCGCCCTGGCCAGCGCTTCTGGCCACAGCTTCCTCGACGCCCCGGTCTCGGGCGGGCAGGCGGGGGCGGAGGCCGGGCGGCTGACCGTCATGTGCGGCGGCGATCCCGACGCCTTCGCCCGGGCCGAGCCCGTCATCGCGGCCTACGCCCGCGCCATCCGCCTGATGGGCGGGCCCGGCGCCGGCCAGCTGACCAAGATGGTCAACCAGATCGCCATCGCCGGCGTCGTCCAGGGCCTGGCCGAGGCCCTGCACTTCACCCGCCGGGCGGGGCTGGACCCGGCCGAAGTGCTGGCCGCCATCTCCCAGGGCGCGGCCCAGTCCTGGCAGATGGACAACCGCTGGCCCACCATGGCGGAAGGCAGGTTCGACTTCGGCTTCGCCGTCGACTGGATGCGCAAGGACCTGGGCCTGGTGCTGGACGAGGCCGCCCGCAACGGCGCCCGCCTCGACCTGACCCGCCAGGTCGACGCCTGGTACGCCGAGGTTCAGGCCCTGGGCGGCGGCCGCTGGGACACCTCCAGCCTCCTCACCCGCCTGGAGCCGCCCCGGTGAGCGTGATCCTCCACACGCCCCGGCTGACCCTCGACGAGCTGGAGACCGACCGCGACGCCGGCTTCATCCTGGCCCTCCTGAACGAGCCCGGCTTCCTGGAGAACATCGGCGACCGGGGCGTGCGCGACCTGGAGGGCGCCCGCCGCTATATCGAGGAGGGCCCCCGGGCCTCCTACGCCGGCCAGGGCTATGGCCTGTGGCGCGCGACCGAGCGCGACGGCGGCCGCCCCGTGGGCCTGTGCGGCGTGCTGAAGCGCGACGGCCTGAAGGACCCCGACCTCGGCTACGCCTTCCTGGCCAGCGTGTGGGGCCGGGGCTACGCCTCCGAAGCCGCCCGCGCCTGCCTCGACCACGCCCGCCGCGCCCTGCGCCTGGGCCGCATCGTCGCTATCACCACCCCGGGCAATGTGGCGTCACAGGCCGTG